>NZ_JBYTCI010000073.1:0-581 GCF_058790095.1 Terrabacter sp. FW104-15G4B | reverse complement strand
GGTTGTCCGCAGGGTCAGGCGCTGACCTCGCAGGTCTCTCGCCGCACCCTGCTCGCCGGCGCCGGGGCGCTCGGAGCCCTCGGCGCTGTCGTGGCCGTCGCCGGCCCTAGCGCCGCCACCCAGCTCGCCTTCGCCGGGACGGCCTACACCGGGGACACCATCGTCATCCTGAGCCTGCGCGGCGGCTTCGACGGACTCTCCGCGGTCGTCCCGGTCGGCGACCCGAACTACTTCGTTGCCCGGCCCACGATCGCCATCCCGGCCTCCCGCGCGATCAAGCTTGACACCATGTTCGGGCTGCACCCGGCCCTCGCACCCCTCAAGCCGATCTGGGACGCGGGCGGTTTGGCGGCGGTCCACGCGGTCGGGCAGGTCAACCCGACCCGGTCGCACTTCGACGCCATGGCCACGATGGAGAACGCCGCCCCCGGATCGAGCCTGCGCACCGGATGGCTCGACCGCATGATAGGCCTCAGCGGCCCTGTGACGACGTTCGCCTCCGCAGCAGTCGGATCCGCCACCACCCCGCAGTCAATGATCGGCCCCAACCCCGAGGTCGCGATCCGCACCGTAGACAGCTT
>NZ_JBYTCI010000072.1:0-626 GCF_058790095.1 Terrabacter sp. FW104-15G4B | reverse complement strand
GGTGACGGGGGAGGTGACGGGGGAGGCGACCGCGCTGAGGACGACGTGGTGGTCGGCGTGGGCGAGGAGCTCGTCGCGGTGCGTCACGGCGACGACGACCCGCCGCTCCGCGAGCTCGGCCACCAGGGCGGCGACATGCTCTGCGCCCTCGGGGTCGAGGTGGGCGGTCGGCTCGTCGAGGAGCAGCAGGGTCTCGGGGGCCAGCCAGGCGCGGGCGAGCGCTAGGCGTTGGCGCTGGCCGGCGGACAGCCCGAAGCCGTCGTCGCCGAGGTCGGCGGACAGTCCTCCGGGCAGGCCCGCGACGACCCCGTCGACCTCGACGGCGCGCAACGCCTCCCAGAGCTGGTCGTCGGTGGCGGGGTGGCCGATCGTCAGGGCCGAGCGGACCGACCCGGTCGCGAGGAACGGCCGTTGCGTCACGTAGTGCGAGGCGGGTGCCTCGACCGTGCCCCGGCTGGGTCGACGCAGGCCGGCGAGCAGGTCGAGCATCGTCGACTTGCCGACCCCCGAGGGGCCGGTCACCACCGTCAGCCCCGGCCCGGCCACGAGGTCCAGGTCACGGATCACGGGAGCCGGCGACCCGGCATACGCGTATGTCAGCCCGGTGGCACGTACCTCCCCGGCCC
>NZ_JBYTCI010000071.1:0-632 GCF_058790095.1 Terrabacter sp. FW104-15G4B | reverse complement strand
ACGCCTTGGCAACCGCTCGCATCCTCGGGCTGACCCCAGAGCCCGTCCCCGCCAGCGGGACCCCGAGCGACCTGCAGTCGTTCCTATGGTTGATGGGCACGTTCGGCCAGGCGCCGATGGGCTGGCCCGCGCCGAACGGCTACCCCGATGTCGCCGCCGCGTGGAGTGGCGCCTCGAGCACGCTGAACCGATGGAACTTCCACCTCAGCCTTGCCGGCAACTGGACGCTCAAGGCGATGACACGTCCCGACCTGACCACCTTGATCCCGTCCCCCTTGCCGACCACATATGCGGGTCTGATCGACGGGCTTGCCGCCAAGGTACTCGTTGCGTTGACCGCGACGCAGCGCGACGCGATCTGCCGCTTCGTCGACCACGCCCCCGGCGATGCGCTGATCGCGGGGGCGCAGGCCGTGACCTGGCGTCTCCCCCACGTCGTTGCCCTGATTCTCGACTCGCCCAACTTCGCTACCCGGTGAGGATCCGACCATGACCAGCAACGCAAACACCGCCTCCCACGCGTCACAGACAAGCCCTGCCCCCGCCGAGGGGTGTGGTTGTCCGCAGGGTCAGGCGCTGACCTCGCAGGTCTCTCGCCGCACCCTGCTCGCCGGCGCCGGGGCGCTCGGAGC
>NZ_JBYTCI010000070.1:0-661 GCF_058790095.1 Terrabacter sp. FW104-15G4B | reverse complement strand
CTTATGCTTTCGCGGTGAACATCCCGAGTCGGTCGGTGCTGAGGAGGGGGAAGACAGTGCTGGAGGAGATCTGGGCGCGTTGTTCGAGGGCTTCTGCCAAGATGGTGCGGTAGTCGGTGGTGCCGGCAAGGTCTCCGTTGTCGAGGTTCGCAGCCGCCAGACCTGGCCAGCGCCCGTAGACCTTGCCGCCGCGGACCCCGGCGCCCATGACGAGCGAGACGTTGCCGTGCCCGTGGTCGAGCCCGCCAGAGCCGTTCTGGGCGACGCGGCGCCCGAACTCGCTGAGGGTCACCAGCGTCACGTCACTCATCTGGGCGCCGAGGTCCTGGTTGAAGGCGGCGAGGGCCTGCCCCAGTTCGGTGAGCTGGCGGAACATCCAGCCGGAGTCGCTGGCGCCCAAGGCTGAGTGCATGTCCCAGTTTCCGACGTCGATAGTGGCCGCACGCAGCCCGATGCGAGCCTTGATGAGTCGGGCCAGGTCGCGTAGAGAGTCGCCCACGGCACCCTTGGGATATGCCGCGCCGTTGGCCGGGGTGTAGCCACTAGCCTTGATCGGCGCCATCGTGGAGAGGGCCCCGAGGGTGGCTGCCGCCGGAGCAGCGAGCGCGGCAGGCGCCCCGGCATACAGCGCGTTCAGGGCGGTGGTCCAACGAGTCTGCTC
>NZ_JBYTCI010000069.1:0-781 GCF_058790095.1 Terrabacter sp. FW104-15G4B | reverse complement strand
TGACCTCTTGGAGTCGCATGTTGCTCGGGCGCTCTTCTCACGGCGCCAGCTCTTGGAGACGGTTGTCGACTTCTGGACCAACCACCTCGTCGTCCCCGTGCCCAATGGCGAGGTCTGGGACAACGCTCATCTGTTCCAGCGCGACGTGATCCGCAAGCACGCGCTCGGCAAGTACTCCGACATGCTCAACGCCGCCGCCCGTCACCCGGCGATGCTCAAGATCCTGGACAACGCCGACAGCACAAAGAAGGCCCCGAACGAGAACTACGGACGTGAGCTGCTCGAGCTGCATACCGTCGGCATCGGGAACTACACCGAGGCGGACGTCAAGATGTCGGCGCTCGCGCTGACCGGCCTCAGCGTCGATGTTGAGCAGGGCCTGTACTTGTACAAGCCGATGCGCCGCTACGTCGGCGCCGTCAAGGTGCTCGGCTGGAGCCACGCGAACACCTCGGCGGAGGGCGGTGACGCGGTCGCTACGTCGTACCTCACCTACCTGGCGAACCACCCGGCCACAGCGACGCGGATCGCTACCAAGCTGGCCATCCGCTACGTCTCTGACGCGCCACCCGCGACCCTTGTCAGCAACCTCGCTCAGGTGTACCTCGCTAACAGCACGGCCATTGCGCCGGTGCTGCGGGCGTTGTTCCTCTCGCCGGAGTTCGCTGCGGCGGTAGGGCAGAAGATCCGCACTCCGTACGAGGACGCCTTGGCAACCGCTCGCATCCTCGGGCTGACCCCAGAGCCCGTCCCCGCCAGCGGGACCCCGAGCGACCTGCAG
>NZ_JBYTCI010000068.1:0-912 GCF_058790095.1 Terrabacter sp. FW104-15G4B | reverse complement strand
GCCCAGCCAACCGCCGATCTTTGTCCACGACGACGTGGAGGGCACGGTGGCGATGAAGGCGCCGATGCACAGGGCGGCGAAGGTCAGCGTCAGCAGCACGAAGACGGCCGCCACCGCGCCGCTCACTCGCAACGAACCCACGGTCATGTATGCCGTGAAGATCGCCCACCCGAGCAGGTACAGCCCGATCGCCTGGTGCACCTGGGCGGCGACGGCCACCAGGGCCGGTGCACTGAGGATGAACGTCGCCAGGAACCAGTACGAGAGCCAGAAGGCGCCGAACGAGCTGAACGCCACGGCGCCGAAGGTGTTGCCCCGGCGGAACTCCCACATGCCGGCGAGCAGCTGCGTGCCGCCGCCGTAGAAGAGTGCCAGCCCCAGCACCGCGGGAGCGAGCGCGGCGTTGAGGATGCCGGCGTTGATGACGCTGAGAACCATCGTGGTCATGGCGAAGGCGGCGAGCCCCAACGGTGCCGGGTCGGCCGTGGCGGCCGCTGCAGGGGGCACCGGGGTGAGCGGGGTGGTGGCCGCGGTCATGCCCGCGGTGGGTGTGGTGATGTTGGTGTCAGACATCGGAGCTCTCCTTGTCCGGATCGGCCGGCTGCAGGTCAGCCCGGCTACATCGCTTCTCTGAGGGCGCTGGGCGTACGGCCGGTCGGTCGGTGCGAGAGCACCCGGTGCGAGCAGAACGACGGCCTGGCGATGAGGTGTCGTATGCCGTTGGCGCCGCTTCGGCCACGCCAGCCGCCGGGCGCCTGGGGAGCGGGCCCTCGTCAGGCGTTGCCTGTCTCCTCGCTCACTGGAGTTGTCCCACAAGTCTGACACTGCCTCGCGGGTGCGTCCATGGAAAGGCGCGTCGCACAGGTCGCGGTGCCACCGCCCCGCACCTGGGGGCAGACGACGGGGCCGGGT
>NZ_JBYTCI010000067.1:0-1159 GCF_058790095.1 Terrabacter sp. FW104-15G4B | reverse complement strand
GCCTTGGGGGCGGGCAGTCCTGGGTTACGGTGCGCCGACGCTCGCGCCCTGGCCGGACGCAATCTGCGCGATCGCGCGCCGCGATCCCGTGCCGGCGACTGGGTAGCCGTTGTGTCCGTGCGCCCTCGACCGGCAAGGACCTGGCCCCGAAGGAAGAAGACGTGGGGTCCGCAGCATGACCGAGGCCGTCGACGCGGGTGTGGGGGACGAGGCCGATCGGGGTCGTCGGGTGCGATGCCGGCCCACAGCGCCGCCGAGGTGTGCAGGGCGGCTCGGGACCAGACGTCCATCCCGGGGGAACCGACGACGAGGTTGGAGACGTGCAGCCGCGGCGCCGCATGCCCACAGACGACCGAGCCGTAGCTGTGGCAGACCATGCTGACACCCCCCGCGCAGTAGGATGGCGACGAAGGCGGCGAGCACGGGAGCGCCCTGGACGGCACGGTCGGGTCGGGCGGCGTCCGGGTCGAGGGTGGCGGGTGGGTCATAGCCGAGCCAGACCACCACTGCCACCGGCGTGCCCAGTCCCTCGGTCTGCGCGGCGACCCGGTGAGCAGGTCGCGAGCCAGGGCCGGTCCGGCGAGGCAGGTGCTTCACCCCCAGGGCTCAGGCGTGAACCTCACCGAGGTGACGCACGAAGGCGAGCCGGTCCAGGCTCACGTGCCGACAGCCGCAGACCCAGACCCCGGGTGGCACGACGATTCCGCGCACACGAGCGTCCTCACGTGCGCAGCGCAGGTGGTACGCGCGAACGGCGCGACGCAACAAGCCCGTCATCGGCTCACCTCGCTGGAAGAGGAGGAAGGTGTCACGAAGGCGCGCGAGCGGATGGTGCAGGGGCATGTCATGGCGAACTAGCCTAGGTCCGACGACCCGGCGAGGGCCAACCGAGCGCCCGGCCGTCCCGCACTGTGGGCGGACGGCGGCACCACCCGCGCGGCACACCTCTAGGGCTCGCGGCGCCACACCGTTCAGCACGAGACGGGGCAGGAGGCCCGACCACCGGTACCTCGGGTGCCGGTCGGGCCTCCTCCAGAGGACTCGATCAGCGGGCGCGCGCGGCGGGAGACATCGGCCAAGTGGGCACGACGGTCCGCTTGAAGGTCTCGTTCGTCACGCCGGCGAAGGAGGCGTACCAGGCCGCGAGAGCTGTCGCGAG
>NZ_JBYTCI010000066.1:0-1291 GCF_058790095.1 Terrabacter sp. FW104-15G4B | reverse complement strand
GGCCAACGAGTCAAGACGGCGTCCATCGCCGTGTCCGGAACCTTCGTCAACGGAGCCAGCTGCGCGTCGAGCCAAGCGGTCGTGCCCGTCGCGCGGACCTCGGCGACCAGCGCCGGCGTCGGACCAAAGGTGGCACGGCGCAGCAGGTGCAGGACCGGGTCCAAGGTGGTGGCCGCGACCATCGCGCTCGGAGCGGCCGTCGTCGTGGCGGCCGCGGCCGTCGTCGCCGTCGCCAGGACAGCGCCTCCACCGAGGCCGGAGAGCACGCCTCGTCGGCCAAGGAAGGAGGCAGTCTGTTCGCTCATCTTAAAAACGGTACATATCAGAATCGCCGTTGACCGGGTTATCGGACATTTCGGTCAGGTCACCTCGATCCGGGCCGGGCAGGTTCGAACCGAGGTGGCCCGACTGCGTCTGCGCCCCAACGCGCGCCCTGAGACTGCATGGATCCTCGCTTATCTACGCGTAGGTTCATCGTCATGACACAAAGGGCATACATCATTGGCGCTGGTGGCTTCGGGCGAGAAATGCTCGACTGGCTGAACCAGTCAACCGAGTTGGAGTTCGCAGGCTTTCTGGACGACGGCAACCCGGACGAGGGCCGCTTGCGCCGGATAGGCGCTGAACACGTCGGCCGATCCGACGACCTCTCCACCATCGATGGCGTCTACTACGTGGGCGTGGGAGCACCTCACGTTCGCCAGGCGCTCGTCGAGAAGGCTGACGCGTTGGGCGCTGTCTCAGGCCCGCCGATCATCCACCCAACTGCGGTCCTGGGCTCCGACGTCGAGATCGGAGACGGCTCAGTGATCTGTCCTGGGGTCTTGATCACGACGAACATCCGGATAGGTCGGCATGTCCATCTGAACCTCAACGCGACCGTCGGGCACGACGCCGTGCTCTCCGACTACGTCACCGTCAACCCTGGGGCCACCGTGTCCGGCGATGTTGTCCTCGACGAGGGAGTGATGATCGGCACAAACGCGGCCATCAACCAAGGCATCCACATTGGCCGCCGCTCAGTCGTCGGCTCGGGGGCGGCTGCGACTAAGGATATCGCCGCGGACACCGTCGCCGTCGGAGTCCCCGCGCGTCCGCGTGGCTGAGCCACGTCGTCAAACAGGAGAGCGGTGAAGCGCAGGCCAGTATTGCTGACGATTTGAACCCTCTGAATCACGTAGCCGCGATGGGCCGGAGCCGACCCGCCGCTGCTGCTTATGCTTTCGCGGTGAACATCCCGAGTCGGTCGGTGCTGAGGAGGGGGAAGACAGTGCTGGAGGAGATCTGGGCG
>NZ_JBYTCI010000065.1:0-2259 GCF_058790095.1 Terrabacter sp. FW104-15G4B | reverse complement strand
GGTTCTGCCGGGGGAGTCGGCGGAACCCACCCTGACCGCTTGTTCGGTCAGCTGATGCGCCAGACCCCGGTGCCGGCCGGCGTTCTCGCGTCCGATTGGCGAGATGTGCGGTGTTTTCGCCCGGAAGCACCCGACCCGGGTGGATGATGGCGGTGGACACCTCGTGGCCCCTTCTCGGGAGAAGGGTCGCTGGCGTCCACCGGATGGCGCGGCCCCCGTGCCGATGAGCGCGACCTGACTCCCACCCCCGGGTTCGAGGCTCACCCCCAACGCCGCCGGCGCACGACGGCCGGCGGGCCCGCCCGTCGGCCGTTCGGCGTCGCGCTTCTCTGGCTCTGGGCACTGCAGCACTGGCGGTCGTGGCGCCCCGTCCGCGTGGTCGCCGGCTACGTCTGGGTGGTCGCCGCACTCATTGCCGTCGCCTGGCTCGCGACCGTCGTTCCCTCGCTCAGGCCCTATCCGACGCCAAGCTCCCAGGAACCGGCGTGCAGGCGACCGCCATCCAGGTCCAGGACGTGGCCATCTGGCTCCCCAGGCGATCGTTGCCGCCGTGTGGCTCTGGCGGCACCCTGCCCGAGGGGCGGTTGTGGTCACTGCCGTGCTGGTCAAGTGGGTCGTCAAGAGCGTCAGCATCGTGGTGGACCGCTTCGCGGTCGTGGGCCCGGTGCCGCTCTGGCTCCTGCTGCGTACGACCAGGCGTATGCCGCCCGTTGGCGGCACCTCCTAGCTCGGCAGCACGACGAGCCCGATGACACCGATCACGTAGAGGGCCAGGACGACGATGCTGTCGATGCCGAGGCGGGCGTGCTCCTTGCTGGGCCGGAAGAGCAGCCCGGCCATGTAGACGATGGTCAGCAGCGCGGCGAGACCGGTGAGGTAGATGTCGGCGGCGTGCGCGTTCGGCAGGACCGCCTTGCCGGAGACGAGGACGGCCAACAGGAACAGCACCGGCAGAAATGCGTTCCCGCCGAAGATGTCGCCGAAGGCGAGCTTGTAGTCGTCCTGTCGCACCGCGGCCAGGCCCGTGCTGAGCTCGGGCAGGGACGTCGCAGCGGCGAGGACGGTGGCCCCGAAGAGGACGCCCGAGAGGCCGACCTGGTCGGCCGCAGCCGTCCCGCTCTCCTCGGCGAGCGCGCCGGCGACGAGCGTGGCCAGTGCCGCAGCGCCGAAGACGAGGACGGCCTTGCTGGTGCTCATCCCCTTGCGGGTGGCGGCGGCTGACCGGGCCCTCTGGGAGTGGCCCCGAGGCTTCGGCTGGCTGTCGGGAGCTTCTCCGCTGTTGGACCATGGCAGCTGGGACCCGGCGCGCCGGGTCAGCACCAGTCCGACACCCCAGACGAGCGCGATCAGGACGACGTCGGGGGAGAGTCGGGCGACGACGAGGTCCTTCGGCAGCTGCGTCCCCATGACGACGACCACCAGGACCGCCAGGACCACCGCGCCTTCGAGCACGAGAGTGAGGCTCGCCGCCTGGTACGTCAGCGGCCGCCGTTCCCGTACGCCGAACGCGTCCAGAGCGACGAGCACCACGGTCTGGATGGCGATGCCGCCCAGGATGTTGCTGACCGCTACGTCGAGCTTGCCGCTCGCGGCGGCGCTGTAGGTGATGGCGATCTCGGGAAGGTTGGTGGCCACCGCGAGCAGGATCAGCCCGCCGAGCGCCTGCCCGAGGTGCAGCCGGTCGGCAAGGATGTCCGTGTAGTTGGACAGCGGGATCCCGGCGACCCAGATGACCGCAGCGCTGCCGGCGAAGATGAGCAGCTCGACTCCGAGCGGCAGATGCGGCAAGAGGTTCACCGCGGCATCGTAGTGACGAAGGCTGCGAATCACCTTGAAGTGGACGCCTGGCCAGCACCGACGTGGACCGACGTCCAGGGGCTCGGCAGCAAACGGACGCCTACGGCGACACAGGGACCTGGCGCGGGTCATCGAAGCTCCACGCAAGGCCGCACCGGTCGCATTCGCGGTCGTGCCCCGGGTGGATGCAGCCGATCCAGTCGACCCAGGGCGGTGTCCCGGTCGTGTCATCCGTACCCGCCGGGAGCCCGATCACGAGATGTCGAACCTGGCTGCCCCCACAGCCCGGGCACGTGCCGCGGGGAATGTCGTAGGGCTCGACCTCACCGGCGGGCATTGCATCAGGGCTGATCGTCATCCTGAGACTCTCCCATCATGGCCCGACCTTGTGAGGCGGTTCGGTAAGCCAGCCAACGGCCGTGGACGGTGGTCCGGGGTCCGGGGCCCGGGGTGCGGGTGCGG
>NZ_JBYTCI010000064.1:0-2417 GCF_058790095.1 Terrabacter sp. FW104-15G4B | reverse complement strand
CCCCCAACCGGTTCCCACCCCCGCCGGTTCCCCAACCGGTACTGCAGCCGACCTTCCCCCCACGGTTCGGTCGGTGTCCCTCCCTACGACGACCAGCATGCCCACCGGACCGCAAGAACGCGGGTGGTGAAGCGCCGTGGTTTACGCAAGATTGACGCAAGCCGACCGCGCGGATGCCTCGTCATGAGCACGCCGGGCCGCTCCGCCCGCACCACCAGATCTCGCGCCGTCCTAGCACCCCGTTCGCCCCCGCTGCCCCGGTAGGTTCCGAGAAGCGTTTCGCTCGGGGTAGCAGCAGATGACACGAGGAGATCCCGTATGCCACTCAAGCCCACCCTGCGCTGGACGGCCCTGGCCGCCACAGCGGTCAGCGTCATCGCGCTGGCCTCTTCGAGCGCGGGCGTCAGCGCCGCAGCGAGCCGCCCCTCGCCGGGTGCCGCGCAGTGCTCGACCGCACCGGACCTCGCCCGCGTGACGGCCGGGAGCACGGCCAAGGAGCCGGAGCTCTACTCCACGAACGAGGCGAACGCATACGGCGTCATCAAGGACGCGCCACGCCTGCCCAACGGCAGCGTGCACATCCCCACCGTCTTCCACGTCGTCTCCGACCACACGCTGTCGGTCACGGAGAAGACCCGCTGGGAGCGACTCATCGCGGCCCAGATGACAGTGCTCAACGACTCGTACGCCGGCCGGACGGCGCCGGACGCGGCCGACTCGCCGTTCCGCTTCTCACTGTCGAGCATCGACTGGACCGTGAACTCGCAGTGGTACACCGTGATCCCGGGCAAGACCGAGCGCGACATGAAGAAGGCGCTCTACACGGGCAACTCCGAGACGCTCAACGTCTACTCGGCCGACATCGGCGGGGGCCTGCTCGGCTGGTCGTACTTCCCGAAGGGCTACAACAACGGCCGCGACTACCTCGACGGTGTCGTCATGCTCGACGAGTCGATGCCGGGAGGCACGGCCGGCAAGTACGCCGAGGGCGACACCCTCACACACGAGGTCGGCCACTGGCTGATGCTCGAGCACACCTTCAAGGGGAGCTGCTCGGCGAGTGGTGACTTCGTGACCGACACGCCGCGCGAGGCTGTCCCGCAGTTCAACTGCCCCACCGGCGCCGACACCTGCACGGCTCCCGGGCTCGACCCGATCCACAACTTCATGGACTACACGCAGGACTCCTGCATGGACATGTTCACCAAGGGCCAGGTCGAGCGCATGAACGACGCCTGGCTGGACTTCCGAAAGGTCCCGACCAGCTGAGGACCGAAGAGAGCCTACGTATGCCGGGTGCGGGACAAGGTCTGCAGAGCGGGACATCTGCCACATCAGTCACATCCGTCACGAGTTGACGTCGGTTTTCTCGGACAACCGCCCCGTGTCCGTGCCGTCGACCTATGGTGGACGCGACCGGTCGGTCAGGACGTGGGGGCGTCCGTGGGGGCCCCCGGTTGCGACGACGCCGTTGCACTAGAGAGTGTCGGCGGTGACAGCAGATGTGCCTCGAGGGGGGTGGCTTGACGGTGACAGACGGCAATGAGCGCGGTGGCCCGCATGTCCTGAACATCAGGATGAGCGGGCGCGTCGTGCCCTTCGCGACGATGGTCCTGCTGTTCGCGCTGCTGCCCTTCCTCGGAGGCAGCACGCCGCAGACCCCGACTGAGTCGGTCGTCCTCGCCGCGGGGTCACCTGCAGTCCAGGACGTGGTCGCTGCCGTCGGCCAGGCCCGCAGCGAGATGTCCGCGTCCACGGCGTCCGTCGACCCCACCGCCGCTCTCGCGCCGGCGCCTGCCGGTTCTGCCTTCTCGGCCGCCATGGGAGGCGGCCTCTTCATGTTCCCGGCGATCAGCCTGGCACCCGCCACGGCCGAGGCCATAGCCGCCCCGATCGTGGGGCGCCCGATGTTCATCCACCCGGTCCTCGGCGGGGAGATGTCGCCGTTCGGACCGCGGATCCACCCCTTGCTGGGGCGGCCCATGTTCCACACGGGCATTGACCTCGCTGCGGCCTGCGGCACCCCGATCCACGCCGCCGCCGACGGCACCGTCATCTACGCCCGGGTCTCGGCCTCCTGGGGCGGACGCACGATCATCCAGCACGACGCGACGACCAAGACGGCATACGGCCACCAGTCGAAGTTCCTCGTGACCGAGGGCCAGGTGGTCAAGCAAGGCCAGGTCATCGGGCTCAGCGGCACCACCGGCTGGTCGACGGGCTGCCACCTGCACTTCGACGTCATCATCAACGACCGCTACGTCGACCCGGCGCCCTACCTCGGCTTCCCGCCCTCCGACACCGCCTCCGTGCCGTTCGCCGCTGTCCCGCACCTCGTGCTCGAGCCGGGCAGCAGCGTCATCCACGCCGTCGAGGACGGCGACGTGCCGCTCACCGAGGCGAGCGAGGCCCCGAAC
>NZ_JBYTCI010000063.1:0-3568 GCF_058790095.1 Terrabacter sp. FW104-15G4B | reverse complement strand
GGCCTCCCGGGCGCCCACCCAGCCGCACCACCCCACCCCTCGCACCACACCACTCGACTCAGAGGAGCACGTCACCATGACCTCCAATCGCGACCGACGCGTCGTGGTCACCGGTCTCGGCGCCACCACGCCCCTGGGCGGCACGGCCACGGAGACGTGGGAGGCCCTGCTCGCCGGCCGGTCCGGCGCCCGCCCGATGGACTTCGACTGGGTGGCCAAGTACGAGCTCCCCGTCACCTTCGCCGCGACGATCGCCACCCCGCCCGGTGACGTCCTGACCAGGGTCGAGACCCGCCGCCTCGACCCGTCGAGCCAGTACGCCCTCATCGCCGCGCGCGAGGCGTGGGCCGACGCAGGGAAGCCCGAGGTCGACCCGGAGCGCCTCGGCGCCGCCATCGGCTCCGGCATCGGTGGAGTGTGGACCCTGCTCGACCAGTGGGACAACCTGCGCGAGAAGGGCCCGCGCCGCGTCTACCCGCTCGCCGTCCCGATGCTCATGCCCAACGGCCCTGCCGCCGCAGTGTCGCTCGACCTGGGCGCCCGCGCCGGCGCCCACACGACCGTCAGCGCGTGCGCCTCGGGCGCCGAGAGCATGGGCTACGCCATCGACATGATCCGCACGGGACGCGCGGACGTCGTCGTCGCCGGTGGCACCGAGGCCGCGGTGCATGCTCTGCCGATCGCCGGTTTCGCTGCGATGCAGGCGCTCTCGACCCGCAACGACGAGCCCGAGAAGGCCTCGCGTCCCTACGACACCGGCCGTGACGGCTTCGTCCTCGGTGAGGGCGCCGCCGTCATCGTCCTCGAGTCCGAGGAGCACGCCCGGGCCCGCGGCGCGCGCATCTACGCCGAACTGGCCAGCGTCGGCATGTCGGCCGACGCCCACCACATCACGGCCCCGGAGCCCAACGGCTCGGGCGCGTCCCGCGCGATGCTGTATGCCGTCGAGCGAGCCGACCTGTCCCCCACCGACATCCTGCACATCAACGCGCACGCCACCTCGACGCCGGTCGGTGACGTGGCGGAGTACAACGCGATCAAGCGGGCCTTCGGCGACCACACGGACAGCCTCACCGTCACGGCGACGAAGTCGATGACCGGTCATCTCCTGGGTGCCGCCGGCGCACTCGAGGCCGTGATCACGATTCAGTCGATCCACCACCGGCTCGTGCCGCCGACGATCAACCTCGACGACCAGGACCCGGAGATCCCGCTCAACGTCGTCACCGGCGAGGCGCAGAAGCTGCCCGCTGGCGACATCGCGGCCCTGAACAACTCGTTCGGCTTCGGCGGCCACAACGTCGCCCTCGCCATCCGCAGCATCTGAGCTTCCCGAACGCAGCTGCAGCACAAGGCCCCTCGACCCTGATCGGTCGAGGGGCCTTGCTGTTCAGCCGGAGACGCAGTCGCGGCGGAGCCACCCCTTGATGCACAGCAGCGTGGTCAGCCGCGCCGCGACCTCGACGAGCGGGCTCGGGCCTGACATCTGCGGCACTCGACGTCGGCTGTCTGGCCCTCCGAGGTCCTCGACGGTGAGCTGCCGCCTGGCAGCGTTGCGCGACACGGCCACGACCTCACGGGTTGTCGCCATCATCACCTCACGGTCGAGCAGCGCGTACTCCTGGGCCCTGTAGAGGTCGTGGAGGTAGGCCGTCATCTCCTCCCTGCCGCCGAAGAACACAGCGAGGACGCGGTCGGGCCGGCCAGAACAGCTCGGGATCCGCGCCCGCACACCGCGGGACCGCGCCGCCCACGTCGAAGGAGCGCTCAGACGCCGCGCGGAAGATCCACGCGCCCAGCCCGTGCGCCGCTCGTGCCCCCGGGCGCCGCCCGACCTGTCCGAGGGGCCGCGCCGTCTCGAGCAGGTCTCCCTGGCGCGAGCACGCCGCCCGGATGCGCCAGTAGAGCCACTTCTGCTCGACCTGGCGCACACGGCGACGCGGCCGAGCGGCGTCTCGTCGGGGTTCCACACCTCAGCCCGCGTCCCGTCGGGGTCATCCCGGTGGGCGGCTCGAGGGACGGAGCCGGCCACGCACAAGGTGCGCTTCGCTGGCCCCATGGGTCCCAGGGAAGGCGCCGGGGGCGGGCGACCACTGCTTTTCCGGGGGACGGGTGCCTCGTCGTCTCCGGACGGGACGAGGGCCCGGGAGCACGAACCGCCCGGGCCCTCGTCAGCTCGTGCGCCGCTCTGGTGGTCGTTGCGGCGGGAGAGAAGGGTGTTCAGCCAACCTTGTGCAGCCAGCGCACCGGTGCACCGTCGCCGGCGTATCGGAACGGCTCGAGCTCCTCGTCCCAGGGGATGCCGAGCAGCAGGTCGATCTCGTCCTGGAGGGCGTCAGCGTCACCCCGGGTCCGGAGGATCGCCTCGCGGAGCCGGTCCTCCTGCACGACCGCGTCACCGGAGGCGGACGTCATGGCGTGGTGGATGCCGAGGCGCGGGGTGTAGGACCACCGAGAGCCGTCACAACCCGGCGACGGGTCCTCGGTCACCTCGTAGCGCAGGCCGTCCCAGCCGCGGAGGGAGCTGGCGAGCTCAGCGCCGGTCCCCGGCGCCCCGGTCCAGGACAGCTCGCTGCGGACGAGCCGTGGCGCCGCCGGCTGAGGGATCCAGTCGAGCGTCACCCGCTGGTCGAGGACAGCCTCGATGGCCCATGTGATGTGCGGGCACAGCGCTGCAGGGGCTCCGTGTACGAACAGAACCCCTCGTGTCGTGGTGCGCGGCATCGCGACAGGCATCCGAACCTCCTGGTGTTGCAGGGACGTCTTCCCCAACGCCTGCCACACGGAGATCCGGTGTGCTGCCACTGTGCCACTCGAGCGTGCTCGACGGCGAGCAACGCGCCCCATTGTGCACCATCGGGCACAGCAGCACCAGCAGTCACATCATCCCGATTTGCCGTTTTTGTGCCGCTGGGCGACCCGGTGCGGCGAGCGGGCCGGATGCGAGCTCAGGAGCCCGCAGGCGTGCCCGGGAAGAGGTAGACCTCGCCGGCGCGCACCTCGACACGGTGCGTCCGGACCGGCTTCGTCGCCGGGAGGCACATCGGCTTGCCGTCGGCGAGGCAGAAGCGCGTCGCGTGCAGCGGGCACTCGACCTCACCGGCCTCTACCCAGCCGTCGGCCAGCGACGCGTCCTCGTGCGAGCACGTGTCGTCGAGCGCGTAGTAGGTCCCGTCGTCGTCGCGGAAGAGCGAGATGGGCTCATCCGTGGCCGTGACAGCGGTGTCGAGCACGAGCGCCTCGCCGGGCTCGACGTCCTCGACCGCTGCCACCCGGATGCCGTCACTCATGCTGTCGTTCCTCACGTGCCTGGGATGGTGGTCGCAGCGAGCCTAGAGGGACCTCGACCACGTCTGGGTACCGGCCCGGGGCGCAGCCGCGAGCATGGCTAGACTCCGTCGCGACCGCCGCGTTCGTCCGGACGGACCCGGGGCAGTAGCTCAGCCGGTCAGAGCAGCGGACTCATAATCCGTCGGTCGTCGGTTCAAGCCCGACCTGCCCCACGCCCATAGCCCTGGTCCGGCGGCTCGTCGCCCTCGTCACCTCTGGGTGGCGAGGGCGCTCGACG
>NZ_JBYTCI010000062.1:0-5609 GCF_058790095.1 Terrabacter sp. FW104-15G4B | reverse complement strand
ATGCACCCATGTCCTCGACGCCCTCCCTCCCGACCCCGACGCCGCGCAGCCTCTCCGGCATGCAGCCGACGAGCGACTCGCTGCACCTCGGCAACTACATCGGTGCGCTGGTCGAGTGGGTGCGCCTGCAGGAGACGCACGACGCGTTCTACTTCGTCGCCGACCTCCACGCGCTGACCGTCGCCCCCGACCCCGAGGTGCTGCGCGAGCGCACCCGCATCACGGCGGCGCAGTACATCGCCGGCGGGGTGGACCCGGCCCGCTCGACGCTCTTCGTCCAGAGCCACATCGCGCAGCACGCAGAGCTCTACTGGGTGCTCGGCACCCTGACCGGCTTCGGCGAGGCCAGCCGCATGACGCAGTTCAAGGACAAGTCGGCCAAGGGCACGAACACCAATGTCGGCCTCTTCACCTACCCGGTGCTCCAGGCCGCCGACATCCTCATCTACGACGCCGACGTCGTGCCGGTCGGCGAGGACCAGCGTCAGCACCTCGAGCTCTCGCGCGACCTGGCAGGCCGCTTCAACCAGCGCTTCGGCGACACGCTCGTCGTGCCCGAGCCGCACATCATGAAGGCGACCGCCAAGATCCAGGACCTGCAGGAGCCCACGGCGAAGATGAGCAAGTCGGCCGCCTCGGACGCCGGCCTCGTCAGCCTGCTCGACGAGCCGTCACGCATAGCGAAGAAGATCCGCTCGGCCGTCACCGACACCGAGCGTGAGATCCGCTTCGACGAGGAGAACAAGCCCGGCATCTCCAACCTGCTCTCGATCCACTCCGCCCTGTCGGGGACCCCGGTGGCGATCCTCGAGGAGCAGTACGCGGGCAAGGGCTACGGCGACCTCAAGAAGGACGTCGCCGAGGTCGTCGTCGAGGCCGTCACGCCGTTCCGCACGCGCACCCTCGAGCTCATGGCCGACCGGGCCGAGCTCGACCGGATCCTCGCCGACGGCGCCGACCGTGCCCGGACGGTCGCCGAGGCCACGGTCCGCCGGGTCTACGACAAGGTGGGCCTGCTGCCGTCCGGGCTGCGTCGCTGACCACCGTCCAGGGCCGGGGGACCCTGCGTCCTACGTCACCCGCCTCGGAGCCGGAATCCCCAGTACACGGTCTTCGCTCGGGAGCGTGGCCGCCGCGCACACGCTGACCGTCGCCGCGACGAGGGTCGAGCCGAGGATGAGCAGGAACGACTGCGCTGTCGTCGCGGTTTCCGGACCCACGGGCGTCAGCCGGCGCAGCGCGAGGAACCACCACAGTCCGAGGACCGCCGGTGTGGCCCACTCCTGCCACCGTCGGGGCCGCCGCAGTGCCCGGGCGCCCCACCACCACAAGGCGGGGAGCGGCAGGAACACGTAGACGTAGTGGGTCACCGGGAGCAGCAGCACGAGGCAGAAGGCGACGTTGGGCAGCGCGACCACCGCGTGACCGGGTCGGCGAAGCGTGACGGCGAGCAGCGACACGGCCCAGACGAGCAACAGTCCCGTCACGACGACGCGCAGGATGGGCGAGACGACCAACGGCTCCGACAGCCGGCTCTCGGAGAAGAGCACCGTGCCGGCTCCCCACGCAGAGTAGGCGACCAGGGGCTGACTACCTCCGCGCTTCGTCTCGGCCGCCATGGTCGTCAGCGCCGCGGGGCCGCCGACCGCCAGGACCAGTAAGACGGTCAGCAGGGCGATCCCTGCCGCACCAACCCACTCGGCTCGGCGCAGCCGCAGGGGCCGTCGGAACAGCCAGATCAGGAGCAGCGCCGGCCAGGTCTTCACCATGCCCGCGAAGGCGAGGGCGGCGCCGGCCAGTCCCTTCACCGGGACGGTCGCGAACATGGCCAGGGTCAGCCCGGCGAGGACGAACAGCTGCACCTGCCCCTGCCAGAGCTCCACCGACAGCCCCCAGCTCGTCAGCAGGGTGACCGACGCGAGTGCGAAGACGCCGGCCCGCGCGACGCCACTGTTGTCCACGGAGCACGCCCGAGCACCCGCCCAGCACGAGAGCAGCGTCAGGGCCAGCAGCAGCAGGGTCCATGCCCCAGCCGCCCAGGACGCGTCGGCCACAGGGGCCAACAGCACCGCCACGAAGGGGGAGTAGATGTACCCCTCGACCTCGTACGGAGTGCCGCCCGCCCGCACCGCGCGCGCAGCGGGAAGGAAGTAGTCCTCGAAGTCAGGTCGGCTGTCCGAGGCCATCGCGGACCGGTACCTCACCCAGCACAAGCCAAGGGCGAGCGCCCACGCCCCCACCCAGGCCAGCGCTTCGCGACCGACCCACCCCCGTCGGCGACTCATGGCGCTGACCGTAGCCGCTCGTGCGTCCGTGCGGGCCATCTTCCACGATCGAGCAGGGGCGCGGCGTGCCGCCGGGGGCCTTCGACCCGGCCGGTGCGGCACCTCGTGTCCGAAGTGCACGACAACCTTCGGTACGGTCGGGGGCGTGAGTGTTGCGCGCCCGACCACGATCGGCGTCTCGATCCCGATCCCGGCCCCGCACGGTGACTATCTCCAGCACCGTCGTGCCGACTTCGGTGACCCCCAGGCGTGGCAGATCCCGGCGCACATCACGCTGTTGCCGCCGACCGTGGTCGACGAGGAGGCGTATGCCGCCTTCCGCAGCCACTGTGCCGACGTGGCCGCCGCGCACAGGGTGTTCGACGTCGTCCTGCGCGGGACGGGCACGTTCCGTCCGCTCTCGGACGTCGTGTTCATCCAGGTCGCGCGGGGCGTCTCGAACTGCGAGGCCCTCGAGCGTGCCCTGCGCTCCGGCCCGGTGCGCCGCGACCTCGACTTCTACTACCACCCCCACGTCACGGTGGCGCACAACGTGGCCGCCGCGTCGCTCGACCGGGCCTTCAACGAGCTGGCCGACTACTCGGTCACCTTCGAGGTCGACGCATACCACCTGTACGAGCTGGGTGACGACGGCGTGTGGCGTCCCGTGCACGAGTACACGCTCGTCGGGTACTGACGCGTGCCGGCCTTCCAGCCTCTCCTGGACCGGCTCAAGGCGACCCGCGCGTACCGCGCCTGGACGCGCTACAGCGAGGCGAACGGCGACCTCCTCTCGGCCGGCGTCGGCTACTTCGCGTTCTTCTCCGTCTTCCCGGCGCTCGCCCTGGCCTTCGCGATCTTCGGCTTCTTCCTCCAAGGGCATCCAGACCTCGTCGAGACCATCGCGGACTCGCTCAACACCGCCCTTCCCGGGATGGTCAGGACTCCGAGCCACCCCGAGGGCATCATCAGCGTGCAGGCGCCGGCGAGCCTGACCCTCACGGTCACGGGCATCATCTCCTTCGTCACGCTGCTGCTCGCCGGCCTCGGCTGGGTCGGCGCCTTGCGAACGGGGATCCGCGGAGTCTTCGGCCTCGAGGCCTCGACGGACAGCTTCGTGCGCACCAGGGCGCGCGACCTCTTCGTCCTCGTCACGCTGGGCCTTGCGATCGCGGTCTCGGCGATCGTGACCAGCGTCGTCGGCGGCCTGGCCCAGCGGGTCTCCGGCTGGGTTGGGCTGGGCGGCAGCGGAGTGCTCGTCGGGGCGCTGGGTCTGGCCGTCGGGGTCGTCTTCGACACCCTCATCCTCGTGGTGCTGCTCCGGATGCTCTCCGGCGCGCCGTTGCCGATGCGCAACATCCGGCAGGGCGCGGTGCTCGGCGCTGCCGTCCTCACGGTCCTCAAGCTCTTCGGCGGCTTCCTCGTCAGCCGCACGACCGCGAATCCCCTCCTCGGTGCCGTCGCCGTCGCGGTCGGCCTGCTCTTCTGGCTCAACCTGATGGCCAGGATCATCCTGCTGTCGGCCGCGTGGGCCGCCAACGACGTCGACCTCGAGCGCCTCGGCGACGACACCCAGCGCTCCGGTTTCGCGCTCGCAGTACGCCCTGCGTTCACCGCGCCACCGTCGTCCCGCGCCGACACCAGCCTGGTGCCGTATGCCGCCGCCCCGGCCTCCGTCGCGCCCGTGGCCGCGCGCGCGGGTGGGCAGTCCTCACGCACCGGCGATCGCGTCAGCGCGGCGGCCGGAGCGGTGCTGGGTGCGGCCGGTGCGCTGGTCATCGCCAGCCTGCGGCGTCGCCGAGGCCGCTGAGGGCCGCGCCCGTCCGCGGGCTCGCCGGCGAGGTCAGCGCGTGCGGCGGCGGCGCCGCGCCAGGCCGAGCGCGACGACGGCGGCCGTGACGGCGCCACCGAGCCCGGCCACCACCGTGAGCGACGTGCCGCGCCCGTATGCCGTCGCCTCGGTCGCCGCTGCCAGCCCGGGCACCGGGGTGCCCGGGCCCGCGGACGAGCCCGGGGTGTCCGTCCTCGTCCCGGTGGCGCCGGCCGTGGGGAGCTGGGGCAGGGCCGGTGCCGCGACGGGTGCGGCGGCCTCTCCCGGCTCGACGAGGCGTCCGACCGGCGTCACCTGGTCGGCGTGGGCGAAGCCCCAGTCGAGCAGCGCGGCGGTGGGCTGCCACGCGCCGGTGACGCTGCCCATCTGGGCGACGACCAGCGTCCGGCCCTCGCGGGTCGCCGCTCCGATGAAGGTGTGCTGGGCGCGGTCGGTGCGTCCCGGCTTGATGCCGATGGCCCCGGGGTAGTGCCGCAGCAGCTCGTTGATGTTGTAGACGTGGAACGCGGGCCACGCCTTGCCCTGCTTGTCCTTGCCGCCGGGGAAGACGGCGTCACGCTTGGTGATGGTGGCGCGGAAGGCCGGCAGCCGCATGGCGTCGCGTCCGATGAGTGCCAGGTCGTAGGCGCTCGACCGCTGGTCGCCGTCGTCGAGTCCGCTCGGGTCGACCGTGAGCGTGTCGTGGGCCCCGACCTGTGCAGCCTTCTCGTTCATCAGGGCCACCGTGGCGGCGTAGCCGCCGGCGACGTCGGCCAGCGCGTAGACCGCGTCGTTGGCCGAGAACATCAGCATCGCGTCGAACAGGCTCGACACCGGATAGCGGTTGCCGGCGAGGATCCCGACCCGCGAGCCGGCCGCGTCCTGCGCGTCCTGACCGGCGACCACGACCCGGCGCGGGTCGAGGCGCGGCATCAGCGTCAGGGCCGTCAGGGTCTTGAGCGTGCTGGCCGGGCGCAGCCAGGCGTGCGGCGACTTGGCCGCGAGGATGTCACCCGTCGCGAGGTCCGCGACGACGTAGGAGACGTCGTAGACCTCCGGGGGTGCCGGCACGGCCGCCGGCCGGTCGACGAGGACGCCGGTCTCGGCGAGGCGAGAGCCACCGACAACCGTCGCGGGGTCCCACGCGGGATGCGCGAAAGGGGTCGGCGGCGTGGCGCGACACACCACGCGCGGCTTGGCCGCCCTGGTCGCCTCGGTCGCTCTGGGCGTCGCCGTCGCCGGCGAGCTGGTCATTGCCGTCGCCGTCGGCGCGGGCCCTGCGGGCGTTGCCGGCGGCGGGAAGACGCGGGGGGTCAGGGTGACGCCCGGCGGCACCACCTGAGGCGTCTGCCACGGCTGGCAGGTCGGCCCCGCCGCGGGCGCCATCACGGGCGCGGACCCCGGGCGGAGGTGCGGAGCAGCGGCGGAGGAGGGCACGGCATACGCCATCAGCGCGACCGTGACGGCAGCGAGCAGCGCGCCGGCGCACTGCAGTGACCGCGGGCGTCGTGGGAGGGGGTGGGTCGGCGTCATGG
>NZ_JBYTCI010000061.1:0-5960 GCF_058790095.1 Terrabacter sp. FW104-15G4B | reverse complement strand
GCCCCCGACCGACCGAATGGCCGACCAGCTGGCTCGGCCTCCCCCCGGACCACCCCTTCGGCATCGAGACGCTGCCCTACGGTGTGTTCAGCACCGATGCGCACCCCAGCCGCCGGGTCGGGGTGCGCATCGGAGACCTCGTGCTCGACGCCGGAGCCGTGGCAGCGATCGGGCGCGACGCCGGTCTCGTCGGCGAGGGCCCGGACCTCGCGACCGCGTGGCAGACCCCCAGCCTCAACGCCTTCTTGGCCCTCGGTCGTCCGGCGTGGACGACCGCCCGGCAGTGGCTGACCGAGGTCCTGAGTGACGAGGTCCACCGCGACGGCGTCTCGCCTCATCTGCACCCGCTGGGCGACGTCACCCTCCACCTGCCGATCGAGGTGGCCGACTACGTCGACTTCTACGCCAGCGAGGACCACGCGAGCAACGTGGGGCAGATCTTCCGCCCCGACAACGCCGCCCTGCCGCCGAACTGGAAGCACCTGCCGATCGGTTACCACGGCCGTGCCGGCACCGTGGTCGTCTCGGGCACCGACGTGGTCCGTCCGACTGGCCAGCGCAAGGGACCGAACGACCCCACGCCCGTCTTCGGCCCGAGCATCCGCCTCGACATCGAGGCCGAGCTCGGCTACGTCGTGGGCGGCGCCACGGACCTCGGCTCACGCGTGAGCGTCGACGAGGCGGGCGACCACCTCTTCGGCGTCGTCCTCCTCAACGACTGGAGCGCTCGGGACATCCAGGCCTGGGAGTACGTCCCGCTCGGGCCCTTCCTCGGCAAGTCCTTCGCCACCTCCGTCTCGGCGTGGGTCACCCCCCTGGACGCACTCGCCTCGGCCCGCGTCCCCCTTCCCGGCCAGTCGGACCCGGAGGTGCTGCCCTACCTGCGCGGGGACGCGTTCGGCCTCGACGTGCACGTCGAGGTGAGGCTGAACGGCACGGTGGTCTCGCGCCCGGAGCACGCCGGGATGTACTGGTCGCCGGCCCAGATGCTGGCGCACCTGAGCGTCAACGGCGCCTCCCTCCGCAACGGCGACCTCTTCGCCTCAGGCACGATCAGCGGTCCGACCCGAGGGACCCGCGGGAGCCTTCTCGAGCTCACCTGGAACGCCACCGATCCCCTGACCTTGCAGGACGGCTCGACGCGCGGCTTCCTCGAGGACGGCGACACCGTGACGATGACGGCGTGGGCGCCCGGGCCGAACGGCACACGCATCGGCCTCGGCGCGGTGACCGGAACGATCCGCCCTGCCCGCTGACCCTTCCCGGAATTCACCCAACTCAGTGGACGATGACCGCTGCCGCCTCCGGCTGGTCGTCGAGGAAGTGCGAGTGCTCGTGCTTGCGCGGCAGGAAGGCGGCCGGGATCAACGTCAGGGCGAGCAGGATCGCGGCTATGAGGAAGGTGCTGCCGAAGGCGTCGGCGGCCTCGGTCAGTCCCTTCTGCACCGCCACCTGGCCGCCGATGGAGTTGACCAGCCCCGGGTTGTGCGACGCCGCGATGGCTGGGCCGGCCAGGGCCGAGGCGCTGATGTAGTTGGTGAAGACCACCGAGATGACGGCGACCCCGACCGAGCTCGCGATCTGCTGCGAGATGTTGAGCAGCGTCGAGCCGCGGGCGACCTGGTGGCTCTTCAAGGTCTTCAGCGCCGAGGTCATGAGCGGCATCATCGTGCCCCCCATGCCGAGGCCCATGATGAAGAGCACCGGGATCATGAACCCCCAGTACGGCGTGTCGGTGCCCACCTGCGTCAGGGCGAACATGCCGCCGGTGATGAGGACCAGCCCGAAGGGCACGATGCGCCCGACCGGGACCCTGTCGGAAAGGGCACCCGCGATCGGCATCGTCACCATGGCGCCCAGACCCTGCGGCACCATCAGGAAGGCCGCGTGGAGCGTGTCGAGCCCCCGGACCTGCTGGTAGTAGGTCGGCACGAGGAGCAGACCGCCGAAGAACGCGGCGGCGAAGAGGAACATCGTGATCGTCGCGGCGCTGAGTCGACGGTTGCGGAAGAGCCGCAGGTCGAGGAGCGGGTGCTTGGGCCGGAAGCTGTAGAAGACGAAGCTCACGAGCATGACAAGGCCGATGCACAGCGGCACGAGCACCTTCTTGGAGATGAAGGTCCCCTCCCCCGGGATGGAGCTGATGCCGTAGAGGAAGAGCGCGAGGCCGGGCGACATCAGCAGCATGCCCACGAAGTCGAACGACTCGGACGGCTCGGGCGCGTCGGAGGGCAGGGCCCACAACGCGTACAGCACCGCCACGGTGCCGATCGGCACGTTGATCAGGAAGATCCAGTGCCAGGACGCCACCTCGATGAGCCAGCCGCCGAGGATGGGCCCGAAGATCGGGCCGAGGAGCATGGGCACCCCGAGGATGGCCATCAGCCGGCCCATGCGGGCCGGCCCCGCAGCACGGGTCATGATCGTCATGCCGAGCGGCATCAGCATGCCGCCGCCCAGGCCCTGCAGGACGCGGAACGCGATGAGCCATTCGATGGAGCCGGCGGTCGCGCACAGGGCCGAACCGCAGGTGAAGAGGACGACGGCAAGGACGTAGAGCCGCTTGGTGCCGAACCGGTCGGCCGCCCAGCCCGTCAGCGGGATGACCGTCGCGAGTGCGAGGGTGTAGGCCGTGACCGACCAGGCGACCGTGGAGTACGCCAGGGCCTTCCCGGGGCTCTCGGCGAACACGGTCTGGAAGGTCGGCAGGGCGATGTTGACGACCGTGATGTCGAGGATCGACATGATCGCCCCGAGCACGACGACGCCGGCGATCTTGAGGACCGGCCCGTCGATCTTGTCGGGGTAGTCGGTCAGGACAGGAGCGGCAGGAGTTGACACGAGGACTCCGGTTCGGACGGTGGTGCGTGGACGGCGACGACGCCGTGGCCGCGGGACTGCCCGCCGCAGCTTTCATTGTCGCGCCGCCCACCGACAGCAGCGCAAGGGACATATGCCGCCGGCCGAATCCGGCCCTCTGCCGACCACACCTTCCGACCGGACCTTTCGACCGGACCCGGGTGGGTGTCGTCAGTGGTGCTTGCGAGGCTGCTTGCCCTCGACGACCTGCGTGCTCGCGACCTTGTCATGCAACGCCTGGCGCTTGTCGTCCCACAGCGGCCAGAGCCCGTCGAGCAGCGAGAGGAAGGGGACGACCTGGGCCGCCAGGGGCACGAGCCGGCGCAGCAGGGCGGTGCCGAGCGGTAGCGGTCCGGGCTCGCTGACGCGCCGGACACTGATGCCGAGCGCCATCTTGCCGGGCGTCTGCGCCGTCGTCGTCCAGAAGACGAGGCAGTACGCCGTCGTGAGGAGCCACAGGACGAGGCCGAACTGGACGGCCGGGCCGGTCAGCTGGTTCTGCAGCTCGACGACGCGGGCCTGGTTCCCGGCCTCGGCGGCGGTCACCATCTGGGAGAAGACCTCGGAGAGCCTCGGGGTCGCCAGCCACGAGAGGATCCCCCCGACGATGACGATGATGATGCCGTCGAGGATCCACGCGGCCACCCGCTTGCCCCATGAGGCGAGCGGCACCCCGTCGGCCGTCGTGCGGATGTTCGCCATCCACTGGGCGTTGGCGGGTGCCTGCTGGTAGTAGCCCTGAGGCGACTGCTGCTGCGGTGCCTGCGTCTGCCAGCCACTGCCCTGCGGCACGGGGGTCGTCGGCGCCGACGCGCCGGTGCGGTCAGCGGGCACCTGGCCGGGCTGGCTCTGCTGCACCCCGATCGTGCTCTGCGAGAGGGTCGGCGACTTCTTCGGCGCGGTGTGGTTGGTCCACGACACACCGTCCCAGTAGCGGAGCATGTCGGTGTTGCTGGGGTCGTCGTACCACCCGGAGGGCTGCTGGCTCATGCCTCAACTCTGCCACGACGTACGCGCTCTCAGCCGCACGGCGCGTCATGTCCCCCGCAGCAGATGTCGGCCCCGGCCCGTTCCCGCACGCCGTGGGGATCAGACCGGGGCCGAGCCCGCCTCAGAGCCCGCCTCGAGTGGCCCCGAGGGGTCGACTCAGAGGTTGCCGCGCTTGTCCTGCTCGCGCTCGATCGCCTCGAAGAGGGCCTTGAAGTTGCCCTTGCCGAACCCCAGCGAGCCGTGCCGCTCGATGAGCTCGAAGAAGACGGTCGGCCGGTCCCCGAGCGGCTTGGTGAAGATCTGCAACAGGTAGCCGTCCTCGTCGCGGTCGACGAGGATCTTGCGCTTCTGCAGCTCCTCGATCGGCACGCGGACGTTGCCGATGCGCTCACGCAGCTCGGCGTCCTCGTAGTAGCTGTCGGGGGTGTCGAGGAACTCGACACCGTTGGCGCGCAGCGCGTCAACCGAGGCCAGGATGTCGTTCGTCGCGACGGCCAGGTGCTGGGCACCGGCGCCACGGTAGAACTCGAGGTACTCGTCGATCTGGCTCTTCTTCTTGGCGATGGCCGGCTCGTTGAGCGGGAACTTCACGCGGTGGTTGCCGTTGGCGACGACCTTGCTCATCAGGGCCGAGTAGTCGGTGGCGATGTCGTCGCCGATGAACTCGGCCATGTTCACGAAGCCCATGACGCGGTTGTAGAAGCCGACCCATTCGTCCATGTGGCCGAGCTCGACGTTGCCGACGATGTGGTCGAGGGCTTGGAACAACCGCTTCGGCTGACCGTCCCGCTTCTCGTGGGACGACGCGGCGGGCACGTAGCCCGGGAGGTACGGGCCGGCATACGTCTGCCCGTCCACGTGGCGCTGCACGAGGGTGTGACGCGTCTCGCCGTAGGTGGCGATGGCGGCGATGCGTACCGTGCCGTGCTCGTCGGTGTGGTCGGCCGGCTCCTCGAGGACGGTGGCGCCGGCCTTGCGCGCCTGCGCGATGCACCGGTCGACGTCGGGCACCTCGAGCGCGATGTCGACGACGCCGTCGCCGTGGCGGCGGTGGTGGTCGGCGAGGGGGCTGTCGGGGTCGACCGCGCCCTTGATGACGAAGCGGATCGAGCCGCTCTTGAGGACGAACGCCTTGTGGTCGCGGTGGCCGTTCTCGGGCCCGGAGTAGGCGACGAGCTCCATGCCCCAGGCGCTCTGGTAGTAGTGCGCGCTCTGCGTGGCGTTGCCGGCGACGAAGACGATCGAGTCCCAGCCTGTGACGGGAAAGACGTCGGTGTTCTCGTCGTACTCGACGAGGCCGACGAGCTGCTTGAGCTGCTCGAGGTCCAGATCGGCCTCGCGCTCCTGGTCGGTGAGTTCGGGGGCCACGGAAGGCACGGACGGCATCGTGTCGGTCATGGAGCGAGAGTGACCGACCGGGTCGGAGTGTGCAAGAGACACCGTGATCGCTGGGCAGAGTGCACAAACTGTTGGTCGTATGCCGTGTCGCGGTGGACACTTCGACCATGACCTCTGCGAGCACGCCCCCGCCCCGGGCCCCCGTCGACGCCCTGGACTGCCGGATCCTGCTGCTCCTGCTCACCGAGCCGGGCGTCGGCGTGCTCGGCGCCTCTCGCCGACTCGGGGTGGCGCGCGGGACCGTGCAGGCTCGCCTCGACCGGCTTCAGCGCACCGGGGTGCTTCGCTCGATGGCTCCGGACGTCGACCCCGCCGCGCTCGGCTATCCGGTGACGGCGTTCTGCACGCTCGAGATCCGCCAGGGTGGCGGTGGCCACTCGCCCGTCGTCGAGCACCTCGCGGCCATCCCGGAGGTGCTCGAGGCGCACACCATCACCGGTTCCGGCGACGTGCTCATCCGGATCGTCGGACGCGACAACGCCGACCTGCAGCGGGTCATCGATCGCGTCGTCGACGACGCACACGTCACCCGGGCCTCGACGGTCATCTCGCTGGCCACCCGGCTCGACCACCGCACGATCCCGCTGGTGGAGCACCTGCTCGACTCCTCCTCCTGAGGGGTACGCCGACAGCATCATCGATGCCGCCCAGCCGGGCCATGCCTCTTCGCCCACCGACGGACCAGGAGCCCCCGTGACCACCGACCCCTACGC
>NZ_JBYTCI010000060.1:4853-5975 GCF_058790095.1 Terrabacter sp. FW104-15G4B | reverse complement strand
CTGGTTGGTCCGGTAGGCTTCGGTGAGTAGGTTCCGCTGATTCCAGGCGGGTTGGGTCCGGTCGTCCTGAGGGCGGTTCGCGGGTTTGACTCGGTCGGGTGGGGCGGGTAAGTTTGAAGGGTTGCCCCGGAGGCTGGCTCGGTGAGTTGGTTGATGGTGTGTGTCCGATCTTTGAGAACTCAACAGCGTGTCAAAAATCGATGCCAATTACCTCGTCTCGAGGCCGTGGCCGGTTGATCTGAGCCCATCTGGTGGTTTGGTGACGGTTGTGGTTTTGAGCGAATTATCCTTTGGTTGAATACGGATGATCAACTCTTTTTGAGCTGGTTGTTCGACTTCAGTCAGGTTTTCGGACCCTTTCGGGGTTCAAAGTTTGCTCATCGTCGCACTTCGGTGTGGGTGATGGGTGTTTGAACATCAACGGAGAGTTTGATCCTGGCTCAGGACGAACGCTGGCGGCGTGCTTAACACATGCAAGTCGAACGGTGATGGCCAAGCTTGCTTGGTCTGATCAGTGGCGAACGGGTGAGTAACACGTGAGTAACCTGCCCCAGACTCTGGGATAACCCCGGGAAACCGGAGCTAATACCGGATATGACACCAATCCGCATGGGTATGGTGTGGAAAGTTTTTCGGTCTGGGATGGGCTCGCGGCCTATCAGCTTGTTGGTGAGGTAGTGGCTCACCAAGGCGACGACGGGTAGCCGGCCTGAGAGGGCGACCGGCCACACTGGGACTGAGACACGGCCCAGACTCCTACGGGAGGCAGCAGTGGGGAATATTGCACAATGGGCGGAAGCCTGATGCAGCGACGCCGCGTGAGGGATGACGGCCTTCGGGTTGTAAACCTCTTTCAGCAGGGAAGAAGCGCAAGTGACGGTACCTGCAGAAGAAGCACCGGCTAACTACGTGCCAGCAGCCGCGGTAATACGTAGGGTGCGAGCGTTGTCCGGAATTATTGGGCGTAAAGAGCTTGTAGGTGGTTTGTCGCGTCTGCTGTGAAAATCCGAGGCTCAACCTCGGACTTGCAGTGGGTACGGGCAGACTAGAGTGTGGTAGGGGAGACTGGAATTCCTGGTGTAGCGGTGGAATGCGCAGATATCAGGAGGAACACCGATGGCA
>NZ_JBYTCI010000060.1:3622-4754 GCF_058790095.1 Terrabacter sp. FW104-15G4B | reverse complement strand
AAGGCAGGTCTCTGGGCCATTACTGACACTGAGAAGCGAAAGCATGGGGAGCGAACAGGATTAGATACCCTGGTAGTCCATGCCGTAAACGTTGGGAACTAGGTGTGGGTCTCATTCCACGAGATCCGTGCCGCAGCTAACGCATTAAGTTCCCCGCCTGGGGAGTACGGCCGCAAGGCTAAAACTCAAAGGAATTGACGGGGGCCCGCACAAGCGGCGGAGCATGCGGATTAATTCGATGCAACGCGAAGAACCTTACCAAGGCTTGACATACACCGGAATCACTCAGAGATGGGTGCGTCTTCGGACTGGTGTACAGGTGGTGCATGGTTGTCGTCAGCTCGTGTCGTGAGATGTTGGGTTAAGTCCCGCAACGAGCGCAACCCTCGTTCTATGTTGCCAGCACGTGATGGTGGGGACTCATAGGAGACTGCCGGGGTCAACTCGGAGGAAGGTGGGGATGACGTCAAATCATCATGCCCCTTATGTCTTGGGCTTCACGCATGCTACAATGGCCGGTACAAAGGGCTGCGATACCGCGAGGTGGAGCGAATCCCAAAAAACCGGTCTCAGTTCGGATTGGGGTCTGCAACTCGACCCCATGAAGTCGGAGTCGCTAGTAATCGCAGATCAGCAACGCTGCGGTGAATACGTTCCCGGGCCTTGTACACACCGCCCGTCAAGTCACGAAAGTCGGTAACACCCGAAGCCGGTGGCCCAACTGTTTACAGAGGGAGCCGTCGAAGGTGGGACTGGCGATTGGGACTAAGTCGTAACAAGGTAGCCGTACCGGAAGGTGCGGCTGGATCACCTCCTTTCTAAGGAGCAGTCATTTATGGCAGCCCGGTCTGTCCCCGAGTGTGGGGCGGCGGGTGCTCAAGGGTGGAACATCGATTACTTGGCACCGTCCTGGTGTCTTCGACAAGTACAGGCCTCAGCTCCTTCGGGTGGCTGGTGGCCGTGGAACGTGGGGGATGGCGGGTGCGGTGTCTGACACGTTGTTGGGTCCTGAAGGATCGGACGACACGCACCGGCCCCGGTGCCCGCGCTGTCGGCGTGGGTGTCGGGGGGTGTGTGTGCCGGCTGGTTTCTTCTGGTCGTGGGCCCTACCGAACATGCGGCGGATGCCGGG
>NZ_JBYTCI010000060.1:1922-3524 GCF_058790095.1 Terrabacter sp. FW104-15G4B | reverse complement strand
GTGGGGGGTGGGGTGCCGGTTGTATTTTGAGAACTTCACAGTGGACGCGAGCATCTTTGTGGCCAAGTTTTTAAGGGCACACGGTGGATGCCTTGGCACCAGGAACCGAAGAAGGACGTAGGAATCTGCGATAAGCCTCGGGTAGTCGATAACCAGACTGTGATCCGAGGATTTCCGAATGGGGAAACCCGGCTGGAGGCAAGTCCAGTCACCCGCACCTGAATATATAGGGTGTGTGGAGGGAACGTGGGGAAGTGAAACATCTCAGTACCCACAGGAAGAGAAAACAACATGTGATTCCGTGAGTAGTGGCGAGCGAAAGCGGATGAGGCTAAACCGGGCGTGTGTGATAGCTGTCAGGCGTTGCACGTTCGGGGTCGTGGGACCCGCCGGCAGGGGCTGACACCCTTGCAGGGAGTAAGAAATCTGCGTCATAGTCGAAGAGCATTGAATGGCTCGGCATAGAGGGTGCGACCCCCGTAGACGAAATGGTGTGGACTCCCGGTGGATTTCCCAAGTAGCACGGGGCCCGAGAAATCCCGTGTGAATCTGGCAGGACCACCTGCTAAGCCTAAATATTCCCTGGTGACCGATAGCGGACAAGTACCGTGAGGGAAAGGTGAAAAGTACCCCGGGAGGGGAGTGAAATAGATCCTGAAACCGTGTGCCTACAATCCGTTGGAGCCTCCCGCCGTTGGGCGTGTGGGGTGACAGCGTGCCTTTTGAAGAATGAGCCTGCGAGTTAGTGCTCAGTGGCGAGGTTAACCCGTGTGGGGAAGCCGTAGCGAAAGCGAGTCCGAACAGGGCGTTTCAGTCGCTGGGTCTAGACCCGAAGCGGAGTGATCTACCCATGGCCAGGTTGAAGCGCAGGTAAGACTGCGTGGAGGACCGAACCCACTTAGGTTGAAAACTGAGGGGATGAGCTGTGGGTAGGGGTGAAAGGCCAATCAAACTCCGTGATAGCTGGTTCTCCCCGAAATGCATTTAGGTGCAGCGTCACGTGTTTCTTACCGGAGGTAGAGCTACTGGATAGCTAATGGGCCTCACCAGGTTACTGACGTTAGCCAAACTCCGAATGCCGGTAAGTGAGAGCGTGGCAGTGAGACTGCGGGGGATAAGCTCCGTAGTCGAGAGGGAAACAGCCCAGATCACCAGCTAAGGTCCCTAAGCGTGTGCTAAGTGGGAAAGGATGTGGAGTTGCTGTGACAACCAGGAGGTTGGCTTAGAAGCAGCCACCCTTTAAAGAGTGCGTAATAGCTCACTGGTCAAGTGATTCCGCGCCGACAATGTAGCGGGGCTCAAGCACACCACCGAAGCTGTGGCATTGACATATTGCTCGGCACCGACACCTGCGGGTTCGGTGTCCAGGCGTGTTGATGGGTAGGGGAGCGTCGTGTGGCCAGGGAAGCGGCGGTGTGAACCAGCCGTGGAGGCCACACGAGTGAGAATGCAGGCATGAGTAGCGAATGACGGGCGAGAAACCCGTCCGCCGAATAACCAAGGGTTCCAGGGTCAAGCTAATCTGCCCTGGGTAAGTCGGGACCTAAGGCGAGGCCGACAGGCGTAGTCGATGGACATCCGGTTGATATTCCGGAACCGGCG
>NZ_JBYTCI010000060.1:0-1824 GCF_058790095.1 Terrabacter sp. FW104-15G4B | reverse complement strand
GAAGAACCGCCCCTGACGAACCGAGTGATGCTAAGTGCCTGAAGCACGCCCACCGGACCTTCGGGTCCATCGGGTGTGTGGAGCGCACGGCCCGATCTGGTAGTAGTCAAGCGATGGAGTGACGCAGGAAGGTAGCCTCCGCGTGGCGATGGTTGTCCACGTCCAAGGGTGTAGGGCGCGATCCAGGCAAATCCGGATCGCAGAACGCCTGAGACCTGATAGTGACCGCGAATGCGGGAAGAGGGTGATCCTATGCTGCCGAGAAAAACTTCTAGCGAGGTTCGAGCCGCCCGTACCCCAAACCGACTCAGGTGGTTAGGTAGAGAATACCAAGGCGATCGAGTGAATCGTGGTTAAGGAATTCGGCAAAATACCCCCGTAACTTCGGGAGAAGGGGGGCCCTGATCGTGACGACACTAGCTGTCCGAGCGTGATCGGCCGCAGAGACCAGGGAGAAGCGACTGTTTACTAAAAACACAGGTCCGTGCCAAGTCGCAAGACGATGTATACGGACTGACGCCTGCCCGGTGCTGGAACGTTAAGGGGACGGGTTAGCCGCAAGGCGAAGCTCAGAACTTAAGCGCCAGTAAACGGCGGTGGTAACTATAACCATCCTAAGGTAGCGAAATTCCTTGTCGGGTAAGTTCCGACCTGCACGAATGGCGTAACGACTTCTCCACTGTCTCAACCACGAACTCGGCGAAATTGCACTACGAGTAAAGATGCTCGTTACGCGCAGCAGGACGGAAAGACCCCGGGACCTTTACTACAGCTTGGTATTGGTGTTCGGTACGGCTTGTGTAGGATAGGTGGGAGACTGTGAAGCCGTCACGTCAGTGATGGTGGAGTCAACGTTGAAATACCACTCTGGTCGTTCTGGATATCTAACCTCGGTCCGTGATCCGGATCAGGGACAGTGCCTGGTGGGTAGTTTAACTGGGGCGGTTGCCTCCTAAAAGGTAACGGAGGCGCCCAAAGGTTCCCTCAGCCTGGTTGGTAATCAGGTTTCGAGTGTAAGTGCACAAGGGAGCTTGACTGTGAGACAGACATGTCGAGCAGGGACGAAAGTCGGGACTAGTGATCCGGCGGTGGCTTGTGGAAGCGCCGTCGCTCAACGGATAAAAGGTACCCCGGGGATAACAGGCTGATCTTGCCCAAGAGTCCATATCGACGGCATGGTTTGGCACCTCGATGTCGGCTCGTCGCATCCTGGGGCTGGAGTAGGTCCCAAGGGTTGGGCTGTTCGCCCATTAAAGCGGTACGCGAGCTGGGTTTAGAACGTCGTGAGACAGTTCGGTCCCTATCCGCTGTGCGCGTAGGAAACTTGAGAAAGGCTGTCCCTAGTACGAGAGGACCGGGATGGACGAACCTCTGGTGTGTCAGTTGTCCTGCCAAGGGCACCGCTGATTAGCTACGTTCGGAAGTGATAACCGCTGAAAGCATCTAAGCGGGAAGCACGTTTCAAGATGAGGTTTCCAGGCCCGCGAGGGCGAGAGGCTCCCAGCTAGACGACTGGGTTGATAGGCCGGATGTGGAAGCACAGCAATGTGTGGAGCTGACCGGTACTAATAAGCCGATAACTTGACTCACAAAGATGCTACGCGTCCACTGTGCAGTTCCCGAGATACAAACGGGAACCTGCAGACCATGCAGCCACGGCCACGGCCTGCATGACCACGATCCTGATATCTCCATAGAGTTTCGGCTGTCATAGCGAAGGGGAAACGCCCGGCTCCATTCCGAACCCGGAAGCTAAGCCCTTCAGCGCCGATGGTACTGCACTGGTGACGGTGTGGGAGAGTAGGACGCAGCCGGACACACTTT
>NZ_JBYTCI010000059.1:0-7255 GCF_058790095.1 Terrabacter sp. FW104-15G4B | reverse complement strand
GCCTGGGGGAGGGCGCGGCGGGTCAGCTCCGTCACCAGCATGCGCCGGTAGTCGGCGCTGGCGTGGATGTCGCTCTCGGGGTCGACGTGCTCACGCACGGCCTCGGCGGCGGCGTCGAGTGCGGTGTCCCACGCGCCGGTCCCGGGCTCGACACCACGGAGCGCCGTCCCGAGGTCGAGGACGGACGGCACGTCGGTGACCGACACGAACGATGCCCGGGCGGCTGACACGACCCCGTCGATGAGAGTGACCGCCACGCCGACACCCGCCATCGCGTAGTCGCCGGATCGACGTGCCGCCTCGACGAAGGCGGTCCCCGTCCCGGTCGGCGGGCGCCCGAAGCGCACCGCCACCGCGAGCTCCTCCGCAGCGAGCGACGTCTCCAGGGCGCCGAGGAAGAAGTCACCGCACCCGACCTCGCGCCGCCCGGCCGGACCGGCGACCTCGACGACCCCGTCGGTCAGCGCCAGGATCGCCGGCATCTCACCGGCCGCATCGGCGTGGGCGATCGAGCCGACCGTCGTGCCGCGGTTGCGGATGGCCGGGTGGGCGACGTTGACGAGCGCCTGGCGCAGGAGGGGGAGGGCGGCATACGCCTCCTCGGAGCGTTCGAGGCCGGCGTGCCGCACCAGGGCTCCCACGCGTACGGCCGAGGGCGTCACCTCGATGGTGTCGAGCCCGGCGACCCGGTTGATGTCGACGAGGTGGGCGGGGGAGGCGAGCCGCATGTTGAGGATCGGGATGAGGCTCTGCCCGCCCGCGAGGACCTTGCCGTCGTGCCCGACCGCGCCGAGGACGGCGACGGCCTGCTCGACGGTGAGCGGTGCGTGGTGCTCGAAGGGGGCGGGCTTCACGAACTGATCCTGCCTTCCGATCCCCGGCGGGGACTAGTGACGGTTGTGCATCGCTGCGCGTGGGCTTTTGGCAACTTCTGCCCTGAACGGGCCGTGGGCCCCCGATCCGAGATCGGAGGCCCACGGCGTTCGGACGCCTGCAGCGGGGCGTACGGCTGGTGTGGCTCAGTGGCGGCGCAGGTCGGGGCCGCCCGGCCGGTCCTGGTAGAGGTCGTCGATCCCGTCGGCGTCGCCGTAGTCCCCCTCGCGCTCGCCGAGCGAGATCATCGTGCCTCCCGTGCCATCGGCGCGGCGACGCAGGTCGTCGGGGGCGACTGCCCGGGCCAGGTGGTAGGCGCCGACGGCGACGATGGTGCCGAGGGCGATGCCGCCGAGCTCGAAGGTGTCCGAGAACTTCAGCGAGACGCCGCCGATGCCGATGACGATGCCGGCTGCGATCGGGACGAGGTTGATCGGGTTGCCGAAGTCGACCCCGTTCTCCTTCCAGATCTTCGCGCCGAGCAGGCCGATCATGCCGTAGAGCACGACGGTGATGCCGCCGAGCACGCCGCCCGGCACGGAGGCCACGAGCGCGCCGAACTTCGGCGAGAGACCGAAGATGATCGCGACGACGGCCGCCACGTAGTAGGCCGCCGTCGAGTAGACGCGGGTGGCGGCCATGACCCCGATGTTCTCGGCATACGTGGTCGTCGGCGAGCCACCGACAGAGGACGCGATGACCGTGCCGAAGCCGTCGGCGGCGATGGCGCGACCCATGTACGGGTCCAGGTTGGTCTTCGTCATCTCCGCGACGGCCTTGACGTGACCGGTGTTCTCGGCGATGAGGGCGATGACGCCCGGCAGCACGAGCAGGATGGCGGCGACCGAGAACGACGGCGCGTGGATGCCCACGATCTCCTTGCCGTCGCCGCCGATCGTCGATGACGGCGGGAGGCCGAACCACGGCTGCGCGGAGATGTTGTCGAAATTGGTGCGGAAGTGGGTCGTCACCTTGTTGGCGCCGGCGTCGAAGGAGGTGATCTGGCCGAAGGCCTTGTCGAAGATCCACGAGATGATGTAGCCGAAGATGAGCGCGAGGAAGACCGCGATGCGCGAGATGAAGCCCTTGAAGGCGACCGCGCAGACGACCGTGAAGAGCATGACGAGCAGGGCCACCCACTGGTCCTGCGGCCAGTAGACGGTGGCCACGACCGGTGCGAGGTTGAAGCCGATCAGCATGACGACCGCACCCGTGACGACCGGCGGCAGCACCTTGTGCAGCACGCCCGACCCGAGGAAGTGGATGATCACGCCGACGATCGCGAGCACGAGACCGGCGACGAGGATCGCGCCCGTGACCGTCGCCGACGTGCCGCCCTGGGCGCGGATGGCGAAGACCGCCCCGACGAAGCTCGCCGACGTGCCGAGGTAGCTAGGGACCCTGCCGTTGACGATGAGCAGGAAGCAGATCGTCGCGATGCCGCTCATCATGATCGCGAGCTGCGGGTTGAGGCCCATCAAGATGGGGAAGACGAACGTCGCGCCGAACATGGCGACGACGTGCTGGGCGCCGAGGCCCACCGTCTTGCCCCAGGACAGGCGTTCGTCGGGTGCGACGACGTCGTCGGGGCCCAGCGTCTTGCCGTCCCCGTGCAGTTTCCAGCCCAAGCCCAAAGCCATTCCGACTCCTATGGTTGCCACATGCGGTGATGTGGGTCACGTCCCGTACCGGGATGGCCGAAAACTACTCCCACCACGGGTCATGGGGTTCGTCAAACGTTGATACACGCCGATGGAGCCCTGCTGGCACGAGATGACGTATGCCGTGCGCTCGAGTCGACGAGGCACGCCCGGTCCGGGTGTCCGCACCGCGGTGGCGTCCCGGGCCAGCCTCGCGTGCGCAGCACCTGTGCGACGTCCGTGGCGAGGGCGCAGCCGGACGGCACGAGATCGGTCCAGTAGCACCGGAGGGTCACGCGTCCTGAGACCAGCGCGGAGCGGTCGCGTCGCCCGGCCGCTGGGCCAGGGCACTGCGGCGCCGGCCCGGTGTGGTGAGCGCGAGCCAGACGGCCTTGGCAGCCAGCGCGATGGCCCGGTCCGGACCGCGAGCACCGGCGAGGTCGAGGAAGGTGTGCTCGACGGTCGTGCGGTGGGGCCACTCTCGCGGGGCGACCCGGGCGACGGCGTGCCGGCCCCGGCGGATCGTGACCCCCTCGACCGTCCGAACCGGCAGGCGGTCAGGTCCGCGGCGGTCCTCCACAGGCTCGGCTCCGTGGAAGGTCACTACCTCGGTAGGGGGTGCGGTGTTCCACGAAGCGCGCCGGACGGCATACGCAGGGCGTGGGTTCAGATGCCGCGCATCTGGTGGATCTTCAGCGCCAGGGCGAGCGTCAGGCGCAGGTCGGGGTCGGTGGTGAAGGGGCCGAGGATCTTCTCGAGCTTGCCGATGCGGTAGCGCAGCGTGTTGTAGTGGAAGAAGAGCAGGCGGGCGGTCTCGGCGACGTTGAGGTTGGTGTCGAGCAGGATGGTCAGGGTCTGGCGGAGGCCGGCGTACTCCGGCGAGTCGTCGGTGGCGAGCTCGCGCAGCGACTCCTGGACGAAGCGGCGCAGGTCCGCGCCGTCGGGGATCAGGGCCAGCAGGCGGTAGATGCCCAGGCCGTCGACGTGGGTGAGCGCGCCGTCGCCGTGCATCTGCCGGCCGACGGTGACGGCGGACAGGGCCTCGTCGTACGCCTGGGGGAGGCCGGCGACCGAGGTGATCGGCCGTGAGACGCCGGCCGAGAAGCTGCGCCGACCGCCGCCGCCGTCACCACGCACGACGCGGACGTAGTCGCCGACGATCCGCATCACCTGCTCGGTGTCCGCGCCGGCCGGGACGCCGATGAGGGCGACGACCTCGCGGCTGAATCCCATGATGGGAGAACGCGAGTCGCGCACGGCGACGGCATGCGTCCACGCCCGGGCGAAGCGCTGCTGGAGGAAGCGCACCTCCTCGGCGTCGCGGGTCGAGAGGTCGTCGTCCTCGTCGGTCTCGGCCACGACGACGACCATGGGCCGGTCGATGTCCCAGCCGAGCGAGGTGGCGTGGGCGACGGCGTCGACGGGGGAGCCGGCGCGGCCGGCGAGGGCGTCGCGAAGGAACTCGGCGCGGTACTTGCTCTCGACGGCCGAGACGGCCTGGTCCTTGGTGATCGCGAGGGCGGCGACGGTCGCGGCCCGCTCGAGCAGGCGCACGTCGTCGACGGTGAGGTGCCGGTGGCTGCAGAAGGCGACGAGGACGCCGTGGTCGAGGTGCCCGGCGACGATGCGGACGGCCGAGCGGTTGGCGGTCGGGCCGTCGGGCCGCGGACCCATCGGCTCGGCCTCGGTGAGCAGGCGGCCGGTGCGGTCGAAGCAGTCGAGGGAGGCGGCGTGCTCGAGCTCGCGCGGCGACCCGGCCCGGGCGATGACGCGCCCGTCGGTCGTCGTCACCATCGCGGCGCCGTCGAGGAAGCCGACGACCTGCTCGCAGAGGTCGTCGAGCGAGCCGCCGGCCAGGACGATCTGCACGAGCGCCCGGTCGGCGTCCTCCAGCCGGCGCAGGATCGCGGTCTGGTGCTCGAGGATCGCGGTCAGGACCTCGGTGGTGAAGGTGGCGATGTGCTCCAGCGGGACCTCGACGAGGGGAAGGCCGGTCGCGTCGGCTGCAGCCACGAGGGCCGCCAAGGCCTTGCCGCTGAGCCCCGAGACCACCAGCCCGGCGGCGCCGGCGCGGTCGAGGGTGGCCACGACGTCGGTCGCAGGGGCTGCCACGCTGCCGTCCTCGGTCAGCGCGGCGGCGTCGGCAAGGACGAGCCGGTGGGCGAGGCACGTCCCGGCCCTGGCGTCGCGCAGTGCCGAGCGCAGGGGAGTGGTGCTGTCGACGGTGACGTCCAGGCGGGGCGGGTCAGCGTGGACGACGCCGTGGGCGGCGGCGGCCAGGCCTGCGATGAGGCGCAGCGAGATGCCCGAGACGTCGGGCACCTCGGGCGCGACGGGCCGGCTCGGCGCTGGCAAGTCACCCTCGGCCAGGACTGGATCGTTGGCAACTTTCACCATGAGCGCACCCTATCCAGCGTCGGTAGCGTCGCGTCAGCGGTCCGGGCCAGGTCATTGGGGCCGGGTCGGTGGATCGGTTGGTGAGCAGAGCACGGCAGCGGCGGACGCGGGAGGTGCGCGCGGGGATGGACGGTCTCGACCTGACAGTGCTGCCCGCCGCCGTGTCCCCGCTCGTCGCCGCAGAGCTCACCGGTACGCCCCGGCGGTGCCGCGTGCTCGCTGCCTTCCCGACCTGCCTCTACGTCGCCCTCGGAGCACACGAGCGGGTCCTGGCCGTGCTGGCGTCCGACGCCGTCGCGCTGCCCATCGGCCTGCGGCTGGCACTGCCGTCCACTTCCGTACGGTGGGGGGTCGAGGCGGGCGACCGCGTCGTCGTCGGGCAGGGGCGGGTGCGCCTGCCGCGGGCCGACGTCGTCGGCGCCCGGCTCCTGCGGCCGGCTCGCGTGTCGCCCTCGCCGCGTGGGAGCAGTGGTGCCGTCGGGCTGCCGGATCCCGGGGTCCTCGGCGAGCTCGCCCACGCCCTGACGGCCTCGGCGCTCGCCGGCCAGTCGGTCGAGGCGGGTGTCCGCGGACTCATCGGCGTCGGCCAGGGTCTGACCCCGAGCGGCGACGACGCCCTCTGCGGCGTCCTGCTCACCCTCGGCGCGGTCGAGGGAGCGCAGCCACGACGCGCGCTGTCGGCCGTCCGCACGGCGGTCCGCGAGGTACTGCCCTGGACGACGAGCCTGTCGGCAGCCCTCCTCGTCGCCGCGGGTCAGGGGTATGCCGTCCCGGACGTCGCGCGCCTCGTCACCCGTCTCGTGTCGGCCGGCCCGAGCGGCCTGAACGGCGGCCCAGAACAGGCCCTGGACCAGGGTTTCGGGGGTGCGATCCGGCCGGTCGACCCGTCCCGCGAGGTCGCTGACCTGGTGGAGAAGGTGCTGGCCATCGGGCACACCTCCGGCCGTGACCTGCTGTCCGGGGTCAGCGGCGCGCTCCGTGCGGTCGATGCCCACCTCTCCGCCTCCCCGTCCTCGCCTCAGGAAGGAGCCCACCGTGGCTGACCACGTCGAGCTGCGATCCGGTGCCTACCTCGACTCCGTGACCCTGATGCAGGTGTCGCGCACGGTCGCGGCAGCGCCCGGGGTGGAGGCCGCGCAGGTCGCCATGGCCACCGAGCTCAACCTGGACGTGATCCGCGGCATGGGCTTCGAGGTGCCTGCCTCGTCGCCCAACGACCTCGTCGTCGCGATCCGGGGGGACGAGTCCGGGATCGCCGCCGGGCAGGCCGCGCTCGAGGCGGCGTTGACCCAGAGCCGTTCTGCTGCAAGCGCTTCCAGTAGTTTCGGCGACGCGCCCGCGCCCCGGACCCTTGGTCGCGCCATCCGCCTGTCCGGTGCCGACCTCGCGCTCGTGTCGGTGCCCGGCGAGCATGCCGTGGCCGAGGCCCTCGACGCCGTCCGCGCAGGCGTGTCCGTCATGGTCTTCTCCGACAACGTGCCGGTCGAGGAGGAGGTGCGGCTCAAGGACGCCGCCGCCGACGCCGACGTGCTCGTCATGGGCCCCGACTGCGGCACCGCGGTCGTCGGCGGCGTCGCGCTCGGCTTCGCCAACGTCGTGCGCCCCGGCTCCGTCGGCCTGGTCGCCGCCTCCGGCACCGGTGCCCAGCAGGTCATGTGCCTGCTCGACGCAGCCGGTGTGGGCATCAGCCACTGCCTCGGCGTCGGTGGGCGCGACCTGTCGTCCGCCGTCGCCGCCCGCTCGACGAAGCAGGCGCTCGCCGCCCTCGCCGCCGACCCCGAGACCACGTCCATCGTCGTCGTCTCCAAGCCCCCGGCTCCTGAGGTGCTGGCCGACCTGGAGGCGTATGCCGCGAAGCTCGGCAAGCCGGTCCACTGGGCTACGCTCGGGGCCGGCCGGTCCGACCTCACTGCGGCGGTCGAGTCAGTGCTGTCCGCGACCGGCCACGAGGTGCCGAGGTGGCCGCGCTGGAGCCCGGGCGTCGGCGACGACGACTCGTCGCAGCTCGAGCCGCAGCGGAGCGGCACTGTGCCGCAGGGCAGCTCGCTTCGCGGCCTCTTCTGCGGCGGCACCCTCGCCGACGAGGCGATGCTCGTCGCCGGCGAGGTGCTCGGCGACATCCGGTCCAACATCCCGCTGCGGCCCGAGCTCGCCCTCGACGCTGACCTGCGCGACCCCGGCCACGTCGTCATCGACTTCGGGGACGACACGATGACGCGCGGCCGGGCCCACCCGATGATCGACCCGTCGCTGCGTCTCGAGCGCATCGCCGTGGAGGCGGCCGACCCCACGTGCGGCGTGCTGCTCCTCGACCTCGTCCTGGGCCACGGCGCCCACCCCGACCC
>NZ_JBYTCI010000058.1:0-7349 GCF_058790095.1 Terrabacter sp. FW104-15G4B | reverse complement strand
GCCGGGGCGACGGCGCCGATCCCCGTGGGGACCGGCGCCGTCGATCCTGGCCTGGCTCAGGCGCGCGGCTTCTCGCGCATCTCGAACGTCTCGATGACGTCGTCGATCTCGATGTTGTTGAAGTTGCCGAGGTTGATACCGCACTCGAAGCCCTCGCGGACCTCGGTGACGTCGTCCTTGAAGCGACGCAGACCGGTGATCTCGATGCCCTCGCCGATGACGGTGCCGTCGCGGATGATCCGGGCACGGGTCCCGCGCCGGATCTCGCCGGAGCGCACGAGCGAACCCGCGACGTTGCCGAACTTGCTCGACTTGAAGACCTCGCGGACCTCGGCCGTGCCCAGCTGGACCTCTTCGTACTCCGGCTTGAGCATGCCCTTGAGCGCTGCCTCGACGTCGTCGATCGCCTGGTAGATGACCGAGTAGAAGCGCATGTCGACGCCCTCCCGGTCGGCCAGCTCGGCGACACGCTCCGCGGGGCGGACGTTGAAGCCGATGATGATCGCGTTGTCGACCGTTGCGAGGTTGACGTCGTTCTGCGTGATCGCACCGACACCGCGGTGGATGATCCGCAGGTCGACCTCGTCGCCCACGTCGATCTTGAGCAGCGCGTCCTCGAGCGCCTCGACCGAACCCGACACGTCACCCTTGAGGATGAGGTTGAGGGTGTCGACCTTGCCCGCCGCGAGAGCCTCGTTGAGGTCCTCGAGCGAGATGCGCTTGCGGCGCTTGGCGAGGCTCGCCGCACGCGACGCGGCCTCACGACGCTCGGCGATCTGCCGGGCCGTGCGGTCGTCGGGAGCCACGAGGAACGTGTCACCGGCACCCGGGACTGACGTCAGACCCAGGACCATGACCGGACGCGATGGACCCGCCTCGACGACGCTGTTGCCGTGCTCGTCGAGCATGGCGCGCACACGGCCGTGGCCGCTGCCGGCCACGATCGAGTCACCGACGTGGAGCGTGCCCGACTGGACGAGGACGGTCGCGACCGGGCCGCGGCCCTTGTCGAGGTGCGCCTCGATGGCGACACCGCGAGCGTCCTTGTCGGGGTTGGCCCGCAGGTCGAGTGCCGCGTCGGCGGTGAGCAGGACGGCCTCGAGGAGCCCGTCGATGTTCGTGCCGTTCTTGGCGGAGACATCGACGAACATCGTGTCGCCGCCGTACTCCTCGGCCACGAGGTTGTACTCGGTCAGCTGCTGGCGGATCTTCGCCGGGTTGGCGTCCGGCTTGTCCACCTTGTTGACGGCCACGACGATCGGCACGTTGGCCGCCTGCGCGTGGTTGAGCGCCTCGATGGTCTGCGGCATGACGCCGTCGTCGGCGGCGACGACGAGGATCGCGATGTCCGTCACCGACGCACCACGTGCACGCATGGCCGTGAAGGCCTCGTGACCCGGGGTGTCGATGAAGGTGATGGCGCGCTTCTCGCCCTCGTGCGTCGTGGCGACCTGGTAGGCACCGATGTGCTGGGTGATGCCACCGGCCTCGCCCTCGGCGACCTCCTCGGAGCGGATCGCGTCGAGGAGCTTGGTCTTTCCGTGGTCGACGTGGCCCATGACGGTCACGACCGGCGGACGCGCCTCGAGGTCCTCGTCCTCCTCGGCCTCGAGCTCTGCGTCGAGGTCGATGTTGAACGAGCCGAGCAGCTCGCGCTCCTCGTCCTCGGGCGACACGACCTCGATCTCGTAGCCGAGCTCGGCGCCGAGCACCTTGAAGGTCTCCTCGTCGAGCGACTGCGTCGCCGTGGCCATCTCACCGAGGTGGAAGAGCACGGTGACGAGGGAGGCCGGGTTGGCGTTGATCTTGTCGGCGAAGTCGGTCAGCGAGGCACCGCGGCGGACCCGGATGGTCGTCTTGCCGTCGCCACGGGGGACACTGACGCCACCCAGGCTCGGGGCCTGCATCTGCTCGAACTCCTGGCGCTTGGCGCGCTTGGACTTGCGTCCGCGAACCGGACGACCGCCACCGCGGCCGAAGGCACCAGCGGTCGAGCCACGACCGGCGCCACCACCACGGGGGCCGCCGAAGCCGCCGCGACCGGGACCACCGGGGGCGCCACCGGGGCCACCACCGAAGCCACCACGGCCACCACCGGCGCCGCCGGGGCCACCGGGGCCACCACGGCCCGGGCCGCCGGCCGGGCGCTGGCCCGGACGTCCGACGGTGCTGCGCTCCGGCATCATGCCGGGGCTGGGACGCGGACCGCCGGGACGCGGTGCACCACCGGGTGCACCGGGACGACCGCCGGCCGGGGCACCGGGACGCGGTGCGCCGCCGGGAGCACCGGGACGCTGACCGCCCGGCTGGCCCTGACGCGACTGCGGGCGGGGCATGCCCTGGTTCGGGCTGAACGGGTTGTTGCCCGGACGCGGACCGGCGTCGCCACCGGGACGCGGCGCACGGGACTGGCCCATGCCCTGGCTCGGGGCGAAGGGGTTGTTGCCCGGACGCGGCTGCCCCGGACGGGGAGCCGGACGCGGGGAGGCCGGGACGCCGGAGGTCTGCTGACCACCGTCACGGCTGGACTGCACCCGGCCCGGGGCCGACGCCGCCGGAGCGGCAGGGGCCGGAGACGCCGGGGCCGGAGCCTTCGGCGCCGGGGCGGCGGGTGCGGGAGCTGCCTTGGCGGCGGGCGCCGGAGCGGCCTCGCGGGCAGGCGGTGCTGCGGGAGCGGCTGGCGCGGGGGCCGACGGCGCTGCAGGAGCAGGGGTGGCCGGCCTCGGGGCCGACGGCGTCGTACCGGAGGGCACAGCGCGGTTCGGCGCGGCAGGCGCCGCGCTCGTGGAGGCGGCCCTCGGGGCCGCCGGCTTCTTGTCGCCGCCGGACGAGCCTTCCCGAGGGAAGGTCTCGATGATCTTGCGGACGACGGGGGGCTCGATGGTCGACGATGCCGACCGGACGAACTCTCCCTGGCTCTTCAAATGTGCGAGCAGTGTCTTGCTCTCGACTCCGAGCTCTTTCGCGAGCTCGTAGACCCGGACCTTAGCCACATCTCTCCTGTTCCTGGTCCGGCCTGAACAGGAAGTGGCCGAACCGTGGGTTATTGCTGGGGCTTGCTCATCGCTGAGGACTCATCGGGTGCTCATAGCGTTTCAACCCGCCTTGTGGTTCGTTGACTGATCTCTGACTGATCTGGTGCGTTGCCGGAAGGCCGCGCATCGGTGCCTGCTACGGGTGCTGGATGCCCAGATGCCGTGCCACCGCGTCCACGTCGACCGCGGCCTGCAGGCGCAGGGCTCGACCGAACGCCTTGCGGCGCACCGCAAGCTCGAAGCACTCGGGGCTCGGGTGCAACCACGCACCTCGTCCCGGCATCCGATGTCGTGGGTCGGGGCGGAGCGTGACCGGGGAGGTGTCCCCGGCGTCTCTGTCCGTCGCCGCAACCACTCGCAGCAGGGCCGACCAGCTATCCGATCCTCGACATCCCACACAGGTGCGGGATGGCTGGGCGCGGAGTCCAGTCCGGTCGGCCACGGACAAGTCTACCGCGTCCACGGCCCGTCCCGCTCCATGGGCGGCCCGGGCAGCACGGGACCCGTCGCTCAGCGCTCGTCCGACGCGGCCGAGGCGCCGCCGCCGGCTGTCGCCGCCTCGGTGTCGGGACGGATGTCGATGCGCCAGCCCGTGAGCTTGGCGGCGAGCCGGGCGTTCTGGCCCTCCTTGCCGATGGCGAGGCTCAGCTGGTAGTCAGGCACGACGACCCGGGCGTTGCGGGCGGCGGCGTCGACGATCTCGACGGACTGCACGCGCGCCGGCGACAGCGCAGCAGCGACGAACGTCGCCGGGTCGTCGGCATAGTCGACGATGTCGATCTTCTCGCCACGCAGCTCGGTCATGACGGCGCGCACGCGCGCGCCCATCGGGCCGATGCACGCGCCCTTGGCGTTGACCCCTGGCACCTTGCTGTGCACGGCGATCTTCGTACGGTGCCCGGCCTCGCGCGCCAGGGCGGCGATCTCGACCGTGCCGTCGGCGATCTCGGGGACCTCGAACTTGAAGAGGGTGCGCACCAGGTTCGGGTGGGTCCGGCTCAGGCCGACCTGCGGGCCCCTGGGCCCACGCTTCACGCTGACCACGAAGCATCGCAGCCGCTCGCCGTGCACGTAGCGCTCCCCCGGCACCTGCTCCGCGAGGGGCAGGATGCCCTCGACCGTGCCGAAGTCGACGAGGACGTTCCGCGGGTCCTGGCTCTGCTGGATGATGCCCGAGATGACGTCGCCCTCGCGCCCCTTGAAGTCTCCGAGGATCGCCTCGTCCTCGAGGTCGCGCAGTCGCTGCACGATGACCTGGCGCGCGGTCGAGGCGGCGATGCGGCCGAAGCCCACAGGGGTGTCGTCGAACTCGGCGCCCGGCTCACCGCGCTGGGGCCGCTCGCCCTCCTCCGCCGGCTCCAGCAGCTCGCCCTCCTCGCGCGCCCACACGACGACGTGCCCGGTCTTGCGGTCGAGCTCGACGCGGGCGATGCGGTGGCTGCCGTCCGTGCGGTGGTAGGCCACGAGGAGGGCCTGCTCGATGGCGGGGATCAGCACGTCGAGGCTGATGTCGCGCTCGCGCTCGAGGGCGCGCAGGGCTGCGAGGTCGATGTCCATCAGTGGTTCCCTTCCAGGGCGGACGGCTCGTCGGAGTCGTCCAGGTCGTCCGTGTCGTCCAGGGCGTCGACGTCGTCGACCTCTTCGAGAGGTGCGTCGGCACGCCGGAACTCCACCTGCACGGTGGCCCGCTGGACGGTGTCGAGGTCGACGGTGAGCACGCGGGCCGGGGCCTTCTTAATGGCGGCCACCTCGAGCTCCAGGGTGTCGGCGCCCACGGCGGTCAGCCGGCCGGTGTCGGTGCCGCCCTGGTGGACGACCTCGACCAGGCGGCCGACCTGTCGGCGCAGCTGGTCGCGCGAGGCCAGGGGCCGGCCCACCCCGGGCGAGGAGACCTCGAGCACGTAGGGCGACTGCCCGATGACGTCGCTCGCGTCGAGCTCGTCGCTGACGGCGCGCGTCGCCTCGGCGACGGCGTCGAGGGAGAGAGGTGGCACGGGGCTCGTGGTGTCGGCGGCGTCGAGACCAGCGATGTCGGCGTCCACGAGGACACGGACGAGCCGGCGCTTGCCGGCGGGAGACACGGAGACGTCCTCGACGACGAGCCCGAGGGGCGCGAGCACCGGCTCGAGCGTCGCTCTGATCTCCTGGGCCGTGCTCATCAGTCGACGCCTCCTGCTCTTCTCGAATGTCCGGCGTCCACGCCCCTGAGGGCGGTGCGGCACCGCGTGCGCACCACTCTATCGGCGCCGGGCGGTCGTCGCAGACCACCGCTCGCGTGCGAGGATCTCGGCATGGACGGTGGCACCCGGGGGCTCGGGTCACGGGTGGGCGACGGATCACGCACCCCCGCACGCCGCCTCGTCCTGGTCGGAGCCGGGGCGGCGGCCCTGGCCGTGCTCGTCGATCGGGGGCTGCGACTCGACCTGCCGCCACCGCCGGCACCCGTTCCCACCCGCCGCCCGGCACCCGACGAGGCGCTGCTGCTCTCCGCGGTGGCCGACCTCGGCCGGGTCGTGCGTGCCGAGACCTCCGTGCTGGCAACCGACGAGGGCGACTCCCTGGTGCGACGTCTCCGATCGGTGAACCGCGAACAGCTGCGCGTGCTGCGCGGGCGCCTGACGAACGCCGGCGTCCCCACCACGGTCATCGACTCCGCCGTCGCCTCGGCCGCCTCGGCCGCGTCAGCGCCGGTACGCACGCGCCAGGCCCTGGCTGCGCTGCTCGACTCCCTCGCCCCGCGGGACTGGACGGCCCTCACGGCCGCAACAGCCGGCACGCGTGAGCTCCTCGCCGCCGCCTACGGCCAGCGTCTGGCCGGCGCCGTGCTGCTCGGGCGAGACGTCACGACGCCGCCCGCCAGCCCCGTCCGCGCCGCGATGCTCGCGCACACGGGGCCGCTCGTGTATGCCTTCGAGGTGGTGAGCGCCCAGAGCGCCGGAGCCCAGCGGCGCGCCGCCGAGTCGACCCTGGCGGCGCTGGTGCGGCTGGAGCAGGCGGTCTCCGGGACCGGCGCCGCACCCCCTGCCGGCTGGGCCCTGCCCTTCGCGGTCACCACTCCACAGGCCGCGCGGCGGCTCGCGACCTCCACACTGTCCTCGGCAATCGAATCCGGCACCGACCTCGCCGGCGCCACGCCCACCGCTGCCTCACTCGAGGACGTCGCCCGCTGGAGCGCGCGCGTCCAGGCTCTCGCCGTCGACTGGGCCGTCCCCCTGACCCCCTTCCCGGGAGCCACCGCATGAGCTACGACCCGATGTACGACCTCATCCCCGCCCTCTTCGCCCACGAGGTGAGCGGCTACGAGCCCGAGGGCTACCAGTCCGGCGAGGACTGGATCGACACCCTTCCGGGGCTGATCACCGACCTGCTCGCGGAATGGGAGCTCGAACCCATCGGGCGCGCGACCAACGGGGTGTGCGCGGTCGTCATCCCGGTGCGCCTGCTCGGCTCCGGCCGCGACGTCGTGGGCGTCAGCGGCGAGGCCGTCCTCAAGATCACGTGGCCGCACCGGGAGGCCGCCACCGAGCACCTGGCCCTGCAGACCTGGAACGGCCACGGCGCCGTGCGCCTCGTCCGCGCCGACCCCTCGAGGTTCGCCCTGCTCCTCGAGCGCCTGCACACCCGCGACCTCACCCGCGTCGACATCGACCAGGCGTGCGGGGTGATCGGGGACCTGCTGGCGGTACTGCGGCGGCCGCCGCACCCGCGCGTTCCCAGCCTGACGGCATACGCCCTCCGGCAGGCCGAGGAGCTCCGGGCGGCACCGGCCGTGCTCCCCCGGCGCTACCTCGACCAGGCCGCGTCGCTCGCGGCGGAGCTCGCCCAGCGGGAGCCCGCCGAGGATCGCCTCCTCCACACCGACCTGCACTACACCAACGTCCTCGGCGCCTACCGCTCCCCGTGGCTGGCGATCGACCCGAAGCCGATGGCCGGCGACCCGGCCTTCGAGATCGCACCCGCCCTGTGGAACCGCGCCGACGAGCTCGGCACCGGGTCGCAGGTGCGGTGGTCGCTCCGGCGGCGTCTCGAGATCATCTGCGAGCGCGCCGGGATCGATGAGGGACGCGCCCGGGCGTGGACGATCGTGCGCGAGGCGGACAACGCCCTCGACGCGGCCGAGCGGCTGTCCGGCGGCAGCGCCGACGACGAGGCGAGGGCCCACGACCGGGTGAGCCTCGCGGTCATGGTGATCAAGGCGATGAACGACTGAACCAAGGGCTCCACGCCAGCCCTGCGACACCGGCTGCAACACCCCGATCAAATCGTTTCGACTCGGGCCCCTCCACGCCGTAACCTTGACCCGCTCCCCCACCC
>NZ_JBYTCI010000057.1:0-7445 GCF_058790095.1 Terrabacter sp. FW104-15G4B | reverse complement strand
GTGAAGAGGGGCGGGTGGGGTGCGGAGGGTCAGAGATTGCCGAGGACGGAGTGCACGTCGATGGCGATGACCACGCGCTCGGCGTTCGGGCGGGGCTCGCGGTAGCGGGCGGCATACCGCTGTACGGCATCCGCGACGGAGGCCCCGTCGTCGAGCACGCGCGCGGTCCCCTGCAGGGCGAGCCAGTGGCGCCCGTCGACCTGGCACAGCACGGCCGGGCAGCCGGCGCCGGCGTTGCGCGCCTTCCGGCTCGTGCGGCTCGTGATGACCCGCGCCACGGACGCGTCCGCGTCCCAGGTGAACCCGACCGGCACCACGTGCGGCGAGCCGTCGCGGCGCAGCGTCGTCAGCGTCGCGAGGTGGCGCACCGCCATGAACTCGAGCGCCTCGGTGGACAGGTCGCGGGGGAGGGTCGCCACCGCGTCAGACTACGAGGCTCAGCACCATGACGAGCGCGAAGCCGACGACCGAGATGACGGTCTCCATCACCGACCACGACTTGATCGTCTCTCCGACGGTGAGACCGAAGTACTCCTTGACGAGCCAGAAGCCGGCGTCGTTGACGTGGCTGAAGAAGAGCGAGCCGCAACCGATCGCCAGGACGAGCAGGGCCAGGTGGCTCGTCGTCAGGGTCGAGGCGAGCGGTCCCACGATGCCGGCGGCCGTGATCGTCGCGACGGTGGCCGAGCCGGTGCCGAGGCGGATGAGCACGGCGACGAGCCAGCCGAGGAGCAACACCGAGATGCTGACACCCGTGGCCCAGTCGGCGATGACCTTGCCGACCCCCGCGTCGACAAGCGTCTGCTTGAAGCCGCCACCCGCCGCGACGATGAGGATGATGCCGGCGACGCCGGGCAGGCTCGCGCCCAGGGAGTTGCTGGCCTGGACGCGCGTCATGCCGGAGGCGAGACCGAGCCGGAAGTAGCAGAAGATGACCGCGATGAGTAGCGCCACGACGGGGGTGCCGAGAACGTCGGAGACCTGACGGACGCCACTCCCCTTGTCGGAGACGGCCAGCTTCGCGATCGCGTCGATGAGCATGAGCGCCACCGGCAGGGTGATCGCCACGATGGCAGAGCCGAAGCCGACGCGACGGCGCCCGGGCTCGAGGGGTGCCTCGAGCTCCTCGAGGTTGCCGTAGCGACCACCGCCCCCGGCGCCCGACGGCGATGATGTTCCATGCGGGCGATCTGCGACGGCCACACCGCCCGCGCCCGCCGACACCGGCGTGCCGACGAGCGTGTCGACGTACTTGGGCACCCACTGGTCGACGAAGCGTGCGAGCACCGGGCCCGCGACGATGACGGTGGGGATGGCGACGATGATGCCGAAGAGCAGCGTGCGGCCGAGGTCGGCGTGGAGCAGCCCGATGGCGGTCAGCGGACCCGGGTGCGGCGGGACGAGCCCGTGCAGCACCGAGAGGCCCGCGAGGGCCGGGATGCCGACCTTCATCACCGACAGGCCGGTCTTGCGAGCCACGAGGATCACGACGGGCACGAGCAGCACCACACCGACCTCGAAGAAGAGGGGGAGGCCCAGGATCGCTGCGATGAGGGCCATCATCCACGGCAGGCCGCCCGGTCCGACCCGGCCGACGAGCGTCGAGACGATGCGGTTCGCCCCGCCGGAGTCCTCGAGCATCTTGCCGATCATGGCTCCGAGGGCGATGAGCACGCCCACCGCGCCTGCGGTCGACCCGAATCCGGCGATGAAGCTGGTCACGATGTCGGCGGGGGGCATGGTCGCCACCACGCCGAGGACGGCGGAACCGAGCATGAGGGCCAGGAACGGGTGCAGCTTGACCGCGGTGATGAGCAGCACCACGGCGAGGATGCCGAGCAGGCACGCGAGCACGAGCTGCGCGTTGCCGGCATACGGCTCCTGGGGTGCCTCGACGGCGAGCCGTGAGACCGCAGGGGCGAGCGCTGGTGCGACGGTGTTGGGGAGCGTGGCAAGCATCATGCGGTGGGGTCCTTCCAGAGTCCGAGGGCGCGCAGTGATCGGTCGAGCACCTCGGCCGCAGTGCCCTCATTGGTGACGGTGACGCCGGGCTCGTCGGCCGCGAGCGGCTCGAGCGTGGCGAGCTGGCTGGGCAGCAGCGAGGCCGGCATGTAGTGCCCGGCGCGGTGCTCCATCCGGGTTGCGATGATCTCGCTGGGCGCCTGGACGTGCAGGAAACGAACGTGCGGGCGGCCGCGGCGCAGCACGTCGCGGTAGGCCCGCCGGAGGGCCGAGCACGTGACGACGGCCGACTCGCCCACCGCCTCCTTGCCGCTGATCCACTCGCCGATGGAGGCCAGCCACGGCCAGCGGTCCTCGTCGGTCAGGGGCTGGCCGCTGCGCATCTTGGCGACGTTGGCCTCGGAGTGGAAGGCGTCGCCCTCGGCGAACTCCCAGCCCATGACGGTGGAGAGGCCCTTGGCGACGGTGCTCTTGCCACTCCCGCTGACGCCCATGACGATGACCACGTCAGGGTCCGGGGGCGCGAGAGGAGGAGGGTCGTCCGCGGAGTCCGGCATGTTGGGTACGTACCCCGTTGTCCAGCGGCGGCCCCGTCTGTAGCGTGGCCCCTTGTGCCTGCCCGTGTCCGACCGTCGTGAGGACCTTCTGGCTGCTCGTCCGAGCCGGCTTCAGGAGGCATTCGACGTACCGGTTGGCTCTGCTCGCCGGGATGACGACGAACTCCGTCTTCGGCTTCATCCGGGCCTCGATCCTGCTGGCGGCGCTCGCCTCGGCCGGCACGTCCATCGGCGGCTACGACGCCCCGACGACGATCGCGTTCGTGTGGTGGGGCCAGGCGCTGCTCGGCACGGTCAACCTGTGGGGGTTCGCCGAGGTCAAGGACCGGGTGCGCACGGGTGACATCGCGGTCGACTTCCTGCGGCCTGTCGATCCTCAGCTGGCTTACCTGGCAAGCGATCTCGGCCGCGCCGGCATCAACCTGGTCGGTCGGGGCTTACCTGCCCTCCTGCTCGGTGCGCTCCTCTTCGACCTGGCGTGGCCGCCGTCGGCGCTGAGCTGGGTGGCCGGCGCAGTCTCCGTGGTGCTCGCGGTCGTCGTCGCCTTCGCCGGCAACTTCGTCATCAACCTGCTCGCCCTCTGGCTCGTCGAGATCCGCGGCATCACGCTGCTGTGGATGATCACCGGCGGGCTGCTCTGCGGCCTCTACCTACCGGTGCCGTGGTTCCCGGACTGGCTGCGCACCGTCGCCAACTGGTCGCCCTTTCCGGCCATGCTGCAGAACCCCATCGACATCCTCGCCGGACGGGTCTTCGGCGCGGGCATCGCGTCGGCGGTCGCGGTGCAGGTCTTCTGGGCCGGGGCGCTGCTGGGGCTGGGGCAGGTCGTGTTGCGTGCCGGTCGCCGTCGTCTCGAGGTGCAGGGTGGCTGACGTCACGCTGTCCCAGCGGCTGCGCCCCTACAGGGTGCTGCTCCAGTCCCGCGCACGGGCGCAGATGCAATACCGCACGTCGTTCGTCACTGACATCCTCGGCACGGTCGGCGTGGGTCTCGCGGAGTTCGCCGAGGTGTGGGTGATCTTCCACAACGTCGACGTGCTCGGCGGGCTCGACTTCACGGCGGCGCTGCTCGTCTTCGCCCTGTCCAACCTCGCCTTCTCGCTCGCAGACATGTTCGTCGGACACCTCGACCAGCTCCCGCGCTACATCCGTGCCGGTCAGGTCGACGCGTTCTACGTGCGACCGCTCCCGCTGCTCGCCCAGCTCATGACGAGCGACCTGTCGCTGCGACGGGTCGGGCGCCTGACCGTGGCGATGGTGGCTCTCGGCGTGGCACTGACGACTGCCGACATCTCCTGGTCGGCCTCGACGGCCGCGCTCATCGTCCTGACGGTCGTGAGCGGCACCGCGATCTTCTCCGCCCTCTTCACCGCGGCCGGAGGGGTGCAGTTCTTCCTCGTCGACGGCGCCGAGTTCACCAACGCCTTCACCTACGGCGGGTCGTATGCCGCCCAGCAGAGCCAGCAGGTCTTCCCCGACCCCCTGCGGATCTTCTGGACCTTCGTCCTGCCGACGGCGTTCGTCGCCTACATCCCCGCCGTCGCGATCCTTGACGTCCAGGACCCGCTCGCGCCGACGTGGCTCGCCTGGTTCACGCCGCTGGCCGCGCTGCTGGCCTGGGGCATCGCTGGAGCGTGCTGGCGGCTCGGAACCCGTCACTACCAAGGAGCAGGCGGATGAGCATCATCGAGACGCGCGACCTCGTGCGCGACTTCAAGAAGACGCGCGCCGTCGACCGGATGACCTTCTCGGTCGCGCCCGGCGAGGCGGTCGGCTACATCGGTGCCAACGGCGCCGGCAAGTCGACGACGATCAAGATGCTCACCGGCATCCTGAAGCCGACGTCGGGCCACGTCCGCACGTGCGGGCTCGACCCGATGCGTGAGCGGGTCGAGGTCGCGCGTCGGGTCGGGGTCGTGTTCGGACAGCGCTCGCAGCTGTGGTGGGACCTCCCGCTGCGCGACTCGTTCGCGATCCTCGGGGCGATCCACCGGATGGACGAGCCGTCGACGCGCGCCCGCACCGACCTGCTCGTCGAGCAGCTCGAGATGGGACCGCAGCTCGGAACGGCCGTGCGCTCGCTGTCGCTCGGACAGCGGATGCGGGCCGAGATCGCCGCGGCCCTGCTGCACTCGCCGGAGCTGCTGATCCTCGACGAGCCGACGATCGGTCTCGACGTGCTGTCGAAGCAGCGGCTGCGCGAGTTCCTCGTCACCGAGCGGCGTGAGCAGGGCACGACCCTGCTGCTGACGACGCACGACATGGGCGACATCGAGCGGCTCTGCGACCGGGTCCTCGTCGTCGACCACGGCCGGCTCGCCTTCGACGGCACGCTCGACGGTCTCGCCGGGACGGTCGGCGCGCGCCGCATCCTCGTCATCGACCTCGCGCAGCCGACGCCCGACCTGCGGGAGGTGCCCGGTGCGACCCTCGTCGCCAGCGAGTCCGACGGCCTGCGCCAACGGCTCGCGTTCGACTCCGAGGCGACGAATGTCGCGGCCGTGCTCGCCCACGTCTCCTCACGGCACGAGGTGCGCGACCTGACCATCCTGGAGCCGGACATCGAGGACGTCGTCCGCCGCATCTACGCCGCCTCCGGCCGCACCTGACCGTCCACCCCAAGCCCCGACGCCACCGTCGAAAGGCCACAGACAGGGGCCCGGTTCGTGGCCCTTCGACGGTCAGAGGGTGCGGAGGAGGCGGGTGGTCGAGACGAGGACGGCCAGCAGGACGATGGCGGCGAAGACGACGAGCACCGCAGGGGCCGCGAAGAAGGTCACGGCGACGCCGGCGGCGACCACGGGGATCGTGATCCCGGCGTAGGCGGCGAGGAACATACCGGCCAGCGTCTCCCCGCGGTTCTCCGGGGAGGAGACCGTGGCCGCCGTCGTGAGGGCGACGTTGAAGACGAGCCCGACGCCGGCCCCGGCCAGCACGCCGGCGACCGTGAAGACCGGCAGCGACGTCGTCCAGGCTCCGACCGCGACGAGCACCAGCCCGACCGACATCGCCGCCATCCCGGCGCGCAGCCGCTCGGGCACGTCCCGGGAGCCGAGCACGATCTGCGAGAGCGTGGAGGCTCCGATCACGCCGAAGACGATGGAGCCGGTGAGCAGCCGCGAGTGCAGGCCCAGCGTGCCGCCGACGAAGCTGGCCGTGAGCGACGTGAAGACGCCGAGCACCGAGAAGGCGGCCGCCGCTGCGACCGCTGCCGCGGAGAAGTGCCGGCGGGCAGCCGGCTCCACGCTGACCCGCTGCGGGCGGTAGGCCGGGCGCACGGCGGGCCGCTCGACCGTCTCGGGGGCGAGCAGAAGGGCACCGAAGGCCAGGACGAGCAGGACGACCCACACGGCATACGGCACGGTGAGCGGGTGCGGGAGGAACTGCGTCAGCAGCCCCGCGACGAGGGGACCGAGGGCGAGCCCGCCGGTGTTGACGGCGCCCGCGACGACGGAGGCGAAGCGCCCGTCCGAGTCGGGCCGGCCCACCGCGTGCAGCTCGGCCAGGTGGGCGGTGGCGGTGGCGGTGACCGCGCCGATGCCGATGCCGCAGAGCAACCGGGCCACGAGCAGGCTGGCGGTGTCCTGGAGCAGGACGAACATGACCGCGCTGACGAGCTCCAGGGCGGTGGCCGCGAGCAGTACGCGCCGCCGCCCGAGGTAGTCGCTGACGTGGCCCGCGAGGTAGAGGCCGGCCATCACGCCGATGCCGTATGCCGCGAAGATGAGCGTGATGACGAAGGTGGGGAAGCCGTCGACCTGCTGGTAGAGCGGGTAGAGCGGGGTGGGCAGCGTCGTGAAGGCCATCAGGACGGCGAAGGCGCCGACGACCACCCAGAAGCCGCGCCGGTGTCGCGCCCGCCCGGCGTCGTCGTGCTGCTCGGCAGCGGTGCGCTGGCTGGTTGACGTCATGACCCAAGCCTGCGCTCTGATGATTCATCGTGTCCAACGAGCATCTTCGGTCGTATTGAACGACTCGATCGATGGATGATGGATGTCGTGGACACCCGGCACCTCGAGTACTTCGTCGCGGTCGCGGAGGAGCTGAGCTTCACCCGCGCCGCCGAGCGGCTCCAGGCGGTGCAGTCGACGGTCTCCTCCGGAGTCGCAGCGCTCGAGCGAGAGGTGGGCGCGGCTCTGTTCATCCGGTCCACCCGCCACGTCGCGCTCACCCGGGCCGGCAGCGAGCTGCTGCCGCGGGCCCGCACGGCGCTCGAGGCCGTGCGCCAGATGCGGACCGCCGGTGCGCGGGCCACCGGAGCGGTGAGCGGCTCGGTGCGGGTGGGGATGCTGACCAACCTCGAGTCCCTCGGTCTGCCGGCGGTGTTCGGCGCATTCCACCAGGCGCACCCGGGAGTGGAGCTGTCGATGCGCACCTCGCCCAGAGGCTCCACCGGACTGGTGGACGACGTGCGTCGCTCCCGGGTGGACGTCGCCTTCTGCGGTCTCGCCCTGCAGGACCTCGCCGGCGTGCACACGCAGGTGCTGAGCCGGCAGCCGTTCGTCGCGCTGCTGCCGGACGGGCACGCCCTGGCCCGGGAGCAATCCGTGTCGGTCGCCGACCTGCTCGGCGACGACTTCGTCGAGATGCCCGTCGGCTTCGGCAACCGCAAGGTCGTCGACGACTGGCTGCGTGGCGCAGGCCTCCGCCGGCGGGTCACCCTGGAGGTGCCGGACCTCAGCACCGTGCCGGCCTACGTCGCGGCGGGGCTGGGGGTCGCGGTGGTCCCGCAGCAGACGGCGGCCCGCGCGCCCGGCGTGGCCGTCCTGCCCCTGGCGGAGGAGCTGGTCTGGGAGCTGTCGGTCATCGCCAGGCCCGAGGGCCGGTCACCCGCCGTCGACGCGCTCCTCGCCCACCTCGCGCATCAACTCCCACCCTCGACCTGACCGCCGCCCGGCCCGCCCCAACAGTCGAAAGGCCACGAAC
>NZ_JBYTCI010000056.1:0-8682 GCF_058790095.1 Terrabacter sp. FW104-15G4B | reverse complement strand
GACGGGTCGAGGGCGGGCGGCGGGGGGACGGTCGCCATCCAGGCCCCCAGGCGGTCCTTCTCGTGCAGCAGGTCGCGGATGTCGAGCTCGGCGTACTCGAACTCCGGCGTCCAGTGGAGGGCGTCGAACGGGCACACCTCGATGCAGATCCCGCAGTACATGCACAGCGAGAAGTCGATGGCGAACCGGTCGAGGACGTTGCGCTGGCGGGCCCTCCCCCCGGGCGTCGTCGGCGGCAGCTCCTCCTTGTGGGAGTCGATGTAGATGCACCAGTCGGGGCACTCGCGCGCGCAGAGCATGCACGAGGTGCAGTTCTCCTCGGTGAGCGCGATCACGCCGCGCGACCGTGGCGGCAGCGCCGGCGACACGTCGGGGTACTCGGCCGTGTGCGTGTGCCGCGTCAGCGACCTCGCTGTCGTCGCGAGGCCCTTGACGAGCCCCGGGAGTATGCCGTCAGCCACGTCCCAACACCTCCTCCTGCTCCCGCGCGTCGCTGCCACTCATCAACCGTCGAAAGGCCACACACCGGTGCGACGGCGCCCGCCAGGGCGCTCGTCGGCACCGGTTTGTGGCCTTTCGACGTCCGTAGGTGGGGATCGTCATGAGAAGGCCACCACCCCGACGGCGGTCAGGGCGAGCTGGACGAGGGCCAGCGGCACCAGCCAGACCCAGGCGAGGCGCTGGAGCTGGTCCTCGCGCATGCGCGGCCACGAGACCCGCAGCCAGATCACGACGACCGCGACGAGGAAGCCCTTGAGCACCGTCCACAGCCAGCCGAGCCACTGCTCGAGGGGGCCGGCCCAGCCGCCGAGGTAGAGCACCGCGAAGAGCAGCGACATGACGACGATGCCGGCGTACTCGGCGAGCAGGAAGAAGGCGAAGCGCAGCCCGGTGTACTCGGTGAAGGCCCCGAAGACGATCTCGGAGTCGGCGAGCGGCATGTCGAAGGGCGGGCGCTGCAGCTCGGCGAGGGCCGCGACGAGGAAGACGAGGGCGCCGGGCAGCTGCCAGAGCAACCACCACGGGTTCCACGCCTGGGCGATGCCGACGAGCGACAGGGACCCGGCCGCGAGCGCCACCGACGCGACCGCGAGGACCATCGGCAGCTCGTAGGAGACGAGCTGCGCCGCGGCGCGCATGGCGCCGAGCAGGGAGTACTTGTTGGCCGAGGCCCAGCCGGCCATCAGGGTTCCGATGATCCCGACCCCGATGACGGCCAGGACGAGGACGACACTCGCGTCGACGTCGGCGCCGACGACCTCGGGCGACAGCGGGATGACGGCGAGCGCCACGAGGTAGGGGATCAGCGCGACGAACGGCGCGAGCCGGAAGGCCCACCTGTCCGCCCTGGCGGGGGTGATGTCCTCCTTCTGGACGAACTTCACCCCGTCGGCCACCAGCTGCGCCCACCCGTGGAAGCCACCGGCATACATCGGCCCGAGCCGGCCCTGCATGTGGGCCATGACCTTGTGCTCGGTCTGACCGACGAGCAGCGGCAGCACGAGGGACGCCACGAGCACCGCCACGGCGCGCAGCACCACCTCGACCCAAGGGGCCAGCACGACGGTCATCGGGGACCCCAGTCCGGGCCTGGGACGCCGGGCGCCTGCACCCGCCGACGGCCGGGAGCGCGGGCGGAGTCATGGCCCTCGCCGGGCTCCTTCGCGCCGGGCCACGCCTTGGAGGCCCGGGCGGCGAGGACGAAGGACTTGCGCAGCGGTGTGCCCTCGAAGCCCTCGGGCAGCAGGAGCGGCCGCAGCCCGAGGCCGCTGCCGTCGTCGAAGCCGTCGAAGTCGATGCCGAACATCTCGTGGGTCTCGCGCTCGTGCCAGGCGGCGCCGCGGAAGATCCCGGTCAGCGACGGCACGGCGACGCCCTCGGCCGCCCGGGTGCGCAGCAGCACCGAGGTGAGCGCACCGGGCCGGCGCACGTCGAGCAGGTGGCACACGACGTCGAAGCCGGCGTCGTCGCCCTCCCGGTCGGTCTCGTCGACGGCCGTCAGCCAGTCGAAGTACGCGTAGCCCTGCTCGCGGAGCGCGAGCACGGTGCTCGACCACTCCCCGAACGGGACGTCGCGCACCTCGGTGACCCTCATCGGGCGCCGCCGTCCGGCGCCACGGGCCCCGGCTCGGAGCCCCGGCGAAGGAGGGGACGACGGACGTCACCGGCACTACCGACGCGCATGCCGGCATACCTCCCCTTGAGCTTCTGCGCCGACAGGCGCTCGCTCGCGATCTGCTCCTGCAGGCGGATGATGCCGTGCAGCAGCGCCTCGGGGCGCGGCGGGCAGCCGGGGACGTAGACGTCGACCGGGACGATCTGGTCGACGCCCTTGGTCACGGAGTACGAGTCCCAGTAGGGCCCGCCGGAGTTGGAGCAGGCCCCGAAGGAGATGACGTACTTCGGCTCGGGCATCTGGTCGTAGAGGCGGCGGATCGCCGGCGCCATCTTGTCGGTGACGGTGCCGGACACGACCATGAGGTCGGCCTGGCGAGGACCAGGCGCGAAGGGGATGACGCCGAGGCGGATGAAGTCGTGCCGGCCCATCGACGCGGCGATGAACTCGATGGCGCAGCAGGCGAGCCCGAAGTTGAAGACCCACAGCGAGTAGCGCCGTCCCCAGTTGAGGACCACCTTGATCGGCTTGGGCGCGTGGCCGCCCAGGACGCCCATGGACGCGGGTCCGACCGTCGGCATCGGGAGGCTGACCTGCCGGCCGGGCTGGCTGGCGGACTCGCGCTCGCTGGGCGGCTGGCCCATCACACCCACCTCAGCAGGCCGCGCCGCGCGGCGTGGGCCAGACCGAGCACGACGACGGCGAGAAACAGGCCCATCTCGACGAGGCTGGCACGACCGAGGCGGGCGTCTCGGATGACCGTCGCCCACGGGAAGAGGTAGATCGCGTCGACGGCGAAGATGACGTAGAGGAAGGAGAAGACGAAGTATCGGACCTTGGTCTGGGCCCAGCCCTGGCCGACCGGGTCGACGCCCGACTCGTAGGTCGCGAGCTTGTCGGCGTGCGGGGCACGCGGAGCCAGCAGGCGTCGGACGAGCATCGCCGCCGTGACGAGCAGGACGCCCGCCCCCAGCACCGCTGCGACGGCCACGTACCCGGACATGAACGCCAGCCTAGCCAGATGCCCGGCATCCCGGCGGAATGGTTCGACACATGCCTGTCCGAGTGATGGCAACCCGTCCAAAGTTGAATTCAGCACGAACTACCATGGAAATTGCCCGGCGCACAATGGCCCGGGCAGCGAATCGTATGGAAGATCGAGGACGTCGCAGAGCATGAGCGCCAAACTGGTCCAGAAGCTCGATCGCGTGGTCATCCGATTCGCCGGGGACTCCGGCGACGGCATGCAGCTGACGGGTGACCGATTCACCTCGCAGACCGCGCTGCTCGGCAACGACCTGTCGACCCTGCCCAACTTCCCGGCCGAGATCCGCGCGCCCCAGGGGACGCTGCCCGGCGTCTCGAGCTTCCAGCTGCACTTCGCCGACCACAACGTCCTGACGCCCGGCGACGCCCCCGACGTGCTCGTGGCGATGAACCCCGCCGCCCTCAAGGCCAACCTGCGCGACCTGACGCGCGGCGCCACGATCATCGTCAACACCGACGAGTTCACCAAGCGCAACCTCTCGAAGGTCGGCTACGTCGAGAGCCCGCTCGGGGACGGCTCCCTGACAAGCTACGACGTGCACCCGGTCGCACTGACCTCCATCGCCGTGCAGGCCCTCGCGGCCTTCACCGACCTGACGCGCAAGGAGAAGGAGCGCGCGAAGAACATGTTCGCGCTCGGCCTGCTCTCCTGGCTCTACACGCGCCCGATGGACGGCACGGAGGCGTTCCTCAAGGCCAAGTTCGCCGACAAGCCGGAGATCCTCGAGGCCAACCTCACGGCCCTGCGCGCCGGCTTCAACTACGGCGAGACCACCGAGGACTTCGCCGTGGCCTACGAGGTGGCGCCGGCGACGATGGCTCCGGGCACGTACCGCAACGTCACCGGCAACGTCGCCCTGTCGCTCGGCCTCGTCGCCGCTGCCCACCGCGCCCACCTGCCGCTCTTCCTCGGCAGCTACCCGATCACGCCCGCGTCCGACATCCTCCACACGCTGGCGGGGCTCAAGCGCTACGGCGTCGCGACGATGCAGGCCGAGGACGAGATCGCCGGGGTCGGCGCCGCGCTGGGCGCCTCCTTCGGTGGCGCACTGGGCGTCACCACGACGTCCGGCCCGGGCCTCGCGCTCAAGGCCGAGACGATCGGCCTGGCCGTGTCGCTCGAGCTGCCGCTCATCGTCTGCGACATCCAGCGCGGTGGCCCCTCGACCGGCCTGCCGACCAAGACCGAGCAGGCCGACCTGCTCCAGGCCCTCTTCGGCCGCAACGGCGAGTCACCGGTGGCGGTCGTCGCGCCCGCAACGCCGGCCGACTGCTTCGACATTGCCGTGGAGGCGGTGCGCATCGCGACCACCTACCGCACGCCGGTCATCGTGCTGTCCGACGGCTACCTCGCCAACGGATCCGAGCCGTGGCGCCTGCCGCGCACGGCCGAGCTGCCCGACCTGGAGGTCGAGTTCGCCACCGAGCCGAACGCCGTGGACGACAAGGGTCAGCCGACCTTCCACCCGTACCTGCGCGACCGGGAGACGCTCGCGCGGCCGTGGGCCATCCCCGGCACCCCGGGTCTGGAGCACCGGGTCGGCGGCATCGAGAAGGCCGACGTCACCGGCAACATCTCCTACGACCCCGACAACCACGACCACATGACGCGGCTGCGCCAGGCCAAGATCGACGGGATCGCCGACAGCATCGGCTCGCTCGTCGTCGACGACCCGACCGGCGACGCGGACGTGCTCGTCCTCGGCTGGGGCTCGACCTACGGACCGATCGCCGCGGGCGTACGCCTGGCGCGGGCCACCGGTGCGCGAGTGGCCCAGGCGCACCTGCGCCACCTCAACCCGTTCCCCGCCAACACCGGCGAGGTCCTGCGCGCCTACTCGCGCGTCATCGTGCCCGAGATGAACCTCGGCCAGCTCGCGCTGCTGCTGCGCGCGAAGTACCTCGTCGACATCGAGTCGCACACGTCGGTGCGCGGCCTGCCGTTCCAGGCGGGCGAGCTCGCCGACGTCATCGCCACCGCCGTGGCGTCCGTCTCCGACGTGCCCCTGAAGGAGGCCGCCCAGTGACCACCGACCTTGGTATGCCGTCCGCCGCGCCCGGTGCCATCGGCACCGCGAACGTGCCTCGCCTCACCGACGGCACCGCCCTGACGAAGAAGGACTTCACGTCCGACCAGGAGGTGCGCTGGTGCCCGGGCTGCGGCGACTACGCGATCCTCGCCGCCGTGCAGGGCTTCCTGCCCGAGCTGGGGCTCAAGCGCGAGAACATCGTGTTCGTCTCGGGCATCGGGTGCAGCTCGCGCTTCCCGTACTACCTCGACACGTACGGCATGCACTCGATCCACGGCCGCGCCCCGGCGATCGCGACCGGCCTTGCCGCCACCCGTGAGGACCTGTCGGTCTGGGTCGTCACCGGCGACGGTGACGCGCTCTCGATCGGCGGCAACCACCTCATCCACGCCCTTCGCCGCAACGTCAACCTCAAGATCCTGCTCTTCAACAACGAGATCTACGGCCTGACGAAGGGGCAGTACTCCCCCACCTCGCACATCGGCCAGGTGACGAAGTCGACGCCCCTCGGGTCGCTCGACACCCCCTTCAACCCGGTGTCCCTCGCGCTCGGGGCCGAGGCAAGCTTCGTGGCCCGGACCATGGACTCCGACCGGCAGCACCTGACGTCCGTGCTGCGTGCGGCCGCCGAGCACCGTGGGTCGGCCCTCGTCGAGATCTACCAGAACTGCCCGATCTTCAACGACGGCGTCTTCGACGTGCTCAAGGACCGCACCGAGGCCGCCGCGCGCATCCTGCAGCTGACCAACGGCGAGGAGGTCGCCGCCGGCGACAACGTCGTGGTCCGCGACGACCGCGGCTCGCTCGCCGTCGTGCCGCGGACCGAGGCCGACCCGACCCGCATCGTGCGCCACGACGCCTCGGCCGACGACCCGTCCGCTGCGTTCGCGCTCTCGCGGCTCGACAGCCCCGACCTCGGGCACGTGCCGATGGGGGTCTTCCGCAACGTGCAGCGCCCGACCTACGACGACTCCCTGCGCGCTCAGGTCGCCTCGGCCCGCACGGGTGAGGTCACCGACGCCGACATCGACGCCCTGCTGGCCGGCCGCGACACCTGGACCGTGGGGGCGTGAGCGGCCGCGACACCGTCTCGTCCGTCACGAGCGCCGAGTCCTCGACGCGCGCCTCGGGGTCGACGGCGCCACACGGCGAGGTCGGACGGGGCACCCTGCTCGGCTTCGCGGCATACGGCCTCTGGGGGCTCTTCCCGCTCTACTTCGACGCGCTGAAGCCCGCCGGGCCGTGGGAGATCCTCGCCCACCGCATCCTGTGGACGCTGCTCTTCTGCGTCGTCGTGCTGCTCGTCGTGCGCGACTTCGGATGGATCCGGCCGCTGCTGCGGCGGCCTCGGCTCCTCGGCGGCACGGCGATCGCCGCGGTGCTCATCGCCGTCAACTGGGTCATCTACGTCGCGGCCGTGACCTCCGGCAACACCTCGGAGGCGGCCCTCGGCTACTTCCTCAACCCCCTCGTCACGGTGGCGCTCGGCGTCGTCGTGCTCGGTGAGCGCCTGCGCGTGCTGCAGTGGGTCGCCGTCGGGATCGGCGTGGTCGCCGGCGTCTACCTCGGCGTCTCCGGCGGACGCGTCCCCTGGGTGGCGCTGACGCTCGCGGTGTCCTTCGCGCTCTACGGCCTGACGAAGAAGAAGGTGGGCGTCAGCCTCGACGCCATCCACGGCCTGACGGTCGAGACCGTCGTGCTGGCCCCCGTCGCCGTGGTGCTGCTGCTCCTCGTTGGCGCCCAGGGCGGGCTGGAGTTCGGTCGGCACGGCGGGGTGCACAGCTCGCTGCTCGTCCTGTCCGGCGTCGTGACCGCGGTACCGCTGCTGTGCTTCGCCGCCGCAGCCAGGCGCATCCCCCTCGTGACGATCGGGCTCATCCAGTTCATCACCCCGCTCATGCAGCTGCTCTGCGCGGTGCTGCTGCTGCACGAGCACATGCCGCGCGAGCGCTGGATCGGCTTCGGCATCGTCTGGCTCGCGCTCATCGTGCTCACCGTCGACTCGCTCGTCAGCCTGCGCGGGGCCCGGGCCGCCCGGCGCGACCCGCTCCCCGTGGACGACTGCCCGCGCTGAGGCGCCGGTCGTCGCGCGCGATGACAGACTGCCGGGGTGAGCGACATCGCCCTCGGCTCCAGAACCGGCCGGTTCGTCATCGCGGCCGCCGTCCTCGGTTCCGGCATGGCCCTGCTCGACGGCACGGTCGTCAACGTCGCCCTGGTGCGGATCGGCGAGGAGCTGGGTGCCAGCCTCGCCGAGCTGCAGTGGATCACCAACGGCTACCTGCTCGCCCTCGCCTCGCTGATCCTGCTCGGCGGATCGCTCGGTGACCGCTTCGGCCGGCGACGCGTCTTCGTCATCGGGGTCGTCTGGTTCACGGTGGCCTCCGCAGCGTGCGGCCTCGCGCAGTCACCCGTCCAGCTCATCGTCGCGCGGGTGCTCCAAGGGGTGGGCGGCGCCCTCCTGACGCCGGGCAGCCTGTCGATGATCCAGGGCTCGTTCCGCCCGGCCGACCGGGGCAAGGCCATCGGCGCGTGGTCGGGGCTCGGCGGCATCGCTTCCGCCCTGGGGCCGTTCGTCGGCGGCTGGCTCGTGCAGTACGCCAGCTGGCGGTGGGCGTTTCTCGTCAACGTGCCGCTCGGCGTCGCGACCGTCTGGATCGCGCAGCTGCACGTCCCGGAGACGCGTGACGAGAAGGCCGGCCACCGCTTCGATGTGGCCGGCGCCGTGCTCGCCACGATGGCCCTCGGGGTCACGACCTTCGCGCTGATCGAGCACGCGTCGCTCGGAGCCGCGGCGGCCCTCGGCGTCGGCGCACTCGGCCTCGCCATCGGGGTCGCCTTCGTCCTCGTCGAGCGCCGCACGTCGCACCCGATGGTGCCGCCGGCCCTCTTCGCGTCCCGCCAGTTCAGCGCCGCCAACGGGATGACCCTGCTGGTCTATGCCGCCCTCGGCGCGGTCTTCTTCTTCCTCACCCTCGAGCTTCAGGTGGTCCTGGGCTACGGGCCGATGCTCGCCGGCATGGCGTCGCTCCCCGTGACGGTGCTCATGCTGCTCCTTGCCGCCCGCGGCGGTGAGCTCGCCTCGCGCATCGGCCCTCGCCTGCCGATGACCGTCGGTCCGGTCGTATGCGGCATCGGCACCCTGCTGCTCTCGGGCGTCGGCGCGGGCTCGACGTACTGGACCGGTGTCCTGCCCGGCATCACCGTCTTCGGCCTCGGGCTCGCGTTCCTCGTCGCACCGCTGACGGCGACGGTCCTCGCCGCGGCCCCCGACCGGTATGCCGGCGTGGCCAGCGGCGTGAACAACGCCGTCGCGCGCGCGGGCAGCCTGCTCGCCGTCGCTGCCCTGCCGGCCGTCGTAGGACTCAGCGGCTCGGACTATGCCGTGCCGGAGGCGTTCTCGGCGGCGTACCGAACGGCGATGCTCATCTGCGCTGCGTTGCTGGGGGCCGGCGGCACCATCGGGTGCGACGTGCGGCGCTCGACGAG
>NZ_JBYTCI010000055.1:0-9613 GCF_058790095.1 Terrabacter sp. FW104-15G4B | reverse complement strand
GGGCAGAGCTCATCGGGAGCCGGGCGGCCGGAGGGCTCGCCTGTTCCACCACCGCCACCGGGGGTCTCGTCCTGCGACTTGCGGCCACCCGGCCCATGCTTTCGTCGGGCGGGTGGGCCAGCCACCCGAGTGACCCGATCGTTAGGGTCCTGTGGCGTGACCGAGATCCAGGGGGACGGTGCGGCTGGGCGCGAGGGTGGCCTGCGCGCGATCGCCCTGTCGGCATACGGCCCGACCCTCCTCGGCTCGACCGGCGCGGGCGCGGTCTCGCCGATCATCGCCGTGTCCGCGCGTGAGCTCGGAGCCTCCATCGGTGTGGCCGCGCTGCTCGTGGCGATGCTGGGCGTCGGCCAGCTGCTCGGCGACCTGCCGTCGGGGGCCCTGGCCGCACGCATCGGTGAGCGTCGGGCCCTGCTCGTGGCCGCCGTCGTCGAGGCCGTCGGCATGCTCGTCGCAGCGCTCGCCGGCGGCCTGGTCATGCTCTTCGTCGGGGTGCTCGTGATCGGCTTGGCCGGGTCGCTCTTCGGCCTGGCCCGGCAGGCCTACCTGACCGAGGCGGTGCCCGTCGCCATGCGTGCTCGGGCGCTCTCGACGCTCGGCGGGGTGAACCGCATCGGCTACTTCGTCGGACCGTTCATCGGCTCTTTCGTCATCTCCCGTGGGGGCACGGAGGCGGCGTATGCCGTGGGCGGGGTCGCGAGCCTCGCGGCGTTCGTCCTCGTGCTCTTCGCCCCCGACATCACCGGGTCCGCGCACCGCCTTACAGGCGGTGGCGCGCCCCGCAGCGTCTCCTCGGTGCTGCTGCAGCACCGGCACGTCCTGCTGACCCTGGGTACCGGGGCCATGTGCGTGGCCGGCGCGCGCGCCGTCCGGGAGGCGCTGGTGCCGCTGTGGGCGGAGTCTGTCGGCTTCTCGCCGGCCCAGACGTCGCTCGTCTTCGGGGTGGCGGGCGCCCTCGACATGGTGCTCTTCTACCCCTCGGGGTGGCTGATGGACCGCTACGGCCGGGTCGCCGCCGCGGTGCCCAGCATGCTCGTGCTCGGACTCGGCATGGCGCTGCTGCCGCTCGCGACCAGCCTCGTGGCAGTGACCGCGGCCGCGACCGTGCTCGGCGTCGGCAACGGCCTCGGGGCCGGGCTCATCATGACGCTCGGGGCGGACGCCTCGCCCGCGGACGGCCGGGCCCAGTTCCTCGGTGGGTGGCGCCTGTGCGCCGACCTGGGAAGGGCGGGGGGCCCTCTGGTGTTGTCAGGGCTGAGCGCCGTCGTCTCGCTGGGCGCCGCGTCGGTCCTCCTGGGCCTGGGCGCCGTCGCCGGGGCGGGCTGGCTGCGCGTCTGGGTGCCTCGCCACGACCCGACCCGCAGGCCGGCGCCCGACGGCGGTCCGTGACCGTCCTCCGACTCTGAGAAGGTATGACAGTGACGGACCTGATCGACACCACCGAGATGTACCTGCGCACCATCTTCGAGCTCGAGGAGGAGGGCATCGTCCCTCTGCGCGCACGCATCGCCGAGCGGTTGGGGCACTCGGGTCCCACGGTGTCGCAGACGGTGGCCCGGATGGAGCGCGACGGGCTCGTCGCCGTGTCCGGTGACCGCCACCTCGAGCTGTCCGACCACGGTCGGCTGCTCGCGACGCGCGTCATGCGCAAGCACCGGCTGGCCGAGCGGCTGCTCGTCGACGTGATCGGTCTCGAGTGGGAGTACGCCCACGACGAGGCGTGCCGCTGGGAGCACGTCATGTCCGAGAAGGTCGAGCGCAAGATCCTCGGCCTCATCGGCGAGGGCCTCGAGTCGCCGTACGGCAACCCCATCCCGGGGCTCGAGGAGCTCGGCGTGCACCAGGACGAGGACTTCCTCACCGGCCTCACCACGCTGAGCGCGGTCGTCGGCGGCGTGCCCGCCGTCGTGACCATCCGGCGCATCGGCGAGCCGGTGCAGGTCGACCCCGAGGCGCTCGCGTTGCTGACGAGCGCAGGGGTCGTGCCGGGCGCGCGGGTCGAGGTGGTCCGTGAGGACGGCCGCGTCCTCGCCGTCCGGGAGGGGAGCGAGCCCTCCACCGGGGTCTCGCTGCCCGACGACGTCGCGGTGCACGTCTTCTGCCAGGCCGCCTGAGCCGCAGCCGCTGTGGTGGTTCGCCACCTCGGGATGACGCCGTTCGTCACTGCTTGCCATGCCTTGACCGGGCTTTTCCGTCACTTGCCCGAGCCTCTCCGAGAATTTGCACAATTCGGGAACTCGGAGGTGACAACGCCCATCCCTTTGGGTACGGTTGGCCCCACTTGCTCTCCCCGTCGAGTGAGTGCCCCGGGTCGGACCGCCTAGTCCTGCCATCGACCTGAGGCTCAGTACGAACCGCATGGCAGGAGCGGGGGAACCACTTTCTCCGGGCGTCGAGAGACGCCCTCGGGGTGAAGCCCTCCGTGGACCGAACCTGGTCCGAGCGAAGGCCGGGCAGTACCTCCAGCCCGAACCCGACAGCTCACCTCGTAGGCGTCGAGAGGTCAAACGTGGCTCAGAACGTTCCCGGGCGCCACCGCGCCCCCGGTCGCTTCAACGCGATGTCGGAGCTCAAGACGATCGCCAAGGAGTCTGCTCAGCCCGCCGTGAAGGGCGCCGCGATCGTCGCGGCCTCGGGTGGTCTGGTCGCCTCGTTCGCCGGCACGGCCAACGCCGCCGACGGGTCGAGCAGCAGCAACGTCGTCGCAGCTCCCGCCGCCGTCGGTCCCGCCGCAGGCGCCCTGAAGGCCGGCAACGCCCTGTCGGCCATCGGCTACGCCAAGCCCGCGTCCGCGCAGGCCACGGTCAAGCCGGTCGTCATCGAGGACATCCAGGTCAAGACCCAGCGCGCCGAGAAGAAGGCCGCCGAGGAGGCGGCTGCAAAGGCCGCCGACGAGGCGGCCTCGCAGCGCCAGACGGCGAGCCAGCGCGTGTCGCGGTCCACCTCGACGCCCCGCGCGGCGATCAACCCCGCGCCGGCGCCCACCGCCAGCGGCATCGTGGGCATCGCCCAGTCCTTCTTCGGTGTGCCCTACGTCTACGGCGGCTCGTCGCCCTCCGGCTTCGACTGCTCGGGCTTCACCTCGTACGTCTACCGCCAGGCCGGCATCTCCATCCCGCGCACCGCGTCCGCGCAGCAGTCGGCCGCGACCCGCGTCAGCAGCCCGAGCCCCGGCGACCTCGTCTTCTTCGGCTCGCCGGCCTACCACGTGGGCATCTACGTCAGCCCGGGCCGGATGATCGACGCCCAGCGCCCCGGCACCGTGATCGGCAACCACTCGATCTGGACCACGCCGTCGGGCTACGGCCGATTCTGAGCCGTCACCTCTCACGCCACCTCACGATGCCCCCGCCGATCCGGCGGGGGCATCGTGCGTTCCCGGCTCGGTCGGCGAGCGTCGTTGCGTGCGTGGTTGACTGAGACGATGACCGACCAGCCAGCCGCGGAATCCACGACCCTCATCGAGCTCGACCTCTGGAGCGACCTGGTCTGCCCCTACTCGTGGGTGGCCAAGCGACGCATCGAGGCGGCGGTCGGTGCCTTCGAGCGCCCGCACGACGTCACGCTGCGTCTGCGGTCGTTCGAGCTCTACCCGGACGTCCCCGTCGGTGGAGGGGTGCCCGTCAGCGAGCACCTGTCGGTGCGGCACGGCGGCGACGCGGGCACCGGGCGGCTGATGAACGCCAAGGCCAGCGAGACGGCGCAGGCCGACGACCTCGTCTTCGACTGGGACCGGGCGGTGCGGGCCAACAGCTTCGACGCCCACCGCCTCTGCGCCCTCGCCGGCGAGATGGGAGGGCCGGCCCTGCGGTCGGCTGCCGTGGAGCGCTTCCACTCCGCCCACTTCGGCGAGGGCCTGCCCATCGACGACCACGAGGTGCTGCAGCGGCTCTCGGCGGAGTGCGGCCTCGACGAGCGGCGCGTCTCGGCCGTGCTCGCCTCCGACGCCTACGCCGAGCAGGTGCGCGCCGACGAGCGGGAGGCTCGAGCCATGGGCGTCACGTCGACACCCTTCGTGCTCGCCAACGGGTATGCCGCCGTGTCCGGTGCGCGGCCCGTCGAGGACTACCTCGCCCTGCTGCGCGGCGTCGCGACGGAGACCGTCTGACTTCAGCCCGTCCCCGGGGGCCATTGCGCAGCAGGGGCGCCCGCCGTGCCGTCGAGCTCGGCTGCCGGCCCGTCGACGCCGGATGGCTCCCGGGGCTTGGCGAGGGGAGCGGTCGCGGGCGGCAGGGCGGCATACGCACGCCCGACGTCCGGGAGGTCGGGGACGGCCTCGTCGACGGTGATCACCTGGGTCAGCCGGGTGAGCTCGAGGACCGCGCGGATCGGCGCATCCGGGGGCACCACGAGCCGCAGGTCCTGGCGTCGGTCTCGCAGGCGCTGCGCGAGGCGGAAGAGCGAGGCGATGGCGGCGCTGTCGAGGTAGCGCGTGCCGCTCAGGTCGAGGACCACGAGGGTCACGTCAGCGGGCACGGCGGGCGCGAGGGCGTCGGTGAGCTCCCGGGCGTTCGAGAGGTCGAGCTCGCCGGTGACGCGGGCGACGTGGACCGTGCCGGCGTGGGCTGTCTCGAGCGTCGCCAGCTCACCCATCAGCTCGCTCCCGGCCCACGCGCCGGCGCAGGCGCACCACCGTGCCAGCGGCGGTGCTCTGCACCTCGACGTCATCGACCAGGCCCTTCATCAGCTGCAGGCCCCACCCGCCACCGCGGTCGGCGGGTGGTCGCCACCGGCCGGTGTCGCGGACGACGAGCTCGAGGACGTCCTCGTGGAGGCGTGCCTCGACGAGGAGGTCGCCTGGCGCCTCCTGCCCGCTGTAGGCGTGCTGCACGACGTTGGCGCAGGCCTCGCCGCAGGCGACGAGCACGTCGTTGGTCACCGGATCGGGCGTGCCCGACTCCTGCAGCCACCGCCGCAGAGCGCTGCGCACCTGCACGAGGTTGCGGGCCTCCGCCGGCAGCTGCACGTCCAGCTCGCCGTCGACCGCCGGGTCGGGCCGCATCACCAGGAGAGCGACGTCGTCCTCGACGTGGTCCTCGTCCAGGAACGTCGAGAGCAGCCGGTCGCAGAGGGCGTCGAGGGCGTCGTCGACCAGGCCGGCGCGAGCCTCCCGGTCGAGCCGTTCGAGGCCATGGGTGAGCGACACGCCACGCCGCTCGACCAGGCCGTCGGTGTAGAGCAGCAGGGTTGCACCGGGCGCCAGGTCGCAGCCGGCCTCGGTGTATGACCCCTCGGCGGTGACGCCAACGGGCGGCGCCAGTGCGCCGAGCAGGAACGAGCCATCCCCTTCCCCGAAGGTCAGCGCGGGTGGGTGGCCGGCGTTGCTCCACCGAAGGTGCCGGGTGGCCGGGTCGTAGACGAAGTAGACGAGCGTCACCATCTCCGGCACGGGCAGCTTGGCCACCAGCTGGTGGACTCCCCGCATCACCGCCGCCGGGGAGGGGTCCTGCAGCGCGTAGGCCCTCAACGCCATCCGGACCTGCACCATGGTGGCGGCGGCCTGGAGCCCGTGGCCGGCCACGTCGCCGATGGCGAGGCCGACCCTGCCGCCCGGGAGCTGGACGACGTCGTACCAGTCGCCGCCGACCTGCACGTCTGCCGTGGCGGGGACGTAGCGCGCCGCGAACGCGAGGCCGGGCACGTCGGGTAGGCGGTCCGGCAGGAGGCTGCGTTGCAGGGTCGCGGCGATCTGGTGCTCACGCCGGGCCCGCGCCTCCTCGTGGCTCAGCAGGTCCTGGGCCTGTGAGCGCTCCCGGATCTCCGTGACCAGGCGGACGTTGGCCGCCGTGAGCTGCGCCGTGCGCTGCTCGACGCGCCGTTCGAGATCGGTGGCGGCTGCCGTGAGGGCGGCTGCGGCCCGGAGCCGCTCACTGACGAGGGCGGCGAGGAAGAAGGACGTGAGGGCGACGCACACGTTGTAGGACTGCAGGATCAGCATCTGGCCGAACAGCGACCTGCCCGCGAACGGCCCGTGCTGCTGCGCGGCCGCCCACGACGCGAGGACCGAGGCGATGAGGGCTGCCGGTGCAGCGCCCCGCAGCTGGAGTCGCCACGCTGCCCAGCCGAGGGCGGGCAGCGTGGGGAACAGGAAGGGAAGCCCGGTGGCGACGGCGATCAGGATGACGACGGTGGCCACGACCATGATGAGCCCGGCCTCGAGCCACCGCTGCGCAGGCCAGCGTGGTTGCTCCCGGAAGAGGGGCAGGCACAGCAAGAACGGCGTGACGGCGAGCACGCCCATCGCGTCGCCCGTCCACCACACGGCCCAGGCGGTCGGCAGCTGGGCTCTGGGAATGGAGCCGGACGCGAGGAGGGTGGACGAGCCGATCGTCGCGCTGACGAGCATGCTGGCCAGGGCGCCGACGAACACGATCGCGACGGCGTCGCGATGGCGGTCGAGCTCGCGACGGAAGCCGACCCGGCGCAGCAGGGTTGCGGCGAGGACCGGCGCGAGGGTGTTGCCGACGGTGATCGCGGCGGCGGCCAACGGCGTGGTGCTGATCGGCAGGTTCACCACGAACGCCGCCACGGCGATCGCCGGCCAGTAGGACCGTCCGAGGACGACGAGCGCCGCAACCGCCACACCGGACGGCGGCCAGAGCGGCGTGACGTCGTTGCCGACGAGGGACAGGCCCAGACCGAGGCGGGCGCCGAGGTAGTAGGCCACGGCGATCCCTGCGAGGCGCACCAGGCGGTGCGTTCGGGAGGCCACAGCGGGCATGACGGCAGTGGGTGAGGTCTCGATCGCCCCCACGTCTGCCATCATCGTCGGGAGCAGCCCCGCCACCCACGCCCCGCCATGGCACGAACTCTAGGAGTATGCCGCGCCCCTGACGAGCCCTTGGTCCACCCCTTCTGCGGCGGGCGGGGTTCCGTCCCGCCTCCGCAGCATCCCTAACGGGTGTTCCTGGCCGCGCCGTCGCCCTGCAGTCTCGGCAGGAGCTCGTTGTCGAGGAGTGACATGGCCGATGCGATCGCCATGTGCATGTCGAGGTAGAGGTAGCTGCCGAGCCGGCCACCGAACCAGACGTTCTCCTCCTGCCGGGCCAGCTCACGGTACCGGGCCAGCCGGTCCCGGTCCTGGGGGCCGTTGACCGGGTAGTACGGCTCGTCCACGGTGTCGGCCGTGCGGGAGTACTCCCGGACGACGACGGTGCGGTCCCGGGGGTAGTCACGCTCCGGGTGGAAGTGTCGGAACTCGTGGATCCTCGTCCACGGCACGTCCTCGTCGGCGTAGTTCATGACCGGAGTCCCCTGGAAGTCGCCGACGTCGAGCACCTCCTGCTCGAAGTCCAGCGTGCGCCACGACAGCGGGCCCTCGCAGTAGTCGAAGTACCGGTCGAGGGGGCCGGTGTAGACCACGGGTATGCCGTCCGGCAGGTCGTCGCGCACGTCGAAGTAGTCGGTGTCGAGCCGCACGTCCACGAGCGGCGACTCCGCCATCCGGGTCAGCCACGCGGCATACCCGTCGGTCGGCAGCCCCTCGTAGGAGTCGGTGAAGTAGCGGTTCTCGAAGGTGTAGCGGACCGGCAGGCGGGTGATGATTTCCGGGCTGAGCTCACGAGGGTCGAGCTGCCACTGCTTGGCGGTGTAGCCACGGACGAACGCCTCGTAGAGGGGGCGACCGATGAGCGAGATCGCCTTCTCCTCGAGGTTGTCCGGCTCGCCGTCGAGGCCCTCCTGCGCCTGCTCGCGGATCAGCTCGCGGGCCTGAGTGGGGTTCAGGTGCCGGCCGAAGTACTCGCAGACCGTGCCGAGGTTGATCGGCAGCGGATAGACGCGGTCCTTGAAGACGCTGAACACGCGGTGCTGGTAGCCGGTGAAGGACGTGAAGCGGTTGACGTACTCCCACACCCGCTCGTTGGAGGTGTGGAAGAGGTGCGCGCCGTAGCGGTGCACCTCGATGCCGGTGGTCGGCTCCTGCTCGGACCACGCGTTGCCGCCGAGGTGACTTCGCTTCTCCAGGACCAGGACCCGCTTGCCGGTGGTGCGGGCGACCGTCTCGGCCACCGTGAGGCCGAAGAAGCCGGAGCCGACCACGACGAGGGAGACGGGGGCGTTCTGCGCGGTCACCACTGCACCGCCTCGGACGTCTCGCAGGGGGCCGGGATGTGGCACGTCGGGCACCTACCGTCGCCGTCCCCGGTCGCCGGGTGCAGCCGCTGGACCGCGGACATGCGGGCCAGCAGGGGCGCCCGGAGGAAGGGGGTGGCCGAGCTCACCGCGGCCTCGGCAAGCACGGGGACCCCTGGGCCAGTCAGCCGCAGGCCGCCCAGGGCAGCATCCTGGAGGCCGGCCGTGGCGGCGCTGACGCCGAACCCGTGGGCCTCCTCGAGGGAGGCCGCGAGGCTCGTCAGCTCTGCGGCCCTCATGCCTGGGCCTGCCTGACGCGAGCTGCGGTGCCGTCGGCCATGAGCTTGCTCATCCGCTCGGCGATGACGTCCCACTCGTGGTCCTCGCTGATCCGTCGGACCCGGCGGTCCCGCTCCGTCCTGGCGTGCCCGATGACGTGGCGGGCGGCCGCCGCGAAGCCGGGACCGTCGTCGGCGAAGTGCACGACGTTCTCGTAGTCGGCGACGACGTCGGCCACCCGGGTGGACACGACCGGCAGCCCCGCCGCGAGGTACTCGAGCGTCTTGGTGGGACTGATCGAGCGGGTGGCCTCGTTGAGGGCGAAGGGCATGAGGGCGACGTCGAAGCCGGCCATCACCTCGGGCAGGTCCTCGTAGCGGGCCCAGCCGGGGAACTCGAGGTTGTCGGCCCGGGGGAGGTCCGCCTCCTCGATCTTGGTGACCGGGCCCACCACCTGGATCGTCCAGTCCGGCAGCGCAGCGGCGAGGTCGGCGACCAGATCGAGGTCGACGCGCTCGTCGATCACGCCCACGTAGCCGGCGACCGGGCATTCGCGCTCGACGCGGAGCGCGCGGGATCGCGCGTAGTGGGTGGTCTCGACGCCGCTCGGGAAGAGGTGGCAGGGGCCGGTGCGGTGCTGGGCGACGGAGCGGTAGAGGGAGCGGCCGCCGGCGAAGACGACGTCGGCCTCCTTCAGGGTGCGGCGCTGGCGCAGCACGAGGCCCCCGGGGGCACCGAGGAAGGAGGCGAGGTCGTCCATGACGTCGTAGTAGAGCCGGGACGGCGAGAGCTCCTCGGCGACGTCGAGCGCCATCGGGGTGTAGAGCAGCACCTCCGGCTCGCGGACGCCCGCCTCCTCGAGGGCCGCGCCGAGCAGCCGGCCGTAGCCGCCGGCCCCCGGGGCGTCGAAGCCGGGGTCCTCACCCTGGCCCATGCCGTGGGGCAGGACGAGGTAGGCCCTCGTCAGCCCGTCGACCTGCTCGGTGCGCAGCTCGGGGGCGTCCACGTCACCGTAGACCGGCTCCTCGACGAACCAGGTCTGGGCGCCGTCGGCCGCACGCCGTGCCGCGAAGCGCGACACGAGGTGCTGCGGGCGCTGCCACACCCAGATCCACCGCAGGTGCGACAGGACGACGAGGTCGGCCTGCTTGGATGCGGACGGGGAGGAGGTGGCGGTCACTCGGGGGGACGGCGATGCTGCGGGTGTGGCCATGGAGGCTTCCTTCTCTGCGGGGACGGGAATGGCGGCGGGGGTCTCGCT
>NZ_JBYTCI010000054.1:0-9893 GCF_058790095.1 Terrabacter sp. FW104-15G4B | reverse complement strand
CTCCTCCCCCAGCTCAGCTCCCCCGGCCTCTCCCAGGGTCGAGGTGATGGCGCGAGCGACGCCGCTGCCACGATCACCTCGAACGGCAAGCGCGCCGCCCGGGGTCGAGGTGATGGCGGCAGGGACGCCGGTGGTGCGATCACCTCGAACGAGGCCGCGACGCCGGAGGCGGTGGCGGAGGCCGTCGCAGCGGCGATGTCCGTACACCTGCCCCCGCCGGTCGACCACATCCTCGTCCAGGCTGACCTCACGGCCGTCGCTCCCGGGCCGCTCGTCGGCGGCCTCGGCTCGTTCATGCGCCTCGCCGCCGACGTCGAGTCCCGCGGTGGGGCGACCGTCTACCGATTCACGCCCGAGTCGGTGCGCCGCGCGCTCGACGCCGGCTGGACCGCTGCCGACTTCATCGAGACCGTGCGCCGCTCGAGCCGCACCCCGGTGCCCCAGCCGCTCGAGTACCTCGTGTCGGACGTCGCGCGCAAGCACGGCCAGACCCGCATCGGCGGCGCTGCGGCATACGTCCGCTCCGACGACGAGACGGTGCTCGACACGATGCTCGCCTCCCGCGACCTCGCGCCGCTGCGGCTGCGGCGGCTCGCGCCGACGGTCCTCGTGTCGTCGGCCGACCCGCGTGTGCTGGTCGACCTGCTGCGCGACAGCGGTTTTGCGCCGGTGCACGAGGGGCAGGACGGCACCGTCGTCCACGCCGAGACGCCGCGGCGCCGCGCCGGGTCACGACGCCGGGGCCCGGGGCCGATGGTCTCGCCGGTCGACCGGCCCTACACGCAGTCCCTCGTCGACGGGCTGCGTGCCGCCGAGGCGACCGCCGACCAGCGCCGCGTGGAGGACGAGGCGAGACCGGGCCCGCGGATCCAGGCGATGGACCCCGTGGTGACGCTCTCCCTGCTGCGCGACGCCGTCGCCGACCGGCACGGGGTCTGGATCGGCTACTCCGACGGCCACGGGGCGACGACCCGCCACCTGATCCACCCGCAGAAGGTCGAGGGTGGCCGGGTGCGCGCCACCGACGAGGCCGGCCACGAGAAGTCCTTCTCGGTGCACCGCATCACCGGAGCGACCCTCGACGCCTGACCCGCGCCGCCCCCCACCGTCGAGAGGCCACAAACCGGGCCCCGGTTCGTGGCCTTTCGACGGGGGGGGGCCCGGTTTGTGGCCTTTCGACGGTTCAAGCGAGGGGTGGGTCAGGTGAAGGCGGCGAGGGCGCGAACGACGTTGCTGGGGCTCGGGCGGGCGAGCTGCTGGGCCATCCACACCGAGGTCTCGACGAGTTTCTCCAGGTCGACGCCCGTCTCGACGCCGGCACCCTGAAGGGCCCAGACGAGGTCCTCGGTGGCGAGGTTGCCGGTCGCCGACCTGGCGTAGGGACAGCCGCCGAGGCCGCCGGCCGCCGCGTCGACGACCGAGACACCGTCACGCAGGGCGGCCATCGTGTTGGCGAGCGCCTGCCCGTAGGTGTCGTGGAAGTGCACGGCGACCCGGTCGGCGCCGATGCCACGGGCGGCGAGGGCCTCGAGGAGCCGGTGCACATGGCCGGTCGTGCCGACGCCGATGGTGTCGCCGAGGCTGAGCTCGTGGCACCCGAGGTCCATCAGCCGCTCGGCGGTGTCGGTCACCTGCTCGACCGGCACGGGCCCCTCCCACGGGTCGCCGAAGCACATGGAGACGTAGGCCCGCACCCACATGCCGTCCGCGAGAGCGCGCTTCACGACCGGCTCGAACATGGCGTACTGCTCGGCCATCGACCGGTTGAGGTTCTTCTGCGCGAAGGTCTCCGTGGCCGACCCGAAGATCGCGATGGCGGTCAGGCCCAGCTCCTCGGCCCGGTCGAGGCCGCGCTCGTTGGGCACGAGGGCCGGCCGGCGACGCCCGCGGCCCGACTCCCCGAGAGCCTCCAGCACCTCCTCGGCGTCGCCCATCTGCGGCACCCACCGCGCCGGCACGAACGACGTCGTCTCGATGGTGCCGAGCCCCGCGGCCTCGAGCCGGCGGACGAACTCCACCTTGGTGGCCGCCGGGACGACGGTCTTCTCGTTCTGGAGGCCGTCGCGCGGACCGACCTCGTAGATCGTCACCTTCGCGGGCAGCCCCGTCGCCGCCTCGACCTGTGGGGATCGCATGCGCTCATACTGTCACCACGCACGCGCACCCCCGGTCGATGTATGCCGCGGTCTGGGGTGACCGTGGAATACCTCGACCCACGCTCGGAGTTGTCCCCACACGATGAATGACGGACCCCTGATCGTCCAGAGCGACAAGACCCTCCTCCTCGAGGTCGACCACCCGAACGCCGAGGCCGCGCGACGCGCGATCGCCCCGTTCGCCGAGCTCGAGCGCGCCCCCGAGCACGTGCACACCTACCGCATCACCCCGCTCGGACTGTGGAACGCCCGCGCCGCCGGGCACGACGCCGAGCAGGTCGTAGACGCCCTCATGACCTACAGCAGGTATGCCGTCCCCAACGCCCTGCTCGTCGACGTGGCCGACACGATGGACCGCTACGGCCGCCTCACCCTCGAGAAGGAGGGCCTGGCCGACTCCCCCGAGGGCACGCGCCTCGTGCTGCGCACGACCGACCGCCCGGTGCTCGAGGAGGTGCTCCGGCACAAGAAGATCAAGCCGCTGACCGGCGATCGCCTCGACGACCTGGCCGTCGTCGTGCACCCGAGCGAGCGCGGCACCCTCAAGCAGGAGCTGCTCAAGATCGGCTGGCCGGCCGAGGACCTCGCCGGTTACGTCGACGGCGAGGCACACCCGATCGACCTCGACCAGAGTGGCTGGCACCTGCGCCCCTACCAGCAGCACGCGGTCGACGGCTTCTGGCACGGCGGCTCCGGCGTCGTCGTGCTCCCCTGCGGCGCCGGCAAGACGCTCGTCGGCGCCGGCGCGATGGCCGCCGCCAAGGCGACGACCCTCATCCTCGTGACCAACACGGTCAGCGCGCGGCAGTGGAAGGACGAGCTGCTCAAGCGCACGACCCTCACCGAGGAGGAGATCGGCGAGTACTCCGGCGCCCGCAAGGAGATCCGGCCCGTCACGATCGCGACCTACCAGGTGCTGACGACGAAGCGGAAGGGCGCCTACGCGCACCTCGACCTGCTCGACGCCCGCGACTGGGGGCTGGTCGTGTACGACGAGGTGCACCTGCTCCCGGCGCCGATCTTCCGCATGACCGCGGACCTGCAGGCGCGCCGCCGCCTCGGCCTGACCGCGACCCTGGTGCGCGAGGACGGCCGCGAGGCCGACGTCTTCAGCCTCATCGGCCCCAAGCGCTTCGACGCGCCGTGGAAGGACATCGAGGCGCAGGGCTACATCGCTCCGGCGGACTGCGTGGAGGTGCGGGTCAGCCTCCCCGACGGCCAGCGGATGGCGTATGCCGTCAGCGAGCCCGAGGACCGCTACCGCCTCGCGTCGTGCTCGGACGCCAAGCTCCCCGTGGTCGAGAAGCTCGCGAAGCAGCACCAGGGCGAGCCGACGCTCGTCATCGGGCAGTACCTCGACCAGCTCCACGAGGTCGCCGAACGGCTCGGCGCCGAGGTGATCACCGGCGAGACGACCGTCAAGGAGCGCCAGCGCCTCTACGACGCGTTCCGCACCGGCGACATCACGACCCTCGTCGTCAGCAAGGTCGCGAACTTCTCCATCGACCTGCCCGAGGCGAGCGTCGCGATCCAGATCAGCGGCACCTTCGGCTCCCGGCAGGAGGAGGCGCAGCGACTCGGCCGCGTCCTGCGGCCCAAGGGCGACGGGCGCACGGCGCACTTCTACACGATCGTGGCGCGCGACACCGTCGACGCGGACTTCGCCGCGCACCGCCAGCGCTTCCTCGCGGAGCAGGGCTACGCGTACCGCATCGTCGACGCGGACGACCTCTGAGCCGCCGGCGTTCCCAGCAAACTCCCAGCGAACGCCCTGACACTGGTCACGTGGACACCCAGACCGCGCCGGCCGCCGAGGCCCGCCTGCTCGTCGTCGAGGACGAGCCGAACATCCGTGAGCTGCTCGCGACGTCGCTGCGCTTCGCCGGTTTCGAGGTGGAGACGGCAGCGGACGGCACCACCGCCCTGGCGATGGCGGCCGAGTCCGAGCCCGACCTCGTCGTGCTCGACGTCATGCTCCCCGACGTCGACGGCTTCGAGGTGACCCGGCGCCTACGTGACCGCGGCCGCCAGCAGCCGATCGTCTTCGTCACCGCGCGGGACGCGACGGGCGACAAGATCCAGGGCCTGACCGTCGGCGGCGACGACTACGTCACCAAGCCGTTCAGCCTCGAGGAGGTCATCGCCCGCATCCGGGCCGTGCTTCGCCGCACGCGGGGACAGCTCGACGACGGCGCGACCCTGCGCTTCCACGACCTCGAGCTCAACGAGGACTCGCACGAGGTGCGCCGTGGCGGCCGCGTCATCGACCTGTCCCCGACCGAGTTCAAGCTGCTGCGCTACCTGCTGCTCAACCCCAACCGGGTGCTGTCCAAGCTGCAGATCCTCGACCACGTCTGGGACTACGACTTCCGCGGCGAGTCCGGCATCGTTGAGTCCTACATCTCCTACCTCCGGCGCAAGATCGACGCCGACGGCCCCTCGCTCATCCACACCAAGCGAGGCGTGGGTTACGTTCTGCGGGTGCCCCCAGAGCTGACCGCCTCCTGACCGGATGGCCGACCTGACCGCCTCGGCGGCCGACGTGCCGCCGCGCGCCCAGACCACCCGCAGCGGATCCCTGACGCGCCGGCTGCAGGCCGTGCCCCTGCGCTGGCGACTGCTCGGCGTGACCCTCGGCCTCATCGCGATCGCCCTGACGGTGACCGCCCTGGTCGTCAGCGCCCTCCTGCGCGTCTACCTGGTCAACCAGACGGAGCAGGAGCTGCGCGTCTACGCCGCGAGCCTTTCGTCCATCGAGGCCGACGAGCTGAAGCGGGCCCGCAACGATCTGCCCACAGGGTTCACGGCGCGCATCGTCAACATCTCGACCGGCCACGTCGACTCCCTCGGCGAGGCCCTCTTCGAGCCGAACGACGCCGAGATCCCCGCGCTCAAGCCCACCGACCCACACGTGACGGACGGGAGGACCTTCCGCGTCGGGTCGACCGGAGGAGACGGGGAGTGGCTCGCACTGGCCCAGCTCACCGAGGGCCGCGCCGACATCGTCATCGTCGCGCTGCCGCTGCGACCGCTCCAGGAGACCGTCAACCAGTTCCTGCTCTATGCCGCCCTCATCGGCGCGATCGCGCTCGTCGTCAGCGCCGCCCTCGGCTGGTACCTCGTGCGCCGCACCTTCCGGCCGCTCACGCGCATCGAGGACACGGCGGCGAAGATCGCGGTGGGCGACCTGACCCAGCGCATCGACGTCCCCCACACCGACGACGAGGTCGCCTCGCTGTCGCGCTCGCTCAACGCGATGCTGGCCCGCATCGAGCAGAGCTTCGCCGTCCGCGAGGCCAACGAGGCGAAGATGCGCCGCTTCATCGCCGACGCCTCGCACGAGCTGCGCACGCCGCTCGCCGCGGTCGGCGGCTACGCCGAGCTCTACCGGCAGGGCGCGCTGCCCTCGAGCGACGCCGTGACCGGCGCGATGACGCGCATCGAGTCCGAGGCGCACCGGATGAGCGGCCTCGTCGAGGACCTGCTCACCCTGGCGCGGCTCGACGGCGAGCGCCCCCTCGAGCTGCAGACCGTCGACCTGGCCGTGCTCGCCGCGGACGCCGCCCAGGACGCCCGCACCATCGCCCCGGGCCGGCACATCGCGGCCACCGGCATTCACGGACCCATCGAGCCGACCGAGCTGCACGCGGACGAGCAGCAGCTGCGCCAGGTCGTCACCAACCTCGTCACCAACGCGCGGGTGCACACCCCGGAGGGCAGCCCGATTGAGATCCTCGTCGGTCAGGTCGACGCGGGGCGCGTCGCCCTCCACGTGCGCGACCACGGGCACGGCATACCCGTGCAGGAGCGTGCGGACGTCTTCGAGCGCTTCTACCGCGCCGACCGCTCCCGCAGCCGCGGCAAGGGCGGCGGCAACGGGCTGGGCCTGGCCATCGTGCACGCGATCGTCGAGGCCCACGGCGGGCAGGTCTCGGTCGAGGAGACCCCGGGTGGCGGCGCGACCTTCGTCGTCGTGCTGCCCAAGGAGCGTCCTGCAGCTCCGGACGCGAGCCGCGGAACGCCCGCGCGGCAAGGCACAGCCGATTCTTAGGAACGCCACAACGGCGTCAAAAGCTGGGTAGGTGTGATGGACCCACAGACCAGAGCGAGGAGGAGCCATGACCATGGCACCTGAGGACCACACCCAGCAGATCCCGCAGGCGGACTACTACAGCCAGTCGGCGCCCCCCGCGCCGCCTGCCGGGCCGACGCCGCCGCTCGGCACGGGCAGCCGCCCGGCCCCGAAGCGCGACAACCGCTTCGGCCAGACGGTCGGAGTCGCACTGCTCGCGGCCGTCCTCGCCAGTGGGGGCACGTACGCCGCGACGCACCTCGGCGACCAGCAGACGGGCAGCACGACCACCGCGACGGCGACCACGAACCCCAACCGGAACAGCTCACCCACCGTCGTCCAGGGCAACGTCTCGGCGCCCGACTGGACGGCCGTCTCCGCCGCCGTCGCACCGAGTGTCGTCAGCATCAACGTGACGACCCAGCAGGGCTCCGGCGCCGGCTCCGGCGTCATCTACGACGACCAGGGCCACGTCCTGACCAACAACCACGTCGTCGAGGGCGCTGGCGGCAACGGCACGCTCACGGTGACCCTCAGCGACGGCCGCACGTACAGCGCGAGCGTCGTCGGCACCGACCCTTCGACCGACCTCGCCATCATCAAGCTGGCGAACGCCCCGAAGGACCTGACGCCCATCACGCTCGGCAACTCTGGGTCGCTCAAGGTCGGCGACCCCGCCATGGCGGTCGGCAACCCGCTCGGCCTGTCGGGCACCGTCACCACCGGCATCATCTCGGCGCTCGACCGCCCGGTCAGCACCGGCGCCTCGAGCGAGTCGCCCCTGGGACAGCAGCAGTCCCCGCCTGACCAGGTCGTGACGAACGCCATCCAGACCTCCGCCGCGATCAACCCGGGCAACTCCGGTGGCGCCCTCGTCAACGGCAAGGGCGAGCTGGTGGGCATCAACAGCTCGATCGCCTCGCTGGGCCAGACGCAGGGCAGCCAGAGCGGCAACATCGGCATCGGCTTCGCGATCCCGGTCAACGAGGCGAAGTCCATCGCCAACCAGCTGATCAAGACCGGCAAGGCCGAGCACGCGTACCTCGGCGTGAGCACCCGCGACACGGTGGTGACGGACGGCGCCGCCAAGCGTGCGGGAGCCCAGGTCGTCGCGGTCAGCGGGGGGACCCCCGCGGCCGACGCCGGCATCAAGAACGGCGACGTCATCGTCGCCGTCGACGGCCAGCGCATCGACTCCGCCACGGCCCTCGTCGGCCAGATCCGTGAGCTGACGGTGGGCGACAAGGCCAAGCTGACCCTCATCCGCGACGGGTCGCGCCAGGACGTCGAGGTGACCCTCGCCGTCAAGCCGGCCAGCTGAGCACCCTTCCCCGAGGCGCCGGCTCCCCTGCGCTCGTATGCCGTCGGGCTCGCGCCCGTCCCGCCACCACGCTCCCGGTGGCCGGGACGGTCGCCGGCCCGGCGGCATACGTCCTTTGCGGCACGACATGTCCGGCGCGACGGCGGATTGGGGCTCGGCGGGGCACACACGTACCCTTGCGCGGTGATCCAGACCGACAACGAGCTCGACCTCACCGCCGTCGTGCGCCTCGACCCCGAGGACGTCGCCACCGCGGTGCGGGTGCTGGCCCTGGCGCCGGCACTCGAGCTCGACGACCCGGACTTCGAGACCCTCAAGCGCGCGGCGTCGCTGATGTACAAGCGGCTCAAGAAGGACCGCCGAAACGCCAAGACGTGGGCCGAGCGCAAGGCCGACCGGCAGGTCATCGAGTCGACGGCCACCGGCTCGCCGATGCGGATCGACGACGAGACGAAGGGAATCCCCCTCGTCTCCAGTGCGACCGGCGCCTTCGCGGGCGAGCTGGTCAACCCGCGCGGGTGCTACATCTGCAAGCGGGACTACACGCTCGTCGACGCGTTCTACCACTGGCTCTGCCCGGAGTGCGCGGCCCGCTCCCACGCCAAGCGCGACCAGCGCACCGACCTCACCGGCAAGCGCGCCCTGCTCACGGGCGGCCGCGCCAAGATCGGGATGTACATCGCCCTGCGGCTGCTGCGCGACGGCGCGCACACGACGATCACGACCCGCTTCCCCAAGGACGCGATGCGCCGCTTCGCGTCGATGGAGGACAGCGGCGACTGGATCCACCGGCTCAAGGTCGTCGGCATCGACCTGCGCGACCCCACCCAGGTCGTCGCGCTCGCCGAGGAGGTGGCAGCGGCAGGACCGCTCGACATCCTCGTCAACAACGCCGCGCAGACCGTGAGGCGCTCTCCCGGCTCATACAGCAACCTCGTCGAGATGGAGTCGGCGCCGCTGCCCGACGGCGTGGCGCTGCCCGAGATGGTGACCTTCGACCGGGTCAGCGAGGCTCACCCGGCGTCGATCGCCGGCGCCCTCGGGCAGCATGCCGTCGCGCACCACGACGGTGAGTCGGTCGAGCACGCCGTCGCCGCGCAGACCGCCGCCTCGATGACGGCCCTGGCCCTGAGCGCCGGCAACGCCAGCCTCGAGGCGCACCGCACGGGCACGGCCGTCGACGCCGGAGGGCTGCTGCCCGACCTGCAGCGCACCAACTCCTGGACCCAGAAGGTCGAGGAGGTCGACCCGCTCGAGCTGCTCGAGGTGCAGCTGTGCAACTCGACGGCCCCCTTCCTCCTCGTCTCGCGCCTGCGCCCGGCGATGCGGGCCGCAGTCGAGGCCGGGGCACGGCGCGCCTACGTCGTCAACGTCTCGGCGATGGAGGGGCAGTTCTCCCGGCGCTACAAGGGCGCCGGCCACCCGCACACCAACATGGCCAAGGCCGCCCTCAACATGCTGACCCGCACCAGTGCCGGCGAGATGTTCGAGAGCGACCGCATCCTGATGACCGCGGTCGACACCGGCTGGATCACCGACGAGCGGCCGCACGACGAGAAGCTGCGCATCGCCGCCGAGGGCTGGCACGCACCGCTCGACCTCGTCGACGGCGCGGCCCGCGTCTACGACCCGATCGTGCGCGGCGAGGCCGGCGAGGACCTCTACGGCTGCTTCGTCAAGGACTACGAGCCCAGCCCCTGGTGACGTGTCCGGTGGCCTGAGCTGCGGTTCGAGGCTGATCTCGCACCCGGCTGGGTGCGACCATCACCTCAACCGGCGCGGGCGCGCGGTCATCCGAGGGGCTTGGCGTACCAGACCTCGGCGTAGAACTCGTCGGAGAACGGCTCGACCTCAACCCACCCGTTGCGCGTGTAGAGCGAGCGGGCCTCGACGAGGTCGCGGCGGGTGTCAAGGCGTATCGCCGTGACACCCCAGACCCGTGCCACCTCCTCGGCCGTCAGCAGCAGGCTCGTGCCCAGGCCGGCGCCGCGCAGCTCGGGACGGACGTACAGCCGCCTGAGCTCCGCGACCCGCGAGCCGGAGGCGTCCCGCGTGAGGCGAAGACCGACGCAGCCGCCGAGGAGCGTCTCGTCGTCGGCGCCGCGGGCCACGAGGAAGACGCCGGTCGGCGGCGCCAGGTCGTCGCTGCGCATCCGGGGAAAGCCGATCTCGATCTCCGCGTCGGTCGAGTCGCGGCCCTCCTCGCGCTGGTACCAGCGGTCGCTCACCTCGACGTAGTACTCGCGCAGCAGGACCTGCGACTCCGGCGCGCCGACCTCACCGATCTCGATCACCCAGGCCGCTGAGCTGTCCGGGGTCACGCGCCCGCCCCTCTCACCCCGGC
>NZ_JBYTCI010000053.1:0-11375 GCF_058790095.1 Terrabacter sp. FW104-15G4B | reverse complement strand
CCGCCCCGGGGAGCTGCCGGGGCCGGGGCGGCTGCCACGCGGCCGCCGCGGCCGACGCGCGTGCGGCCGCAGGTTGAGCAGAAGGCCCCGGCCGCCGAGCAGACGCGGGTGATGCCGGCTGCCCGGCAGGCAGGCGAGCCGCCCGGAGCGGGGCAGACCGCGGTCCTGCCCGCCGACGGCGCGCGGGCCGAGGCAGCCGCCGACGAGGCCTCGGCGCAGGGCGACTCCACGCAGGTGCTGCCCACGGTCTCTACCGACGAGCAGGAGCGCGAGTGACGAGCCGTGACATCGTCTTCGCCTGCGTCGGGCTGGTGACCGCGCTCTCGGCCCTGCTGTCGGTCACGACCAAGCACGTCGTGCACGCCGCCCTCTGGCTCCTGGTGTCCCTCGGGTCGCTGGCCGGCGCCTATCTGGTGCTGGGGCAGGAGCTCGTCGGGCTCGTGCAGCTGCTCGTCTACGTCGGTGCCATCGTCGTGCTCGTCCTCTTCGCCCTCATGCTGACCCGGGCCCCCATCGGTCCTCACGCCGAGATCGACACGCCGTGGTGGCAGCGCGCCGCCGGTGTCGTGCTCGGTGCGGCGACCACGGTGCTGCTCGCGGCGCTGCTGCTGCCCCTCTTCTCGGGCGCGCGGGCCGACCTCGACACCCGCGCCTCGACCACGCCCCAGCTGGCCCAGGCGATCTTCGGCACATGGGTCTGGCCCTTCGAGCTGCTCTCGGTCCTGCTGCTCGTCGCCCTCATCGGGGCGTTCGCCGTGTCGCGCCTCGTCCTGCACCGCGGCGACGCCGGCGCGGGGGAGCGCGCATGATCCACCTGACGCTCCCGGCGGCGCTCGCGGTCCTGCTCGCCGGCATCGGGGTCTACGGCGTGCTTGCCCGCCGCAACGCCGTGCTCGTGCTCATCGGGGTCGAGCTGATCCTCAACTCCGCGAATCTGCTCCTCATCACGGCCGGCACCCGCTCGGCGTCGCCGCTGTCCGCGGGACCGGTCCTGGCCCTCTTCGTCATCACCATCGCCGCTGCCGAGATCACGGTGGCGCTCGCGATCATCCTCGTGATGTTCCGCCGCACGGGGCACATCGACCTGACGGCGGTGCCCGACCTCGTCGACGACGCGCCCGCTGACCACGGTGACGACGAGCTCGGCATCGACAGCGACGGCGACCACGAGCCGCGCGGCGCGGTCGCCCGCGAACCGGCCACGACGGCGGAGGGCGCCCCGTGAGCTGGGTCGTCCGGATGATCGTCGTGCTCCCGGCGGTCGCAGCCCTGGTGGGGCTGCTCGTCCGTCGCGAGCGAGTCCTGGCCACCGGGGTCGCGGTCTCGGTGTCGGCCCTCGTCACGGTGCTCGGTCTCATCCAGTGGGTGGCGCCGTCGCGCGCCGCCGACATCAGCACCGTCGGCCCCCTGCCGCTCGGCGACCTCGCCGTGCCGCTCCACCTGCTCTCCGACCGGGTCTCCGGCCTCACGTCGTTCGTGGTGGCCGTCGTCGTGCTCTGCATCCAGGTCTTCACGGCGTGGTACCTGCGCGACGACGCGCGCTACGGCCAGTTCGCCGCGACGGTCTCGCTGTTCGCGTCCGGCATGCTGCTGCTCGTCCAGTCAAGCGACCTCCTGCTCATGCTGGCCGGCTGGGAGGTCATGGGCTGGTGCTCGTGGCTGCTCATCGGCCACGACAGCGAGCGGCGCGCGGCCCGGCGGGCCGCGTACAAGGCGTTCCTCGTCACGCGCGTGGCCGACATCGGCATGGTTGTCGGCATCGTGGCCCTCTCGGTGCGGGCCCGCTCCACCGACCTGATGTCCGTGCTCACGGCCACGGGTGGCGAGACGCTCCTGACGGTGGGGCTCGTCGGCGTCGTGATCGGCGTCGCCGGCAAGTCGGGTCTCGTGCCCTTCCACGACTGGCTCCCCGACGCCATGGAGGGCCCGACGCCCGCCTCCGCCCTCATCCACGCCGCCACGATGGTTGCCGCCGGCACCTACGTCATCGCCCGCCTCTTCACCCTCTACGCCCACCACGACGGCTCCCGCACCCTGCTGGCCGTGCTGACCGCCGTGACGATGGTCTATGCCGCCCTGCTCGCCGTCGCCCAGACCGACCTCAAGCGGATGCTCGCCTACTCGACGCTGAGCCAGGTGGCGATCATGCTCTCCGCCCTCGCCGCCGCCCCGGCCGAGCTCGGGCCGGGCGCCGGCATCTCGCACCTGATCGGCCACGCCTTCTTCAAGTCGCTGCTCTTCCTCGGCGCCGGCTGGCTGTCGGTGCTCGCCGGCGCGACAGCGCTCGCGGCCCTGCGCGGCCGGCTGCGCCCGACCGGAGCCCTGCGCTGGTCGATGGGCATCGGGCTGGCGGCGCTGGCCGGCGTGCCGCCGCTCGTCGGCTTCTTCACCAAGGAGACGGTCATCGACGCGGCCCTCGACGGCGCCACGAGCGGCGGCGGGCTGCGCGCCTGGCTCGTCGTCGTCGCCCTCTTCGTCACCGTCGTGCTGACCGCCGCCTACTGCACGCGCGCCTGGCTGCTGCTCGACACCCCGGTGGCAGCCACCGGCGCCCTGCCCGACCCGCACCCCGCCGTCGTCGCCGAGGAGCGCCTGCCCGTCGTGACCACCACCGACAGCGCCGACGACGCCGAGGTCGAGCGGGTCCACGCCCACGGGCACGCCGCCATCACCCTGCCGGCCGCCCTCGTCGTCTCGGTCCTCGCCGCCCTGACCGTCGTCGGCGTCCTCTTCCTCACCAGCATCCGCGGCGGCGTCAACGTCGGCCTTCTCAGCGCGCTGCTGTCGGTCCTGCTCATCGCCGGAGCGGCGTATGCCGTGTGGACCATCAGCAACCGGGGCCGGGTCGACGTCGCCGACCGCATTCCCGAGCGCGTGCGCGAGCCGGCGGTGCGCGGCCTCGGGGTCGACACGGCATACGTCGGCTTCGGGCGGGCGGTCACGGCGCTCGCACGTCTCGTCGTGGCGCTGGACCGCGACGTCGTCGACGCCTACCCGCGTGCCACCGCCGTCGTGGCACGGGCCGCCGGACGGGCGGGGGAGCGGGGCCACCGCGCCGTCCCGTCCCTGTCGCTGCTCAGCCTGCTCGTCGGTGCCGTGCTGGTCGCCGTCCTGGGGGTGACCGCGTGGCGCTGACCCTCATGCTCCTGCTGCCCCTGCTCGCGGCGATCGCCCTCATCGCGATCCCCGGCGAGTCGCGGGTCGAGCGCGGCATCGCCCTCGGATCCACTGTCGTCACAGCGGTGCTCGCGGTCGTCGTCGTCGCCGGTCGGCACGAGGTCGACGTGCCGTGGATCCGCTCGCTCGGCGTCCGGTGGCACTTCGGCGTCGACGGCATCTCGGCCGCGCTCGTGCTGCTGACGGCGCTGCTCACGGTCGCCGTCGTCGCGCACGCCCTCTCCGGGCCGATCCCGAAGGGCGGCACCGGGTCGACCTTCCTCGGCTGCATCCTCCTCGTCGAGACCGGGGCGCTCGCGACCTTCCTGGCCCGCGACGCCATCCTCTTCTTCATCGCCTTCGAGGTCGTGCTCGTGCCGATGTGGGTGCTGGTGCGCCGCTTCGGCGACGACCACGTGCCCGACGAGACGCGCGCCGACGCGGCCGGACGCTTCGTGCTCTTCACGGTGCTCGGCTCAACCCTGATGCTCGTCGGCATCCTCCTTCTCGTCCAGAACCAGGGCACGAGCGACCTCGGCCTCCTCACCGAGCGCCACGGCACCGGGTTGTCGCGGTCGCTGCAGGTGGCGATCGCCGCGCTGCTGCTCCTCGGGCTGGGGATCAAGGTCCCGCTGTGGCCGCTGCACACGTGGCTGCCCTCGGCGCACACCATCGCGCCGACGGCCGGCTCCGTCCTGCTGGCCGCGGTGCTGCTCAAGATGGGCACCTACGGCATCGTCCGGCTCGCCGTCGCCACTGTCCCCCGGGGTGTCGCCGAGCTCAGCCCGGCCCTCGCGCTGCTCGGCGTCGTCGGGATCCTCTGGGGAGGCCTCGCCTGCCTCGTCGAGCGCGATCTCAAGCGGCTCATCGCGTACAGCTCGGTGGCGCACATGGGTTTCGTCGCGCTCGCCATCGCCTCGGGCAGCGAGACGGGCTTGCAGGCGGCGCTGTTCGGCAACATCGCGCACGGCGTCGTCGCCGCGCTGCTCTTCTTCGTCGTCGGCGACCTCAAGGAGCAGTGGGGCTCCTCCGACCTCCACGTCGCGCGGGCGGCCTTGCGCGACAGGTCCCCTCGCTTCGGCCTGGCCCTCGTCTTCGGGCTGGCTGCCGCCCTCGGCCTGCCGGGGCTCGTCAGCTTCTGGGGTGAGTTCCTCGCGTTGTATGCCGCGTGGTCGCCCGCCCCCGGCCGCCCCGCCGCGCTGATGCGCGTGTGCGTCGTGCTGGGCGCGGTGGGCCTGGCGATCGCTGCCGCCTATGCCCTGCGGGTCGCCCGGATCGTGTGGGCCGGCGAGGGCAGCGACGCGGCGCAGGGCACGGCGGCCGTGGCGGTCGCCGACGCGCGCGGGACCCGCTGGGCCGTCGTGCTGACCCTGGTCGTCGTCATCGTCGCGCTGGGCGTGCTGCCGCGGCTGCTGCTCGAGCTGTCGCACGCCGCGACGACCGGGCTGCTGTCCGGGCTGGGGGGCTTGCGGTGACGAACCTTCGCATCGACTATGCCGTGCTCCTGCCGGCCCTGTTGCCGATCGCCGGGCTCGTGCTCGTGCTCGTCGCCGACCTCGTCGACCCGCGCCTTCGGCGGTTCCCCTATGCCGTCGCTGCGCTGGCCTCCGTCGGATCGGCGATCGCCGCCGTGCCGGGGCTGGGTCTGGGGGGCGGCACGACCCGGGAGAGCTTCTGCCTGACCGGACGGGCTGCTGGCACCGGTGCGCTCGCGGCCGTCGAGGGACTGCCGGAGGCCTGCCTCTGGCAGGCCGACGCCCTCGGCAGCACCCTGCAGCTCGCGGCCGCGGTCTCGGCCGCCGTCTGCATCGCCCTCGCCTGGCCGCGCACCCGTCGCCGGCATCCCACCGACACCACGCGTGAGCCGGTCGAGGCGGTGCTGCTCCTCGCCGCCCTGACCGGCACGGTCGTCGTGGCGGCCAGCCGCGACGTCGGCACCTGGCTCATCGCCCTTGAGCTCGCGACCCTGCCGATCATCGCGCTGGTCGCCCACTCCGGGCGCCGGTCGGCGGTCGCGGGAGCCACCCAGCTCCTCGTGACGTCCCTGGTGTCCTTCGCCCTGCTCGTGCTCGGGGTCGCGCTGTGGTTCGCGGCCACCGGCAGCCCGTTCCTGACCCCGGACGCGGCCCTGTCGTCGGGCGGAGCGTTCTCGACGGCGTCGGGCGCCCCGTCCGCCGTCGTCTTCCCCTCCGTGTCCGCCGGGGTCATCGCCCTGGCCACGGTGCTGTTCATCGCCGGGGTCGGCTTCAAGCTCTCACTCGTGCCGTTCCACGCGTGGACGCCCACGGCATACGCCGGCTCGTCGGTGCCGGTCGCGACCTTCCTCGCGACGGTCTCCAAGGTCGCCGCGCTCGCTGCCCTGCTGGTCGTGCTGCGGGCCGTGGCCGTGCTCGGCACGCCTGCGCTGCTGTCGATCGCGGTGCTCGCCTCCCTCAGCATGACGCTCGGCAACGTCATGGCCCTGCGCCAGGACGACGTCGTGCGCCTGCTCGCGTGGTCGACGGTCGCCCAGGCCGGCTGGGTCGTGCTGCCGCTCGTCAGCATCTCCGCGCTCGGGGTCGCAGCCAGCGCCACCTACCTGCTCACCTACGTCGTCGCGACCCTCGTCGCGTTCGCCGTCGTGGCAGTCACGGTGGCCGAGCGGCCGCGGGGCGGGCGGTCCATCGCCGCCTACGAGGGGCTCTGGCAGCGCAGCCCGTGGCGCGCCGGGGCGCTGGCACTGGCGCTGACCTCGCTCGCCGGCCTCCCGCCCGGTGTCATCGGCCTCGTCGGCAAGGTGACGGCCCTGCGGCCGGTCGTCGCGGAGGGCTGGGTGTGGCTGGCCGTCGTCGCGGCGATCAACGCCGTCGTCGGCGTCGCCGTCTACCTGCGCTGGCTGCGCGCCGTCATCACCGCCCCGGCGGTGACGCCGGCGACGCCGGACACCGCTGGGACCGCTGACGTCACGCCGCCCGTGGCGCGACGCCCGGTCGTGCTGCTCGCGGGCCTGGTCGTCGCCGCCGCCGTCCTCGTCGTCGTCAGCGTCCAGCCCGACCTCGTGCTGCGCCTGCTCGGCTGACGTGACGACCCCGAGGCAACGTGCCTCGGGGTCGTCGTCGGCCGGCCGGGGTGGAGGCCGCGTCAGGCGGTCTGCGGCACCGTCCGCGGTGAGACCGCTGCGTCCGTGGCCGAGTCCTCGACGGTCTTGGCGTGGCGCAGGCCCAGCAGCGCCAGCACGAGCAGGAGAGCGGCTCCGATGAACGCGCCGATGCCTGCATAGAGGGCGACCGTGCCCATCGTCCCGAAGGCGTAGGCGTTGAGCAGCAGGCCGCGCAGCGTGTTCCCCATGAAGAGGCTCTGGCGGAGTTCACCCAGCGCCTGGACCGTCTTGGGGTCGGCGTTGGGGTCCTTGACGGCCTTGAGGTACTCGCCGGAAACCTCGGAGTAGGTCTTGTTGTTGGACTGGGTGTTCATGTGCACGAGGATGTAGTGGTCGGCGAACGCCTTGGCCTGGGCGCCGTTCTCCATCTTCTGCCCGGCGAACTGCAGCAGCGCGTCCTTCTGGTCCTGGGTCTCGAGGGCGGCCGCCGTCGGCATCGTGATGTTCTGCTGGCTCAGCTGCTCCTTGACGTTGCTGGCGACGAAGCTGCTCGCGTAGATCAGCAGCGCGCCGGCCACGGCGAGCACGACGGCCATGACCAGGCCTGTCCACGAGATCAACCGGTCGAGTGTCTTGCGCATCATTCGCTTCTTCCATCGATGGGGATGTCGGGTTGCCCAACATGGTCAAATTACTACCGTCTGTAGTAGTCAAGTTGCGGCTTCAACGACATGTCGTGGGAGATCTGCGTCACAGCTATTCCCCAGCGCACTCGCAGCGCAGGTCCAGCGGGAACGCGCGTCACGAGCCGGTCGTTCATCGGTCATGCACAAGCACTTCAACGGGCTCAAGACCGCTGCCCTCTTCGGCGGCATCTGGGCCCTGCTGCTCGGGCTCGGCGCGCTCGTCGGCGGGGGACGCTTCATCTGGCTCTTCGCGCTGATCGGTGTCGCGACGACCTTCTACGGCTACTGGAACAGCGACAAGCTCGCGATCCGTGCCATGCACGCCTACCCCGTCTCCGAGGCACAGGCGCCGGGGATGTACCGCATCGTGCGTGAGCTCTCGACGGCCGCCGGCAAGCCGATGCCGCGCCTCTACATCAGCCCCACCCAGGCGCCGAACGCCTTCGCCACCGGCCGCAACCCGCAGAACGCCGCCGTCTGCTGCACCGAGGGCATCCTGGGGCTGCTCGACGAGCGCGAGCTGCGCGGCGTGCTGGGTCACGAGCTGATGCACGTCTACAACCGCGACATCCTCACCAGCTCGGTCGCGGCCGCCATCGCGGGCGTGATCACCTCGATCGGCCAGATGCTGATGTTCAGCAGCATGTTCGGCGGCGGCTCCGACGAGGACCGCCCCAACCCCTTCGCCCTGCTGGCCATGAGCCTGCTCGCCCCGATGGCCGCGATGATGATCCAGATGTCGATCAGCCGCACCCGCGAGTACGACGCAGACGAGGACGGCGCCAAGCTGACCGGCGACCCCCTCGCCCTCGCGTCGGCCCTGCGCAAGCTCGAGTCCGGCGTGGCCCGGGCCCCGCTGGCCCCCTCGCAGGACATCGTCAACGCCAGCCACATGATGATCGCGAGCCCCTTCCGGGCCCAGGACGTGACGCGGTTCCTGTCGACGCACCCTCCGATGGACCAGCGCATCGCCCGTCTCGAGAGCATGGCGGGCGGCCCGCTCCACCGCTGACGCTTGCCTGACGGCCCCGGGGCGCCGCCCGCAGGCATCTGCCCGGGGATCCCGCCCGCGGGCATCCCGGTTCATCTGGCAGGCTCGGACCCATGCGCAGTCTCACCCTGGCCGAAGCCCGCGAGCGATCCTCGCTGATCACCGTCACGTCGTATGCCGTCGAGCTCGACCTCGACCAGGGCTCGGAGGTGTTCGGCTCGCGGGCCGTCGTGCGCTTCACCTGCGCGGAACCGGGCGCCGGGTCGTGGGTCGACCTCAAGGCCCGTTCGGTCGACGCCGTCTCGCTCAACGGCAGGCCGCTCGACCCGGCCGACGTCGAGGACGGGCGCCTCCCGCTGCCGGACCTCGCCGCCGACAACGAGCTCGTCGTGGCCGCGACCATGGCCTACAGCCACGACGGGCAGGGCCTGCACCGCGCCACCGACCCCGCCGACGGCCGCGACTACGTCTACGGCCACCTCTTCCTCGACGCGGCCCCCAGCGTCTACGCCTGCTTCGACCAGCCGGACCTCAAGGCGCCCTACGACGTCACCGTCCACGCCCCGCTCGACTGGACCGTCATCGGCAACGGCGCGGCCACGCAGACCGCAGCCGGCACGTGGACGCTCGCCACGACGAAGCCGCTCGCGACGTACTTCATGACGGTGTGCGCCGGACCCTACGTCTCCCTGCGTGACGAGCACGACGGCATACCCCTGGGCATCCACGCGCGGGCGTCGCTGCGCGAGCCGCTCGAGCGGCACGCGGCCGAGCTGTTCGACGTGACGAAGCGGTCGTTCGACTACTTCCACGGGCTCTTCGGCATCCGCTACCCGTTCGGGGAGTACCACCAGGTCTTCGTGCCGGAGTTCAACGCCGGCGCCATGGAGAACCCCGGCTGCGTCACCTTCCGCGACCAGTACCTCTACCGTGGCGCCGCGACCCGCGACGAGCTGCTGACCCGGGCCAACACGGTCAGCCACGAGATGTCGCACATGTGGTTCGGCGACATCGTGACGATGAAGTGGTGGGACGACCTCTGGCTCAACGAGTCGTTCGCCGAGTACATGAGCCACCGCTGCCTCGTCGACGCGACCCAGTACACCGACGCGTGGGTCGACTCCTCGATCGTGCGCAAGGTGTGGGGCTACGGCGCGGAGCGCTCCCCGTCGACGCACCCGGTCGCCGGCGTCGAGGCGCTCGACGCGCAGAGCGCGCTGCAGAACTTCGACGGCATCTCGTACGCCAAGGGCGCGGCCACGCTGCGCCAGCTCATCGCGTACGTCGGCGACAACAAGTTCCTCGCGGGCGTCCGCGCGTACCTGACCGACAAGTCCTACGGCAACGGCACGCTCGCCGACTTCCTCGCCGCCATCGAGGCCGCGAGCGGCACCGACCTCGGCGAGTGGTCACGGGCCTGGCTGCTCACGGCCGATCGCGACACGCTCTCGGTCGACGTCGACGAGCAGGGCGGGGTCATCGAGTCCGCGGTCGTCAGGCGCGAGTCGCCCACTGACCGACCCGCCGACCGGCCGCACGCCTTCGACGTGGCCGGGTGGACCGACGGGCGCGAGCTCGGCCGGGTCGCCGCCACGGTGACGGGTGCGGCGACGACGCTCGCCGAGCTCGAGGGCACCCCCGAGCCGGCCGTGCTCGTGCCCAACGCGTCCGACCTGACATGGGCGTGCGTACGCCTCTCCGACGCAACGGTTGCAGCGCTGCCCACGCAGCTCGCGCTCATCCCGGACGAGCAGGCGCGCGCGGTCGTGTGGTCCTCGCTCATCGACGGCGTGCACGGCGCGACGGTCTCGCCGGACGACTTCCTCGACGTCTTCGACGCCGCTTGGCCGCACGAGACGAACTCCTCCATCCTGACCCGCGTCGCGGCCTATGCCGAGCACCGTGTCGTGCCCTACTTCGTGCCGCGCCAGGAGCAGGAGCCGGCGCTGGCTCGCCTCAACCGCGCCGGTGCCACGCTGCTCGAGCAGGCCGTGCCCGGCACGACGGAGTCGCTGGCCGCTGCCCGGCTCGTGGCCGGCACGAGCGACGACGACGTCCTGCTGCGCGACTGGGCCGACGGGCAGGGCCTGCCGGCCGGCCTCGAGGACGACGGCGACTTCCGCTGGATCGTCGTGCGCAACCTCGCGGCGCGCGGGCTCATCGGCGTCGCCGAGGTCGAGGCCTTCCGCGCCAAGGACGACACGCTGCAGGGTGGCCTGAACGCGCTCATGTGCCGCGCGAGCCTGCCCGACACCGAGGCCAAGGCGTGGGCGTGGGAGCAGCTGACCGGTCGGCAGGGCCGCTCCAACTACGAGATGGTGCACCTCGCGCGCGGATTCTGGTCGGCGCCCGAGGACGCACTCGTCGCCGACTACGTGCCGCGCTACTTCACCGAGGTACCGGCCATGAGCGCCTGGGTGGGCGAGGACGCCTTGTCTCGGGTGGTCCTCGTGTCGTTCCCCCAGGTCTTCACCGACGAGACGGCGCGCCTGAGCGCGGAGGCGATCGCCCGCGACGACCTCACGCCGGCCGTCCACCGCTCGCTCGTGGACGCCGACGCCGAGCTGCGTGAGGCCCTCGCCTCACGTGCCATGTTCGGCGCGGCGGCGGTCTGAGCGACGTGGCGAGGCCGCAGGCCGACGCGCTGCCCGGCGTGGTGCGGGCGGTCTGCGGCGCGCACCTGGAGCTGCTCGACGCCCGCTTGCCCGGACTGCTCGATGGGCTGCACCTGCACGGCTCGATCGGCTTCGACGGCGAGTTCCACGGTGGCAGCGACATCGACTTCGTCGCGGTGACGAGCCGGCGACCCACCGCGGCCGAGGTCGAGGTGCTGCGCCAGGTGCACGCCGAGCTGGGCAACCGCTGGCCGACGCCCGACTACGACGGCTTCTACGTCGTCGAGGCCGATCTGGAGGGGAGCCCTCACGGGGTGCCGGTGCAGCCGGGCGTGCTGCACCAGTGGTTCGACATCGGCACCCACTGCGACGTCACGGACATCACCTGGCGGGAGCTGCGCGACCACGGGATCACGCTGCGCGGCAAGGACCTTCGCGACCTCGAGATCTGGAGCGACGACGCCGCCCTGCACGAGGCGACGCGCCACAGTCTCGACACCTACTGGCGCTCGCAGCTCGGGGCGATGCAGCACCATCCGCGCGAGGCGTCGCTGCCCCAGGCCGCCGAGTGGGGCGCCCTCGGCGCGCCTCGGCTCGTGCACCTGCTCGTCACCGGGACGCCCACCTCCAAGTCCGGCGCGGGCCGATGGGCCATGGACGCCTGGCCGGCGCACCGTGAGATCGTCGAGGAGGGGCTGCGGGTTCGCGAGCGCCCCGACGACCAGTCGACGTATGCGGTCGACCCCGCCAGGCGCCGCCGTGACCTCATCACCTTTCTGACGCAGGTCATCGCCGACGGGGTCGCCCTGGTCGAGCCTCCCCTGTGCAGGGCGGGGGCCGGGGTGAGA
>NZ_JBYTCI010000052.1:0-11506 GCF_058790095.1 Terrabacter sp. FW104-15G4B | reverse complement strand
CCCCGCCCCCCGACCCGCCTGGAGCGTCCTTTCGCAGGCCTCCCTAAGAAAGGCAGCGCTCAATCCCGTCCGCCGTTGGGAAGAGGCTATCTCGGCCGCTCAACCCCTCTTGCAAAAGAATCCGTAAAGGCGGTTAGCCTGGGCGCTTACCGAGCAGGCTTGCCCGCGCAATGTCCTTCGCTTCCGTCATGCGTCGCGATCCGTCGCATTTCAATGGCCCCTAGACAGATGAACACCCATAAGAAACGCGAATCGTAGTAGTCGCCCGAAAACAAGCTGGCAACGCCGATCAACAATGATGCGGCCAGATAGAACGCAAGCGCACCCCTACGCTGGCGACGTCTAGCCCCCCACAGCGGCGTCACCACTGCAAAAACGATCAAAATCGCGCCTATGAGCCCACCCTCTGCAAGAGTGGCCACGAAGAGGTTGTGCGGGTATTCATACCCAACAAATCGTCCAACGAGTCCGTAATAGCCATCGATGCCGACGCCGACTATCGGGGAGTCGGAGAAGACGCTCAGGGAGCCAGAGAGAATTTCACTTCGCCCTGAGTCGTATCCCTGCTCGACCGTCTGATCAACCAAACGATCGTATATAACTCCGGACGTCAAGATGTTTGGCGCAACTACCGGCACAAGAGATAGGGCCAATACGCCAAGCAATACCGACAATTGACGAATTGACCGTGGCAGTCGACGCCAAAACCCGAGTCCAAAGAGCGCTGACACCACCACAAGAGAAACGAGTCCACCGCGAGAGCCGGCCAGCAGCGCCCCCAATAGCAAAATGGGGACAGCTAGCAAAACAAGCCTTTTTCCGCGAACAACAGCGAGGTAAACGACCGCGAGGCAGGACATCAATACAACGCGAACAAACACGTTGGGACCTCCCCCGAATGCGGAGTACCTTCCCTGTAGACCCGGACCTGCCACGAGGGCCGCGCTGACGTAGACGAGCCCTGTGAACGCAAGACACCACCATAAGATGTGCATCTCATCCGTCCGCAGTCTGTTGGCAATCGAAGTCAGGAAGCCGAGGAGGACTGCCATCACAAACAGGTCGATAATGGCCGCGGACGTTCGGGCTCCCGTTGGCGCCCAAATGGCGCTCAATGCGAGCCAGAGCATCCAGATATACATCCAAACCAACCCGCGGGTCTTTAATCTGTGATCAGGCACAGGGCGACGGGCTTTGACAGCTCGCCACCAAAGGTACGCGAGGGAGACCGGCACCAGCGCCACAACCCTCAAGTCGACGGCTGGAGCACCTTCGCTGACTCTATCCAGAGTAAATCGACCACCCAACAGGATCAGGTACAGGAGAACAATGAGGCCCTGTGCAAACGGGTCTCGCTCTCCTACCGGCGATGACGACCAATCGGGCTGCTTCCTCGAGCCATTAAATGTCGACATTGCAGAGTTGGGTGGCAGCACTAGAACTCGTCCACCGTTAGGGCGCGGCGGAAGTCGGCGTAAAGCAGATCCCGATTGAATACTTCCTTGGCTAGCGAGAACGCTCGGCTTTGGGCTGAGCGCAGACGCTCCGAATCGCTGAGCAGACGAGCCGCAAGAATTGCGGCATCATGCGCACTTCGATCTCCGATGAACCATCCGGCGCCCTCTCTGACGAGGCGATCCGTCAGCCAGCCGCCATGATTCAGGAGGACCGGCCTCGATGCAGCCAGTCCATCAAAGACCTTGTTAATAGAGGCTGCCTCCAGAACAGGGTTTGATATAACGCTCGACAAGACAGCATCCGAACCAGCTACATACCGGGCAACGTCCGTCTTTGGCCGCGGTCCGAGAAATATTTCGTCAACGTCTATACCGCGACGGCGGCCACTCTGCGCAACCTCATCCCTCCCGGAGCCGTCACCAATGACGACAACCCTCACACCGACCTCTCGCGCCTCGACGGCGAAATCCAGTAACCATAATGGGTCATATATAGCACCAAGCGATCCGGCATAAACAATCACTGGACGGCCATCATCCCAGCCGTGCTCCCGGCGGACCTGGCGGCGTTCTTGGCTCGACAGGTCGAACATGTCGATGTCCGATGCATTCGGAACGACGACGACCTTGGTGCTCGGCGATACAAGTTTGACACCGGCAGACATGCCGGGAGACAACGCGATCACAGATTGGGAGTGTCGATAAGCGGTCCGCTCGAGCGCGAGTGATGCGCGCTTAAGAATGGGGGATCGCAAGTAGCCAAGAGCGATAGGCGCCTCCGGCCAGAGATCGCGTACTTCCAAAACGAACTTGCTTCGCCAGATCGACGCGGCGACCATACCGGGTACGGCAACGGTCAATGGAGTGCTCGAGGCGAATACGACGTCCGCCCGGTCACGTATTGCTGCAACGGTTGCGGCCGCTCCGAAACGAAGAAATGACGCTATGCGTTTTCCCGGCGACATCCCATTCGAGTAAGGAACGGCCAATTGGATGACCGAAAAACCATCAAGTTCATACCGTCGCGCATCGGGACCCCCACAGATCATGGTGACGACGTGGCCGTCATCGGCGAGGCGCCTTGCGAACTCCCAAGATCGCGTGCCGCCAGCTTCGTCAGGTCGCTTGAAGTGCTGATGAAGGTAAGTAATCTTCATGCTAGAGGACGCCCCGCAAACCTGTTCGACACCCCGGCCGTCACAGACGGACGACCGAATCATGACGGGGGTCCGCTACTCCACGGGTATCGATAAGAATCTTTGCGGCTTCACACATACGTGCAACGTCGAAGGCCGCATGGTTTTGTAGGAGTACCACTGCGTCGGCCTCTTCTGCCGCCTGGTACAGGTCAGCAGCGGACGGGATAACGCACGACTCGTCCAAACGCCATTCCTGGACGTGAGGGTCGCTGTAAGAAACTTCGGCGCCCATGCTCAGCAGGTACTGAGCCAATGGAACCGCCGGACTTTCGCGCCTGTCGGAGATGTCTGGCTTATACGTGACCCCAGCAAGCAGGACACGCGCTCCCTTGAGCGCCTTCCCACAGTCGTTGAGGGCGCGCCACAAGCGTTGTCCCACGTAGAGTGGGGCAGCGTCGTTGATCTCCTCGGCCAGTTCCACCATCCTGAATCCGTACCCGAGTTTCGCGCGCACTCGATGGCTCAAATACGTGGGGTCTACAGGGATGCAGTGGCCGCCCACACCGGGACCTGGCCGGAACGCCATGTACCCGAAGGGCTTCGTCTCCGCACAGTCGATGGCATTCCATAGGTCGATGCCCAGATCGTTCGAGAATCGCAACATTTCATTCACCAAAGCGATATTGACATGCCGAAATGTATTCTCGAGCAACTTGGCCATTTCAGCCTCTTTAGCGCCATGCGCAACAACTACCTGCCCCACGAAGGGGGCATAGAAATCCGCGGCCAACTTTGTCGCACGGTCCGAGACCCCTCCAACGACCTTCGGCGTGTTAGCGAGCCCAAAGATGGCGTTTCCAGGATCGATCCGCTCGGGAGAGAAGGCAACCTCGATACCCTCTAGATGGCCGTTGCCGTCCAGAATCAAAGGAGCGAACAGTTCTTCGGTTGTGCCCGGGTAGGTGGTCGACTCCAATATCACAAGAGTATGTGACGACAGGTGGCGGTTGATGGTTTCAGCAGCGTGGCGCACAGCAGTTAGATCCGGCCCTCCCTCTTCCGCGAGAGGCGTCGGCACGCACACCACCACTACATCGGCGTCGGAAATCACCCCTGGATCACTGGTCACAGAATAGTTCGAGACGAGCGCCTCCCCGAGTTCCTCGTCGGAGACGTCATCAATGTGTGAACGCCCGGAGCCAAGAGATAGCGCCGTCTGGACGTGCAGTTCGTAGCCTGTGACCCGATACCCCGCTGACACTGCTCCTAGAGCGAGGGGCAATCCAACATATCCTTGCCCGACAACAACAACATGAGGCATGCTTGCCTTTTCCACGAGCTTTGACCATTCCTTTGACTGGGTGTTCATGCTAAACCGATTTTGTACTTATGTATGCGCCATCTTTGACTTTACGGTTGATGACCATAGCGATGCTCCAGCCAACAAGATACGCCGCCGCGGATGCCCAAGCGGCCCCTTCGGCTCCATATGGAGGTATCGCAAAGAGGTAACATATAAGGGCGCTAGCCGCGGTCACCACCTCAGCGAGACTCACTCGCCGGGCTCCACCAGATTGGATGATTCTCGCTATCGTCTGGCGATACATGGCCAAAAGAACTCCCGCGATCCCCAGCGGCACAATGAGCGCCTTAACTGGTTCGAATGCGGAGCCAAATAGCGGGACCACAAGGACATACAGTAGACAAGACAAGATAGCCGAAGCGATCGAGAAGTAGGCCAAATCTCTCACAGCCTTAGGCCTCGAACTGTGATGAGAGGCGCTTCGCCGGTCGGCCACAGCCTGTGCTGCCCAGTACACGGGTTCTGACGCAGTCGCGACCGTCACATATAAGCCCAATTGGTATGGCGACCCCAGCATGCCGAGGAGCACTCTGTCGGCACGTAGTACTATCAGAGTGGCAATCGTGCTCGGAAGCAGTGCGAGGCTTGCCCCGTCGTAGGCCTTCGGGTCTTTGCGGACCAAGCTCATAGCCTCAACAAACGCGAACGGGAACGCGGCCGCGCAGTAGCCCGCGGCCCACCATTGCCACTGGGAGACTCCATACCATGCAAACACTACGCTGGTAAGTAGAACAATCGCCTGTTGAATTGCGAAGACACCCATAAACGAGCGCGTGTGTCCCGAGTGTATTGCTCGCGCCCTGTAGACGGCCGTCAATGCGCCCGCAAGACTCACCCCCCCGATCAGGAATGCTGAGATCCCCAGCCACGGCGCCAACGTCGCCGACAATAATAAATTGAGCAGTAGTACATACCCACCTAAGCGGCGTGGGTCAACGCCGCCGTCTCGGAGAGTCCTCCTTTCCACGCCAAGGAGTGTCACGGGCGTCGCGAAATAGGCGAGCTGCAGAATAAGGGCGACCTGGCCTCGGCTGGCTGGCCCCAGCGACCGAGCCATAAGGATATTGACCATGAAGGCGACGCCGGCGGCAAGAACGGGCGCGGTAGACACGACGCCAGTGGGTCCCAGCCGCGCCGTCCAGCGAAGGCGTTCAGTCATTGGGGCGCCCACCCAGGAAGGCTGACATAGTGGCCTCACCCGGTGCGGAGATTCCTTCGTGACGGAGCACCGCTGATGCAGTTCGAACCAAGATTCGAATGTCAAGGCTCAGCGAACGCTTCTCAACATATTCGATGTCTAACTGGAGGCGCTGGTCCCACGAGATAGCATTTCTGCCTGACACTTGCGCAAGTCCAGTCAATCCAGGCCGCATATCGTGACGCCTTGCCTGCTCAGGCGAGTAGAGCGGCAGATACTCCATTAGCAATGGACGCGGGCCTACGAGAGACATGTCACCCCGAATCACATTCCAAAGCGTGGGGAGTTCATCAAGGCTCGTGGACCTCAGCCATCGTCCGAAATCCGATATTCGTGAAGCGTCGTCGGTTCGTCCCAACGATTCATCCATAGGCACCATGCTGCGAAACTTTCGCAAGATGAAGGGCTTCCCATTCAGGCCCGGGCGGCTTTGCTTGAAGAGCACGGGGCGTCCCAGTTTCACCGCGACCAGCAGAGCGACCACTCCCTGCAAGGGAAGGGACAGAGCGAAGGCAGGGACAGCCATGGCGATGTCGACGATGCGCTTGCCGTCGGGACGTCTTAATCTCATGCGTCAAGAAGTTCAGTGAGAACAGCGATGACGCGATCGATGTCGTTGTCTGTCAGGCCGGAGCCGCTGGGAAGAGTGACACCCGTCCGGAAGAGGTCATCCGACGCGCCGGTAACAAAGGCCCGGTAGGGCGCGAATATCGGTTGAAGATGCATCGGCTTCCATAGATGGCGAGCCTCAATCTCTGACTTGTGGAGTGCCACAACCAAGTCGTTTGCCACGGCTGGTCCCTGACGGTCGACGACGACTGTGGTCAGCCAACAATTGTCTCCGTCGTCATTGTCAGATCCAGACCGCCCGAGCAACCGCACCTCGTACGGCGCCAGAGCTTTCGCGTAGCGATCCCGGATGTCGCGCCGACGGGCGATCATGCTGTCCAGACGGTCGAGCTGCCCACGTCCCAGCGCCGCAAGGACATTGGACATCCGGTAGTTATATCCCACGTCCGTGTGCTCGTACCAAGGTACGGGCTGGCGCGCCTGAGTCGAAAGGTACCGGGCCCGCGAGAGCAGTTCTAAGTCGTCACTGACAAGCATCCCGCCCCCGGACGTCGTCATAATCTTGTTGCCGTTGAACGACAGGGCGGCCGATTCGCCAAACGACCCCGCCCCGCGCCCGTGCTGGGTTGCACCCAGCGCTTCTGCGGCGTCCTCGACGACTAGCACTCCTCGCTGGTCGAGTTGGGGTAAAAGCCGTGCGTAATCAACACAGCGACCGAATAGGTCCACAGGAACGACGACTGGAACTTTCTTGCCCTCATCGAGCAGCGTGTCCACGGCGTGAACCATCAGATCCACGTCCACGTTGCCGTCGCTTCGCTGCGAGTCCACCATGACGGGCTCCGCACCGGTATAGAGGATCGCATTGACCGTCGCGGCGAACGTCAAGCTCGAGACGGGTATGTAAGTCCCAGGTCCCGCTCCAGCGTCGAGCAGCGCAAGGTGCAGGGCCGCTGTGCCGGAGGAGAGGGCCAGGGCGCCAGCCACGCCCACACGCTCGGCGATGGCAGCCTCGAAGGCGTCGACGTGGGGGCCAAGCGGTGCAATCCAACCGGATCGCAGGGCGTCGAGGACGTATGCCTCCTCTACCTCGGTCACCTCGGCCTTGGACAAGTGGATGCGGTTCACCGCTGGCTCGCTTCGGTTGGTATCTGTGCAGGGACGAGGGCCTCACGGCGCATCCAGTCACGTCCATGCTCAGTGCTGTCGAAGAAAGTCCGGAGCACGGATTCTGTGGTCATTGACGGCACGTCGACGCTGTCAACCAGCGGGTGGCCAGTGGCACGCCTGTTCTCCTCTGGCGAGAAGAGCTCCTCACCGAGCTTCTCGCCGGGGCGCAGCCCCGTATAGACAATATCGATGTCTCGACGGCCACTCATTCGGATAAGAGTTTGGGCCACCTCAAGGATCTTCACCTGCTCCCCCATCTCAAGGACCATCACCTCACCGTCGACGCCGATAGATGCGGCCTCCAAAACCAGTTGGCACGCCTCGGGTATTAACATGAAGTAGCGGCGCACCTCCGGGTGAGTCACGGTGATCGGACCGCCCATTTCGATCTGGGCGGTGAACGCGTGCACCACCGAGCCGCGGGAGCCAAGCACGTTGCCGAAACGCACGGAAACGTAGCGCCCGTCTGCGCGTTTGGCGAAGTCGGCGGTCAACCGCTCAGCCAGTCGCTTGCTATAGCCCAGCACGCACGTCGGATTCGCCGCTTTGTCGGTGGAGATGTTTACGAAGGTTGACACGCCCACTGCCTCTGCCGCCGTCAGGACATTGAGTGTTCCAATCACGTTGCTCTTCCAGGCCTCGAGTGGGTGCGTCTCAAGGAGCGGCAAGTGCTTGAGCGCCGCCGCATGGAAGACGACCTCGGGGCGTGCCCGGTCGAAGGCCTCGACCAGGGCCGTTGTGTCCCGAATGTCTGCCAAGATGAGTTCATCGGAGTCGAGCAGCCCGTGACCGGAAAGGCTCATTTCGGTCCCTTGCAGACCCGACTCGTCGCGGTCGAGCATGAAGAGCCGCGACGGCCCAAAACGCGCTATCTGACGGCACAACTCCGAGCCGATCGAGCCGCCGGCACCAGTCACCAGGACTCGCCGGCCCGAGATCTGCTCCGCAATGGCGGTCGTGTCGAGCTCGATCGGGCGGCGCCCAAGAAGATCCGCCACATCAAGGTCACGAAGATCGTTGGGCGTGGGGCGGCCGCCGATTATGTCCTTGAGGGGCGGCAGGCTGACGACTTCAAGGCCCGCGTCCGCGGCGCGGGCGGCGAGATCTCGTAGCGTCGCGGCCTCTGCGTTGGGGAGGGCGAGCACAAGGGTGTCGGCGTCGAAGCGCTCAGCCACAGTAGATAGGTCGGCGCGGGTCCCACGAACGCGCAGACCCTCCAACCGCAGGCGGTGCTTGGACTTGTCGTCGTCCAGCAGGGCCACCGGCACGAAGGAGCCGGCACCGTCGTACTTCATGCTGCGCAGAAGGCGGCGGCCCGCCTCGCCCGCGCCCAAGATGATGGCCCGGCGCTCCGCGGGCGCCTGCATCGCCCGGTGAGAGCGCACAGTGCGCACAACGAAGCGCAAGGCGAACATCGTTGCTATCGCTAGCGCAGCCGCCGTGAGCGGCACGCCTCGCGGGATGATCGGCGGCTCCACAATCAGAGCCCAGAGGAAGAGCGACGCTCCGACTACGGCGGTCGTCGTGGTCAATTCGACGATCTCCTCGAACGAGCCGAGGACGTGGCTGATTGAATACGGCCCCACGACGTACCCGACGAGAAGCTGCCCCAGCACCGCGGCCACCGCAAAGTAGCCCGTGTCCTGCAGATACGTGTTGTCGACGGTGAAGTCGAGGCGGATCCACAGTGCGGCGAAGAGCGTCGCCACCCACATCAGGGCGTCCACCGCTGCCCACCCGAGCCGAACCCATCGAGCCCTGCGTGCCTGTGCTGTCATCCTGTCCCCCGCCATCCCTGTCGTGCCCCTGAGCTCACTCGCGCACCTCAACGGTGAAGGCAGACGGCAATCGACGACCAGCACGATCGGCGGCCACAACCACGAGTCAAGCCAAGCACCCAAACGGCGCGCACCCGTATCATAACCGCCTATCCGTATAGATCATGACATGTCCGCATGCTGCGCCTGGGGCGAGCGCACACTGCGAGCCCCCAGCCGCGGCCGCGCTCAACTCAGCCTCTGTTGCCCGGTGCCACTACGCTGCGATCACCGGCAGCCCCCTGGCGGTTCGGCACCCACGTCCGGCTGGAGGAGCCCGTGTACACCCCGAAGATGAGCTCCCACGTCGCCGTCGAGGCCCTCGGGACTTTCTGGCTCGTCTGCATCGGCTGCGGCTCGGCTATGTTCGCCGCGACGTTCCTCGTCCGAGCCCTGGACGGGCAAACCGACGCCCTTGAGAACGCCGCTGTCGACGAGCAAGCACGACCGGTTCTCGTCAGTTGAAGCCTGTCCTCCGGCCGGCGGATAACGAACACGACACGAGGCGCGCTTTAGCCGTCTCGGCGTGTCTGGCTGTTCCCGCGCTCGTGGCCATCTGCACGGCCGCATGGCTGGCGACCCGAGGATTCGATCGGACGGATGAGGGGTTCTACCTCAACTCCATCGCCCACCCCGGCGATGACGCATCGACCATTCTGCTGTTCGGCTATGCCTATCACCCGTTCTACGTTCTTTTCGCGGGCGACGTTGTAGCGCTGCGCTGGGCGGGGATGCTCCTCTCCGTTCTGGCAGTGGGATCGCTGGCATGGGTCTCCTTGAAGACACCCGCCTTAGTCGGTCAGCAGATCCCACCGCTCAGCCTCCGCGCCTCCGCAAGCCTGGGTCTCGGGGCGACCGCTCTGTTGACACTCGCTCAGATGCCCACGACGCCGAGCTACAACACCCTTGCCCTGCAGGGCGTCTCCTTCACTGCGACGGGCCTCGTGCTGACGGTGACCCGCTTAGAGTGGAAGGGCGTCGCCGGAGCCGCACTGCTTGGCGTGGGGTTGTGGCTCACCTTCATGGGGAAGCCCACGACCGCCGGACTGCTTCTCGTAGTTTTGTTGGGAGTGACATTCATTCTGCCGGGCACCTGGCGGGGTCGATTGTGTATAACCGCAGGCGCCTTGCTCCCGTCGGGGGCTCTCACACTTCTGCTTGCTGACATGAGGTTTACGGAGCTCGTCACCATTCTGTCGAATGGGCTCGCGACTTCCCTCGCCCTCGGCGGGCATGATCAGATCATTCGCATTGACGGCTTCCCGCCGCCAGGCACCGGCCTTGGAGCCGTAGTATCGGTGGCCGCCGCGACGGCAGTGACCCTCTACGTGGCAACACGCCACCGCGCGGCCCCCTCATTTCGATTTGTGCACCGCCCCGGAACTGGCGCGTTCGCCGCAGCTAGCGGGCTCTGCGCATGCATGGCTGCGGCGGGCTTGGCTTGGCGTATATATCGCCAAGGCGCCAGTGGGTTCTTGGTTACGACCGCCGACGCGACCGCAGCGATGCTGGTGACTCTCGGTGGCGCCATCGCGTTCTTATCATTGTCATCCCTTGTGCGGAGCATCTGGTCCAACGACGTTATGCCCAAGGCTGCATGGGAGGGCGCTGAGTCCCTGCGAGCTGGTATCTCTCTCGTCGGGGCTGTCACGCTCCTTCCGGCCGCATATGCGCTAGGAACGAACGGCAACCTCTGGACCGCTCAGGGACGGGCAGCGTGCTTCCCGCTTCTCACGCTCTCCGTGTTGATGTTCCGGCACGTCGGGGCCTCTCGTCGTCCGCTCATCTGGACGATGCCGTTGGTCTCTTCCCTCATCATCCTCATCCTCCTGATGGCGACGACCGCGGCATCCCCCTATCGCTATCCCCCGCTGCAAGCAGCCGTGACTCCCACGCCGGTCGGGTCCGGAACGGTCCGGCTGACGGCGAGCGATCATAGACTTGTGACCGAGTTGATTGCGCTCGGACACCGCCTTCACATCAACGAGCACACACGTGTGCTGGATCTTACGGGCGACTCCCCTGGCTCAGTGTTTCTGCTTGGTGCACGGCCAGTTGGGCAGGCCTGGATCATCGGCGGCTATTCCGGAAGCGAGGCGGCAGCACGGCTGGCTCTCGCGCACGACCGGTGCAACATCTTCGGCTCCCTGCTAATGGTGGCAGAAGGTGCGCCTCGAGCCATCCCAACCCGCGTGCTCAACACCATCGGGGTGGATTTCCCGGATGGCTATATCGCGGTGGGCAGTTTTCACCGACCTGGAGCGCCGCCTGGCCGCGCGGATGCTCCACCGAGGCTGGTCACCGTGTACAGCCCCCGAGAGGCGACAAGGGCCCAAGCATGCAGAAGCTGACTCCATTCGCGCAGCGGCTGGCGATATCGACCGGACCCTTACGCGCCGCTCATCTGTGTACTCGCCGATACGTCGCTCCTGACGAAGCGGATGTAGCCGTGGCCGCGCTCCCGGGTCTTGACTTCTTGATTAGGTCAACGGCGAGCACTTAGTGCGTTTGTAATAAGTAGAGGACCTCTTCACGACCTTGCCCGCGAACTTAGAGATGCACCCGCGAGACGACACTCCCTCGACGTGAATGCCGTTGAGCCCTCTGCATCGATGAACCTCTCCGGCAACCGACACCGACGGCGCCGACGAAACCGCCGACGTGGACTCGCGTGAGTCTAGGGCGAGTGAGGATGGAGGGGCCCTTCGATGCGCCCTTATGCTTTCGCGGTGAACATCCCGAGTCGGTCGGTGCTGAGGAGGGGGAAGACAGTGCTGGAGGAGATCTGGGCG
>NZ_JBYTCI010000051.1:0-11950 GCF_058790095.1 Terrabacter sp. FW104-15G4B | reverse complement strand
GGCGAGGCGGGGGGCTCCGGTGAGGCGGGCGGCTGCGCGCCCTCGACGTCGGGCGGCAGGCCCAGGGTCTCCTTCAGCTTGTCGGTGCCCTGGTCCACCTGACCTGCGTATTTGTCCCCGGTGCGCTGGTTGATGAGCTCCTCGGCCTTGTCGAGACCCTGCTGGGCCTGCTCGGGGTGCCCCTTGACGAAGTCCTTGGCCTTCTGGATCCAGTCGCTCACGACGTATGCCTCCACGGTCGACCTGCTGAGCGGCGCCGGCCGTCATGCGCCCGGCACGCTGAGGTGACGACGACGTCGCCACGGAGCCGACGGTACGCCTCTGGCACACTGCTGGTGTGCTTGCGACCCTGCCCAGTGCGACCGCCGCGCCGCCGATCTTCTCCGGGACGAACCTGGTGATCCTCGTCGTCGTGGCGGCCGTCGTCTACCCGTTGCAGAAGAAGCTACGCGAGTCGGTCTCCCGCCGGCGGCGCGAACGCTGGGCAGTGAAGGAGAGCCACGCCGAGCTCGAGCGTGGGGAGCGTGACCGGCGGGCGCCCACCGACGACGACACGCGCTGACGGGCGTGCAAACCCTGCGGATCCAGCCGCTGGACCGGCTGCGCTGCCCACCGTCAGTCGGACTGGTGCAGCTGGCGCGCCGCCTCGGCGACCGAGCCGGAGAGCGACGGGTAGACCGTGATGGTGCTCGACACCTGGTCGACACCGAGCCGATTCTGCACGGCGAGCGCCACGGGAAAGATCAGCTCGGAGGCCTTGGGGGCGACGACGACGCCGCCGAGCACCGTGCCGTAGCCCTTGCGGCAGAAGAGCTTCACGAAGCCGTCGTTGATCCCCTGCATCTTGGCGCGCGGGTTGCGGGCGAGCGGCAGGGTCACGGACTCGACGTCGGCGGACTCGTCGGCGGCCTTCTGGCTGATCCCGACGGTCGCGATCTCGGGCTCGGTGAAGATGTTGGCGGCGACCCCGCGCACGTTGAGGGGCGACACGGCGTCGCCTAGGGCGTGCCACATCGCGATCCGTCCCTGCATGGCGGCCACGGACGCCAGCGGGAGCACCCCGGTGCAGTCGCCCGCGGCGTAGATGCCTCCGACGTTCGTGCGCGAGACGCGGTCGACCTGGATGTGACCGGAGGGGCTCAGCTCCACACCGGCCTCCTCGAGGCCTAGACCCGTGGTGTTGGGCACCGAGCCGACGGCGAGCAGCGCGTGCGAGCCCTCGACGGTGCGGCCGTCGACGAGGGTGACGACGACGCCATCGGCGGTGCGCTCCACCGACGCCGCGCGTGACTTGTTGAGGACCTCCATGCCGCGCTTGCGGAACACGTCCTCGATGACGGTCGCTGCGTCGGCGTCCTCGCCGGGCAGCACGCGGTCGCGCGAGGAGACGAGCACCACCTGTGAGCCGAGCCCGAGGTAGGCCTGCGCGAGCTCCGCGCCGGTGACGCCGGACCCGATGACGACGATCCGCTCCGGCAGCTCGTCGAGGGTGTAGATCTGCTGCCAGGTGAGGATGCGCTCGCCGTCGGGGCGCATGGTGTCCATGACGCGCGGGGACGCGCCGGTCGAGACGAGCACGACGTCGGCACGCAGCTGCTGGGTGGTGCCGTCGGCCAGCGCGGCGACGACGAGGTCGCGTCCGGCCACCCGCGCGGTGCCCCGGAGCACCGTGACGCCCACCTGCTCGAGGCTGCCCTGGATGTCGGCGCTCTGGGCGGCAGCGAGCTCGAGGATGCGGCCGTTGACGGTGCGGGCCTGCGCGACGGCGTCCGACACCTCGTCGCCGTCGTCGTCCTGCAGTCGGACGCCCAGGTGCGAGGCGGTCTCGAAGTCGGACATGTAGTCGGCCGTCGCGATCAGGGCCTTGCTCGGGACGCAGTCGGTGAGCACCGCGGCGCCGCCCAGGCCGTCCTTCTCGACGATGGTGACCTGCGCACCGAGCTGCGCGGCGACGAGGGCCGCCTCGTAGCCACCGGGGCCGCCGCCGATGATGACGACGGATGTCTCACGGGTGATCACGTGCTCCATCCAACCATCCCCGGTGGCAGGCCCCGAACGCGTCGGGGATCGACGTCCGGGCGGTACCGACCTCGCTAGAGTCCTGACCGTGACCAGTTCCCCGCGTGATCTCAGCGACCCCTCGACCGACCCCTTCGACGTTGCCGCCGACGCCGCCGCCGTCATCGCGGAGCGCACCGGAGTCGCGCGCCACGACGTCGCGCTGGTGCTCGGTTCCGGCTGGGGACAGACGGCCGACCTCATCGGTGAGACGCTCGCCACGGTCGAGAACGCCGAGGTGCCGGGCTTCCACCAGGCCGCGGTCGAGGGCCACTCGGGCAGCATGCGGTCGGTCGCGATCGGCGACACGGGCCGGCGCGCGCTCGTCTTCGGCACCCGCACCCACTTCTACGAGGGTCGCGGGGTGCGCTCCGTCGTCCACGGGGTGCGGACGGCCAATGCCGCCGGGTGCGAGGCGATCGTGCTGACCAACGGCTGTGGCGGGCTCAACCCCGACTGGGCGCCCGGGACCCCCGTCCTCATCCGCGACCACATCAACCTCACCGCGCACTCCCCCGTCGAAGGCCCGAACTTCGTCGACCTCACCGACCTCTACTCGCCGCGCCTGCGCGACCTCGCACGCGAGGTGGACCCGGACCTCGACGAGGGTGTCTACGTCCAGTTCCGCGGGCCCCACTACGAGACGCCGGCCGAGGTGCAGATGGCCAAGGTGCTGGGGGGCGACCTCGTCGGGATGTCCACGACGCTCGAGGCCATCGCGGCCCGCCAGTGCGGCCTCGAGGTGCTCGGCATCTCGCTCGTGACCAACCTCGCCGCGGGCATCTCGCAGAGCCCGCTCAGCCACGAGGAGGTCCTGGAGGCCGGACGCGCCGCGGCCGACCGCTGTGGCCGCCTGCTCGCCGACGTCGTGGGGCGCCTGTGATGTCCGAGAGCAACGAGGCGGTGTATGCCGCGGCCCGGGCCTGGCGCGACGACGACCCCGACCCCACCACGCGTTTTGAGCTGGACGCCCTCCTGCGTCGCGCGTCGGACGGTGACGAGGCGGCTGCGGCGGACCTGGCCGACCGCATGTCCGGGCTCCTCGAGTTCGGCACGGCTGGGCTTCGCGGCGCCCTTGGCGCCGGACCCAACCGGATGAACCGGAGCGTCGTCATCCGTGCGGCAGCCGGCCTCACGGCATACCTCAAGGACGAGGGCCGTGCGGGCGACGCCCCCACGGTGGTCATCGGCTACGACGCCCGCTACAACTCCGACGTCTTCGCCCGGGACACCGCGTCCGTGGTGGTGGCGGCCGGCGGCCGGGCGCTGCTGCTGCCCCAGCCGCTTCCGACGCCGGTCCTCGCGTTCGCGATCCGCCACCTGGGGGCCGACGCCGGCGTCATGGTGACGGCGAGCCACAACCCGCCGCAGGACAACGGCTACAAGGTCTACCTCGGTGACGGCAGCCAGATCGTGCCGCCGGCCGACGCGCAGATCGCGGCGCACATCGCCCGCATCGAGCGCGTCTCCGAGGTGCCGCGGGCCGTCGACGGGTGGGAGACGCTGGGCGACAACCTGCTCGACCAGTACGTCGACGCGGTGGTGACGGTGGTCGATCCGTCCTCCCCGCGCGAGCTGAGCATCGTCCACACGAGCCTGCACGGAGTCGGGCATGCCACGGTGCACCGTGCGTTCGTGCAGGCGGGCTTCGACCCTCCCGTCGTCGTCGACGAGCAGGCTGTGCCGGACCCGGACTTCCCGACGGTCGCCTTCCCGAACCCCGAGGAGAAGGGCGCGATCGACCTCGCCCTGGCCCGCGCCCGGGCGGTCGGCTGCGACCTCGTCATCGCCAACGACCCAGACGCCGACCGGTGCGCGGCAGCGGTGCTCGACCCGGCGCTCGGTGACTGGCGGATGCTGCGTGGTGACGAGGTGGGGGCGCTGCTCGGCGCCCACGTGGTGCGGCGCGGCGTCTCGCGTCGTGACGTGTTCGCCAACTCGATCGTCTCGTCCCGCCTGCTCGCGTCGATCGCCAGGTCCGCAGGGCTCTCCCACGAGGAGACCCTGACCGGCTTCAAGTGGATCTCCCGCGTCGACCGGCTGCGCTACGGCTACGAGGAGGCGCTCGGCTACTGCGTGGCGCCGCAGCTGGTGCGTGACAAGGACGGTGTCAGCGCCGCACTGCTGCTCGCCGAGCTCGCGGCCACCCTCAAGGCGCAGGGGCGCTCGCTCACCGACCTGCTCGACGACCTCGCGGTGCAGCACGGGGTGCACGCGACCGACTCCTTCTCGGTCCGGGTCGCCGACCTAGCCCAGAGCGACACCCTGATGGGCCGCCTCCGCGCCGAGCCGCCGAGGGCGGTGTCAGGCGTCGACGTCGCCCGCACCGACGACCTGGCCCGGGGCGACGGCGGCCTGCCGCCGACCGAGGGGCTGCGCTACCACCTGGCCGACCGGTCGCGCATCATCGTGCGCCCGAGTGGGACCGAGCCCAAGGTCAAGGTCTACCTCGAGGTCATCGAGCCCGTCGCGAGCGCCGAGACGCTTCGCGAGTCCCGCGCCGTGGCCGAGACCCGCCTGGCCCGCGTCCGCGCCGACATGGAGACCCTCACCTCCCTCTGAGCCGGCCTCCCGCCACCGTGCGGTGACGAACCCGGGGGTGGGAAACTGCCCATTCGACGTGGGGGACGGCCTCAAGTGGGCACTTTCCCACGGCGCAGGTGGCGCGCGCGGACGCAGGCCGTATGCGTACGGCTGCTGGCGCCGGAAGACTCAGGCGACGAACGTGGCGAGGATGAAGAAGACCGTCGCGACGAGCAGCAGGCCGACGGCCACGGGGTCCCAGACCTGGGTGGCGATGCGCGGGGTTCGGCCGTCCTTGCGCCTGCGGTCTGCGCCGATGCGCTCCTCGACCTCCGTGGCGACCCCCTGGGCCTCCACCTTGGACTTCGTGGGGGCCTCGGTCGTGCCCTTGCCCCGGACCTTGTTGGCACCGGGGGTCAGCATCCCGCGGCCGTACCTCGGCCGGCCCGGGTCCGCGGGCACGCCCCAGGCGGTGTACTTGCGGCCCTCGGCCACCACCTCGAGAGCCCAGCGGGAGCGGACCTCGCTGATGACGGGCCAGGTCAGGTCGACGACCCGGAGCGGGTTGACGATTCGCAGGCCCTCGGCGTGCAGGATGACGCTGGGGCGCACGACGAAGAGCCAGAGCAGCACGAGCGCCAGCACGGTGGTCGAGATGAGCGTCCAGCTGCGCGGCTCGGTGAGCAGTCCCGGTACCAGCAGCGCGAGTCCCGCGAGTCCGCCGATGACACCGACGGTGACCGACGAACCCGGCCGCAACGTGCGGGCGTCGCGCAGCCCGCTGCCGTCCTTGGGTGAGTCGGCGGGCTGCTGCGACACATCTGGGCTCACGGTGAGACTCTCTCACGCGTCACGGCCCGACTCGACAGGCGGATAGACTCCGGTGGTGACAGTTAGCACCACGACGCTCAGCGCGCAGGACCTCACCGCGCAGGCGCGGGACGTCCTCGGCGTGTCTCGCCTGACCAACCGTGCCCTCACCTCCTGGCTGCACGGCCTGCCGGGCGTCGACCAGGTCGGCTGCGAGGCCCGCACCGCTGCGCTCGGGACCCGCTCTGTCAAGACCACGAGCAAGGCCTGGGCCATCGACGCCGCCATCGGGATGATCGACCTGACCACCCTCGAGGGCTCCGACACCGTCGGCAAGGTGCGCTCGCTGTGCGCCAAGGCCCTCGTGCCGGACGCGCTCGACCCGACGACGCCACGCCCAGCCGCGATCTGCGTCTACGGCGACATGGTCGCGACCGCGAAGGCGGCGCTCGGCGACAGCGGCATCCACGTCGCTGCCGTGGCGACGGCCTTCCCCTCAGGACGGGCGAGCCTGGCCGTCAAGCTGGCCGACACGCGTGACGCAGTCGCGGCGGGCGCGGACGAGATCGACATGGTCATCGACCGCGGGGCCTTCCTGTCCGGCGACTACCTCACCGTCTTCGACCAGATCGCCGAGGTGAAGCAGGCCTGCGGGGCGGCGCACCTCAAGGTCATCATGGAAACCGGTGAGCTCGTCACCTACGACAACGTCCGCCGCGCCTCCTACCTGTCGATGCTCGCCGGCGGCGACTTCATCAAGACCTCAACCGGCAAGGTCCAGCCCGCAGCCACCCTGCCGGTCACGCTCGTGATGCTCGAGGCGGTCCGAGACTGGCGCGAGCTGACCGGCGTCCAGGTGGGCGTGAAGCCGGCCGGCGGCATCAAGACGACCAAGGACGCCATCAAGTACCTCGTCATGGTCAGCGAGATCGCCGGCGACGACTGGCTCAGTCCCGAGTGGTTCCGCTTCGGCGCGTCCAGCCTCCTCAACGACCTGCTCCTGCAGCGCCAGAAGCTCGTCACGGGCGCCTACTCCGGCGCCGACTACGTGACGATCGACTGACCGACCGCGAAAGACACCCTGATGCCGAAGTTCGAGTACGCCCCCGCGCCCGAGTCGCGCGCCATCGTCACGATCGAGAAGTCCTACGGCCTCTTCATCGACGGCGCGTTCACGCGCCCGAAGGCGACCTTCCCCACGATCAACCCCGCCGACGAGACGGTCCTCGCCGAGGTGAGCCAGGCCGGACCCAAGGAGGTCGACAAGGCCGTCGCCGCCGCCCGCCGCGCCTACGAGGGTGTCTGGGGCCGGATGAGCGGCGCCGAGCGCGGCAAGTACCTCTTCCGCATCGCGCGCATCCTGCAGGAGCGCGCCCGGGAGTTCGCCGTGCTCGAGACGCTCGACAACGGCAAGCCGATCAAGGAGACCCGCGACGTCGACGTGCCGGTCGCCGCCGCGCACTTCTTCTACCACGCGGGCTGGGCCGACAAGCTGGAGTATGCCGGCCTGTCCGCCTCGGGCGCCGACGTGCCCCGCCCGCACGGCGTGGTCGGTCAGGTCATCCCGTGGAACTTCCCGCTGCTCATGCTCGCGTGGAAGATCGCGCCGGCCCTCGCGACGGGAAACACCGTCGTGCTCAAGCCCGCCGAGACGACGCCGCTGTCGGCGCTGCTCTTCGCCGAGGTGTGCCAGCAGGCCGAGCTGCCCGCGGGCGTCGTCAACATCGTCACGGGTGACGGCCGCACCGGACAGGCCCTCGTCGAGCACCCCGACGTCGACAAGGTGGCCTTCACCGGATCGACGGAGGTCGGCAAGGCCATCGCCCGCTCGATCGCCGGCACGTCGAAGAAGGCGACGCTCGAGCTCGGCGGCAAGGCCGCCAACATCGTCTTCGACGACGCGCCCATCGACCAGGCGGTCGAGGGCATCGTCGGCGGGATCTTCTTCAACCAGGGCCAGGTGTGCTGCGCCGGCTCGCGCCTGCTCGTGCAGGAGAACGTCCACGACGAGGTCGTGGCCCGGCTGAAGCGCCGTCTCGCGACGCTGCGGGTGGGCGACCCGATGGACAAGAACAGCGACCTCGGCGCGATCAACAGCAAGGCCCAGCTCGACCGCATCACCTCACTCGTCGAGGCGGGGGTGGCCGAGGGCGCCGAGCGCTGGAGCCCCGAGTGCACCCTGCCCACCAAGGGCTACTGGTTCCCCCCGACGGTCCTGACCGGCGTCTCGCAGACCCACCGTGTCGCGACCGAGGAGATCTTCGGCCCGGTCCTGTCGGTGCTGACCTTCCGCACGCCGCAGGAGGCGGTCGCCAAGGCCAACAACACGGCCTACGGCCTCTCCGCCGGCGTCTGGACCGAGAAGGGCTCGCGCATCCTCTGGATGGCCGACCACCTGAGGGCCGGTGTCGTCTGGGCCAACACCTTCAATCGCTTCGACCCGACGTCGCCGTTCGGCGGCTACAAGGAGTCGGGCTACGGCCGCGAGGGCGGCCGGCACGGCCTCGAGGCGTACGTGACCACCGCCCCTTCGACCGCCCCTTCGACCCTGACGGGAGCCGCCCGATGAGCCGCCTCGACGTGCGCAAGACCTACAAGCTCTACATCGGGGGCAAGTTCCCGCGCAGCGAGTCAGGCCGCTCCTACGAGGTGGTCTCGGCCACGGGCGAGTTCCTCGCCAACGCCGCGATGGGCTCCCGCAAGGACGTCCGGGACGCCGTCGTGGCGGCTCGGGCCGCGCTGCCCGGCTGGTCCGGCGCCACGGCGTACAACCGCGGTCAGGTGCTCTACCGCGTCGCCGAGGTGCTCGAGGGCCGCCGCGCGCAGTTCGTGGAGGAGGTCGCCGCGAGCGAGGGCCTCTCGGCGCGCGCCGCCGGCCCGCTGGTGGACGCCGCCATCGACCGCGTCGTCTGGTATGCCGGGTGGACCGACAAGATCGCCCAGGTGCTCGGCAACCTCAACCCGGTCGCCGGCCCCTTCTTCAACGTGTCCGCCCCAGAGCCGACCGGTGTCGTGGGCGTCCTTGCGCCGCAACGCTCCTCGCTGCTCGGTCTGGTCTCGGTGGTGGCCCCGGTCATCGCCTCCGGCAACACCGCCGTGGTCGTGACGTCCGCCAACCGGCCGCTGCCCGCTGTGACGTTCAGCGAGGTGCTCGCGACGTCCGACGTGCCGGGCGGTGTCGTCAACCTCATCACGGCGAAGACCGGCGAGGTCGCGACGTGGCTCGCCGCCCACCGTGACGTCAACGCGATCGACCTCACCGGAGTGGCCGGCGCCGACGGCGTCGACTGGGCGACGCTCGAGGCCGAGGCCGCCGGCAACCTCAAGCGCGTGTTCCGCCCGATGCTGCAGGACGGCGCCCCGGTCGAGCCCGACTGGAACGCCGACCCCGGCCTCGGCCGCATCCGGGCGTTCGTCGAGACCAAGACCGTCTGGCACCCCAAGGGCCTCTGAGCCCTCGACACCAGGAGACGAGGTGGCCTCGGTGCAGCCCGAAGCACCCGCGGAGGGTGGCCGCTCGCGCCGCGACCGCCGGCGGGTCATCCTGCTGACGGGTCCGAGCGGGGCCGGCAAGAGCCGCCTGGCAGAGCGGCTGAGCGCCGGTCACGGTTGGCCGGTCGTCCGGCTCGACGACTTCTACCTCGAGGCCAGTGACCCGCGGCTGCCGCGCTCCCCGCTCGGCATCCCCGACTGGGACCACGCCGACTCGTGGGACGCCGACTCGGCCGTGGAGGCCCTGGGCCGGCTCGTCGACGAGGGCAGGGTCGAGGTCCCCGTCTACGACATCGGTGCATCCGCCGTCACCGGGCGCCACCTGCTGCACGCCGAGCCCGACGACTACGTCCTCGCCGAGGGCCTCTTCGCTGGACGCCTCGTGGAGCGGCTGCAGAGCGAAGGCCTGCTCGCGGACGCCCTGTGCGTGCGCCAGAACCGCTCCCTGACGGCGGCGCGCCGCTTCGTCCGCGACCTGTCCGAACGGCGCAAGCCAGCGCACATCCTGATGCGCCGTGGGCTCGCGCTGTGGCGTGACGAACCCCGCGTCGTGGCCGAGGCCCAGGCGCACGGGGCCCGGTGCGTGCACCCGCGCGAGGCCGAGGCCGAGCTCAGCGCGCTGCTCGTGGCGACGACGGCGTCATGAAGCTGATCGGCCTGCTCGGCGGGATGAGCTGGGAGTCGAGCGCGGCGTACTACCGCCTCGCCAACGAGCTCGTGCGTGAGCAGCTCGGAGGCCTCTCCTCCGCCCGGCTGCTGCTGCACTCCGTCGACTTCGCCGAGATCGAACGCTGCCAGGCCGAGGACCGGTGGGACGACGCCGGTGCGCTGCTGGTCGCGGCCGCGGTCGGGCTCGAGGCCGGAGGCGCCGAGCTCCTGGTGCTGTGCACCAACACGATGCACAAGGTCGCCCCGCAGCTCGAGGCTGCGATCTCGATCCCGCTGCTCCACATCGGCGACGTCACGGCCGAAGCCGTCCGGGCTGCCGGGATCGGACAGGTGGGACTGCTCGCGACCGCCTACACGATGGAGCAACCTTTCCTGCGGGACCGCCTGGCCGCCCACGGGCTGACGGTCCTCGTGCCTGACGCCACCGACCGCGCCGTCGTGCACCGAGTGATCTACGACGAGCTGTGCCTCGGCGTCGTCACCGAGGAGTCCCGGCAGGCCTACCGCGAGGTGATCGCGCGACTCGTGGCCGCCGGCGCCGAGGGCATCATCCTCGGCTGCACCGAGATCGAGCTGCTCGTCGACCAGTCGGACTCGGACGTGCCGGTCTTCCCGACGACGCGACTGCACGTGGAGGCGGCGGTCGCAGCCGCGACCGGGCAGAACTGAGCTCGCTCGCGTGCGGTCCCGGCGGTCGCACTGACGCTGCTCAGCCGTGAGGCGCGGTCTCGTAGCCGACCGCTGCGTAGCCCGGCTTGATGACGTCGTCGATGAGCGCGAGGCGCTCGTCGAACGGGATGAAGGCCGACTTCATGGCGTTGATCGTCACCCAGCGCAGGTCGCCGACGTCCCAGCCGGCCTCGTCGTGCAGCAACGTGGCCTCCCTCGTCATGGAGGTCCCGCTCATCAGGCGGTTGTCGGTGTTGAGGGTGACGCGGAAGCGCAGGCGCAGCAGCAGGGTGATGGGGTGGTGGGCGATCGAGGGCGCGGCGGAGGTCTGCAGGTTGCTGCTCGGGCACATCTCCAGCGGGATGCGTTTGTCGCGGACGTATGCCGCCAGCCGGCCGAGGCGCACCCGGTCGAGCTCCAGCGTCGTGAGGGCGTCATGGTCGTCCGTGTGGCCCTCGATCCACTCACCGAAGGGCGACCCGTCCACGGTGATGTCGTCGACGATGCGGACGCCGTGGCCGAGGCGGTCGGCGCCGCACCACTGGATGGCCTCCCAGATCGACGGCAGGCCGAACGCTTCGCCTGCGTGGATGGTGAAGTGGAAGTTCTCGCGCCGGAGGTACTCGAAGGCGTCGAGGTGCCGGGTGGGCGGGTAGCCCGCCTCGGCGCCGGCGATGTCGAAGCCCGAGACGCCCTCGTCGCGGTAGCGGATCGCGAGCTCGGCGATCTCGGTCGACTTCGCCGCATGCCGCATGGCCGTCAGCAGGGTCGTCACCCGGATGGGGTGGCCGGCCGCGGCAGCCTTGGCCTCTCCGTCCCGTAGACCGGCGTTGACGGCCTCGACGACGCCCTCGAGCGTGAGCCCATGGGTCAGGTGCTGCTCGGGCGCATAACGGCTCTCGGCGTAGACGACGCCGTCCGCGGCGAGGTCCTGGGCGCACTCGCTCGCAACGCGGAAAAGGCCTTCACGGGTCTGCATGACGGCAAGCGTGTGGTCGAAGGTCTCGAGGTAGCGCGGGAGCGATCCCGAGTCGGCGCTCTCGTGGAACCACGCCCCGAGGGCCGTCGCGTCGGTCTCGGGGAGACCCTGGTAGCCGCTCTCGGACGCCAGCTCCACGACGGTCTGCGGCCGTAGGCCACCGTCGAGGTGGTCGTGCAGCAGCACCTTGGGTGCGGCGAGCAGCACGTCGTCGCTCATGCGGTCGTCCCGGTGCCGTCCTGGTCGCCGTCGTCGTCTCGGTGCACCGTGTCGGGGCTGAACGCGGGCAGGCACACGGCGACGTACTCGGCGCCCTCGGGACCGCACGAGTAGCGGATGCGCTCTCCCCCGCGAGTCAGCACCGACTGGCCGGCCTGCACCTCGAGTGATCCGCCGTCGTGGTCGACGACGACGGTGCCAGCCAGCACGAGGGTGATCTCGTCGAACTCAGGGGTCTGGAACGGCTCCGACCACCCTGCGGGGGCCACCATCCGTGCGACGGAGACCGACGACTGCAAGGCCGCGTCGGGCGTGTTGACGGCACCGACGTGCTCGTCGATGACCTTGCCGCCGGGGACGGGGATGCGCGTGGGGGAGGCGATGAGTTCAGGCACGAAGGAAAGCCTAGACCCTGGCGCACGCAGCGCCGATCGGCCTGGAGCACATTCACCGGTCATGGCCCGGAAATGCGACAAACCCCGCCGGTCACCCGGCGGGGTTTGTCTGAAAGTGTGTCCGGCTGCGTCCTAC
>NZ_JBYTCI010000050.1:0-14527 GCF_058790095.1 Terrabacter sp. FW104-15G4B | reverse complement strand
GTCAGGTTTCATCCAGGTAAGCGACGGGACGAGCTTTGGGGGGCTCGGGGAGGGGTGGTCAAGAGCACCCCTTGGCGTGTGTCACGATGTTCTGTATGCGAGTTGACCATGTCTCCTATGCAGCAGAGGCGGGTGGCCTCAAGGCCACGGCGGCCCGGCTGTCCGAGCTCATCGGCGTCGCGCCGGTCGACGGAGGGGTGCATCCCCGGTTCGGCACGCGCAACGTGATCTTCCCCCTGGCCAAGGACCACTACCTCGAGGTCGTCGAGGTGCTGGACCACCCGGCCTCCGACAAGGCGCCCTTCGGGCAGGCCGTCCGCGCCGCCTCCGAGGCCGGCGGTGGCTGGCTCGGCTGGGTCGTGTGCGTCGACGACATCTCCGTCGTCGAGCAGCGCCTGGGCCGTCAGTCGGTGCCCGGCAACCGGCACCGTCCCGACGGCACCGAGCTCAAGTGGCGCCAGCTCGGCATCAAGGGCCTCATGGCCGACCCGCAGGTCCCCTACTTCATCGAGTGGGACGACATGACCGTGCACCCGTCCGCGGGCGCCGACACGTCGGTCTCGATCGACCACCTCCAGATCGCCGGTGACCCCAAGCGGGTGCGCGAGTGGCTCGGTCCGCAGGACACCCTGGACAAGGGCGGCATCGACTTCACCTTCGTCGCACCGCACGGCACCCCGGGTCTGCTGTCGGTCACCTTCGACACCCCGTCCGGCAAGGTCACCATCTGACCAGCTCCAACTCGCAACTGAACGGCGGTCACCCGAAGGGGTGGCCGCCGTTCGTCGTCCCCGATGGCGTATGCCGTGTGCTCTCCCGACGCCGGCGCCTGCCCTTCGCAGGGGCGCCCTGTGCGAGGTGCGGGTCAGCGGGTCCAGCGCTTGAGGCGCAGCGAGTTGCTGACGACGAGAACTGACGACAAGGCCATCGTCGCGCCGGCGATCATCGGGTTGAGCAGGCCGAAGGCGGCGAGCGGGATGGCGGCCGTGTTGTAACCGAACGCCCAGGCGAGGTTCTGCTTGATGATGCGCAGCGTCTCGCGGGACAGGCCGATGGCGTCGGCGACGGCGTCCAGGTCAGGGCGCACGAGGACGATGTCGGCGGAGTCCATCGCGACGTCGGTGCCCGAACCCATCGCCAGGCCGAGGTCGGCCTGGGCCAGGGCGGCGGCGTCGTTGACCCCGTCGCCGACCATCGCGACGACCCGGCCCGAGCTCTGCAGGTCGGTGACGACCGCGTGCTTCTCGGCGGGCAGCACCTCGGCGCGGACGTTGGACGCGTCGATGCCCACCTGCTCGGCCACGCTGCGCGCGTTGACGGCGCTGTCACCGGTCAGGAGGTACGGCGTCAGGCCGAGCGCCCGGAGACGGGCGATGGCGGCCTTGGACGAGTCGCGCACGGTGTCCTCGACCGTGAGGGCCGCCTGCGCGTCCCCGTCCCACCCGACGAAGACCGTGGTGCCGGCGTGGGTGCGGGCGTGCTCGAGCAGGTCGGGGTCGACGCTCTCGAAGAGCGCCGCCTTGCCGACCGTGACCTCGGTGTCCTTGATGCGGGCGGTGGCGCCCTCGCCCGGGTTGGCCTGGAAGTCGCGGATGCGAGGCAGGTCGAGGCGGGCGAGCCGGGCGCCGTCGACGACCGCGCGGGCGATGGGGTGCTCGCTGCCCTGCTCCACGGCGGCGGCCGCGGTCAGGGCGGCCTTCTTCGACAGGGGGCCACGCACGGTGATGCTCCGCAGACGCAGCTGGCCCGTGGTGACCGTGCCGGTCTTGTCGAGCACGACGGTGTCGACGCGGCGCGTGTCCTCGAGCACCTGTGGTCCCTTGATGAGGGTGCCGAGCTGGGCACCGCGGCCGGTGCCGACGAGCAGGGCCGTCGGCGTCGCCAGCCCGAGCGCGCAGGGGCACGCGATGATGAGGACCGTCACCGCGACGGCGAGGGAGGTCCCGAGATCGTGGCCCGTCGCGAGCCAGGCGACGAGGGTGACGAGCGCGACGACGAGGACGACGGGCACGAAGACGGCCGAGACCCGGTCGGCGAGGCGCTGCACGTCGGCCTTGCCGGTCTGCGCGGTCTCGACGAGCCGCTGGATGCCGGCGAGCATCGTGTCGGCGCCGACCCGGCGCGCCTCCACGACGAGGCGTCCGGTCGTGTTGACCGAGCCACCCGTGACGTCGTCGCCCGGCGAGACGTCGACCGGCGTCGACTCGCCGGTGAGGAGGCTGGCATCGACCGCGCTCGAGCCGTCGCGCACGACGCCGTCGGTGGCGACCTTCTCGCCCGGACGCACGATGAACTGGTCGCCGGCGACGAGCTGGTCGATCGGGATGCGGATCTCGCTGGTGACCCGGGACGTCGGGTCGATGCGCAGCACCGACACGTCTTTGGCGCCGAGGTCGAGCAGCGAGCGCAGGGCGTCCCGGCCGGAGTCCTTCGCGCGGGCCTCGAGGAAGCGCCCGACGAGCAGGAACGTCGTGACGACCGAAGCCACCTCGAAGTAGAGGTGCATGCCCCCCTGCAGCAGGGTGACGACGGAGTAGCCCCACGCGGCGAGCACGCCGAGCGAGACGAGGGTGTCCATCGTCGAGGCGAGGTGGCGGGCGTTGACGGCGGCAGCCCGGTGGAAGGGCCAGGCGCACCAGAAGACGACGGGAGTTGCCAGGACGAGCTGCAGCCACGGGCTCGCCGCGAAGGCGGGCAGCACCATGGCGAGCAGCAGCACAGGGAACGTCAGGGCGATCGCGACGACGAGCCGGTGCTTGAGGACGTCCTGGGCCGGCGTGTGGTCGCGGTCGTTCCCGGCGCGGTCCCCCGCGTCCGCGCCGGCGTTGCGGGCCTTGCGCCGCGCCAGCTCGTGCGACCGCAGCTTCTCCAGCAGCGCTCCGGCCAGCGGCTTGCCGGCCTCGCGGCGCCCGCCTTCGCCACCCTCGCCGTCCGCGGTGTCAGCGGTGTCGGCGGGCGCACCGGGGGACGACACGGCATACGCACCCTGGCCGGAGGGGGCCGGGCGCGAGCCGTCGATGACGGTGGCGCCGTAGCCGGTCTTCTTCACCTCGGCGACGATCTGCTCGACGGTGACGGGCGCCGAGAAGGAGACGAGGGCCTTCTCGGTGGCGAGGTTGACGGTCGCGACCTCGACGCCGGCGACCTTGGACAGCTTGCGCTCGATCCGGGCCGAGCACGAGGCGCAGGTCATGCCCGTGATCGCGAGGCGGACCTCGTCGTGGTTCCGCTCGGTCGTGGTCACCGCTGCGCCCTCGGTCATCGGAGGTCGTAGCCCGCCTCGGCCACGGCCTCCGCGACGGCAGCCGGGTCGAGGGGGGCCTCGCTGGTGATGGTCACGCCCGAGTCCTCGCCCGGGTGCAGGTCGACGGCGACGGCGACGACGCCGGGCAGCGACGACAGCTCTCCGCTGACCGCGGCGCTGCAGTGGCCACACGTCATGCCGGCCACGGTGATCTCGGTCTGGGTGGTCTCGGTCATCGGGTGCCTCCTGGGGCAGGTGGTCGGTGGGTGGGTCGGGTGGTCAGCTGCGCACGAGACGGGCGATGGCCTCGGATGCCTCGCGCACCTTCTCGGCGGCGGCCGCGTCGGACTCGCGGGCGGCGTCGACGACGCAGTGCGCGACGTGGTCCTCGAGCAGCCCGAGGCTCACCGCCTGCAGTGCCTTGGTGATGGCGCTGACCTGGGTGAGGATGTCGATGCAGTACGTGTCGCTGTCGACCATCTTCTGCACGCCGCGCACCTGTCCCTCGATGCGGCGCAGGCGCTTCAGGTAGTCGTCCTTGCTGCCGGTGTATCCAGCCATGGCACCTCCTCGGCCTCGACAACAACATACCCCCAGAGGGTATTCCTGCCGTCAGGACCCGCCGAGCAGCTCCTTCGCCAGCCGCTTCGGCGCCTTGGCCAGCCACGCGTCGGTCACGACCTCCCGGATCTCCTCCACGGTGAGCCGGCCGAGGTCGCGCTCGAGCAGCAGTACGGCGTTGTAGCCGTTCCAGTGCGGAGTCGTGAACCATGGCGAGTCCGGGTCCGAGACCATCGACTCCTTGTCCTCGGCCGTGCAGGAGAAGACGAGCACGTCGTCGTAGGGCTCTCCCGTCCCTGGGTCCACGGCGTCCTTCCGCGGGCCACGCGCAAAGGCGAACGTCCGGCCGCGCACCGCGAACGTGGGTCGCCCGCCCGAGGGCGGGTCGCGGGTCACCTCGGGCAGCGTCATGGCCGCCTCGTCGAGGTCAGGGAGCGTGGCGGTGCGCGAGCGGGCCATGCTCCGGCACGTTAGCCCGCCACCCGGCATACCGGCCAGGGTGCGGAGCGCAGCCGCGGTCGTATGCCGTCAGGCCAGGTAGTCGTCGACGAGCCGGCTCGCGAGGGCGGTGTAGGTCTGCGGCGTCAGCGCCACGAACCGGGCCTCCACCTCGTCGGGCAGTCCGAGCCCCCGGACGAACTCGCGCAGGTCGTCCCCGTCGATCCGGCGGCCGCGCGTCAGCTCCTTGAGGCGCTCGTAGGGCTCCTCCATGCCCGGGACCCCTTGTGCGCCAAGGGCTCTCATCGCCGACTGGATGGGCTCGCCGAGAACCTCCCAGTTTGCCTCGAGGTCGGCGGCCATCCGCTCCGGGACGGCGTCCAGGCCGGCCAGGCCGCGGGCGACGTTGTCGAGGGCGAGGATCGAGTGTCCGAAGGCCGTGCCGATGTTGCGCTGCATGGAGCTGTCGGTGAGGTCCCGCTGGAGCCGGCTCTGCACGAGCGTGCCGCCGAGGACGTCGAGCAGGGCGTTGCTCACCTCGAGGTTGGCCTCGGCGTTCTCGAAGCGGATCGGGTTCACCTTGTGGGGCATCGTGCTCGACCCGACGGTCCCCTGACCTCGCACCTGCGCGAAGTAGCCCAGCGAGATGTAGGTCCACATGTCGGTGCAGAGGTTGTGCAGGATGCGGTTGAAGCGCGCGACGTCGGCGTAGAGCTCGGCCTGCCAGTCGTGGCTCTCGATCTGCGTCGTGAGCGGGTTCCACGTCAGGCCGAGGCCTTCGACGAAGGCCCGCGACACGGCGGGCCAGTCGACGTCGGGCAGCGCCAGCGCGTGGGCGCCGAAGGTGCCGGTCGCGCCGTTGAACTTGCCGAGGTACTCCTGCTTCTCGATGCGCCGGAGCTGGCGGCCGAGGCGGTGTGCGAGGACGGCGAGCTCCTTGCCCATCGTCGTCGGCGTGGCCGGCTGGCCGTGCGTGTGCGCGAGCAGCGGCACGTCCTTGAGCTCGCGGGCCATGTCGGAGACCTGCGCGACGAGTGCTCGCGTCTTGGGCAGCCACACCTGCTCGACCGCGCCCTTGACCATGAGGGCGTAGGAGAGGTTGTTGATGTCCTCGCTCGTGCAGCCGAAGTGGATGAGCTCCCCGAGCCCCTTGTCCTCGTCGTCCGGGGCGATCGCGGTGAGGCGCTTCTTGAGGAAGTACTCGACGGCCTTGACGTCGTGCACCGTGACCCGCTCGATCTCGCCGAGCTCGGCGACCTCGACGGCGCCGAAGTCGTCGACCACCGCACGCAGCGCGGCGATCTCGTCGTCGCTCAGCCGGCGCACGCCCGGCACGACACCGTGGCTCGTCTGGTGCACCAGCCACTCGATCTCGACGTGCACGCGCTGCCGGTTGAGCGCCGCCTCGGAGAGGTGGTCGACGAGCGGTGCGACCGCGCCGCGGTAGCGACCGTCGAGCGCCCCGAGGGCGATGGGCGGGGTTGCGTCAGCAAGCGAAGCCATGGCGACATCCTCCCAGAGCACGACGAGTGCTTCGTATGCCGTCCGGCCGGGCCCGGCGGCCCCACGCGGTCCCGGGCACGCGGGCCCGGGCACGCGGCATACGGCATACGGCATACGGCATACGGAAGGGGCTCCTGCGTCAGTGACCCGCGAAGTGGGTCACTGACGCAGCGCGTCGGCCCCGTCCTCGTCAGCCCGCGGAGCCGACGGGAGCTGCATGATGGAGAACGTCTCGCCCTGGGCCCCGGCGACGAGGGCCAGCCGTCCGAACGGGGTCTCCGAGGGGGGTTGGCGCACAGAGCCGCCCAAGGCCACGACCTGCGCGGCGGCCGCGTCGCAGTCGGCGACCGCGAAGTAGACCATCCAGTGCGACGGCACGTCGGCGGGCGCCTCCACGGGCACGGCTCCGATGCCGGCGACGGGCTTCTCGCCGTCGAGCGTGACGACGGAGTAGTGGAAGCCACCCTCGCCGATCTCGCGAAGCCCGTAGCCGAAGACCTCGGAGTAGAAGGCCTTGCTCACCTCGTAGTCGCGGCTCATCGCCTCGGCCCAGCAGAGGGCGCCGGGCTCGTCCACGAGGTCGGTGCCCGTGTGCTCCTTGGCCTGCCAGAGGCCGTAGGCCGCGCCCGCGGGGTCGGCGCCGACGGCGATCCGGCCGACCTGGAGCACATCCATCGGCTGGAGGAAGAAGATGCCACCGGCCGTCTCGGCACGGGCGGCGGTCTCGTCGACGTCGTCGGTCGCGAGGTAGAGGGTCCAGGCGTTGACCTGGCCGGGGTCGTCGGGGTTGCGGGCAATGGCGCCGGCGACCACATGGCCGTCCTTGCGGGCCATGACATAGCCGCCGGCCTCGGGCGGCAGGTCCTCGAACGTCCAGCCGAAGAGGCTGCCGTAGAAGGTTCGCGCCTGGTCGAGGTCCCCGACCGTGACGTCGGCCCAGCACGGCGTTCCGGGCGCGAAGCCCTCCTCATGGACGGGCACGGGTCCTCCTGTGGGTCGTTGTGGGCGTCGGGCTGGGGTCGGTCTCGGGTCAGTTGAGGTCGGGCACGAGGAGCGAGAAGACTTCTCCCTCCGGGCCGCCCAGCACGGCGCCGACCCCGTAGGGGCCGTCGACGGGGCCCTGCAGGAGGGTGGCGCCGAGGCCCAGGGCTCGGGCGATGCCGGGCTCGACGTCGTGCGTCGCGAAGGAGGCCACCCAGTGCGAGGGGATCTCACCCGGCCACCCGTCGTCGATCTCGGCGAGGCCGTAGGCCGGGTTGCCGTCTCCGGTGTGGGCCGTGGCCCAGCGCGGGCCGCCGGCTTCTGTCTCGTCGGTGAACTCGTGGCCGAAGACAGCGAGGTTGAAGCCCTGCACGCGGTCGTAGTCGCGGGTCAGCAGCTCGTTCCACGTCAGCGACCCCGGCTCGTCGAGGACCCCGCTGCCCGGCAGGTCGCCGGGCTCCCAGACGCCGAAGTAGCAGCCACCCGGGTCGATCGCGATGAGGGTGCGCGACAGGGCGCCGAGGGAGACGGGGCGGCCGAGGGTGCGTCCGCCGTAGGCGGTGATGGCCCGGGCGGCGACCTCGATGTCACCGACGCGCAGGTAGGTCGTCCACTGGCTCGGAATCGGCGCCGCGTCGGGCTTGCGGCTGATGCCGGCGACGGGATGTCCGTCGCGCAGCGCCATGGTGTAGCCGCCGGTGGCTGGGTCGCCGCTCAGCCACTCCCAGCCGAACAGCTCGCTGTAGAAGGCCTTGGCGCGCGGGACGTCGGCGACGAGCAGGTCGACCCAGCACGGGGAGCCATAGGGGTAGTCGGGCACAGTGAGGAACAGGTCTCCCATCGAGTCAGGATCGCCCGGGGCCCAGCTCGTCGTGCCGCTCGTCGTGCACGTGACCGGCGAGCTGGCCGTTGCGGACGCCGTTGCGAGCGCTGGCCGGCCGGCCGTCGAGCTCACCCCTGACGTGGTGCAGGATGCCGTGGCACGCGGCCTCCACCTCAGCGAAGCACCGGGCGAAGTGCTCGTCGCCGCCGTACCAGGGGTCGCCCGTCTCCAGCGTGCCCGCGGCGACGGCCTCCGGGTCGAACTCGCGCACGAGGCGGATCTTGGCACGGTTGTGCGCCGTCCGGGCGAGGCGCTGCAGGGTGCGCACGTGCCCCTCGTCGGAGGCGAGGACGAGGTCCACCTCGTCGAACTCCGCAGGGTCGAACTCGCGGGCGCGGTGGCGCGACCCGTCGTAGCCGTGCTCCGCGAGGATGGCGACGGTGCGCGGGTCGGCGTGCTCACCGACGTGCCAGTCACCCGTCCCGCTCGAGGTGACGGTCACCTGGCCGGTCAGGCCGGCATCCTCCACGAGCTGCTGCAGGATCACGTGACCCATGGGTGACCTGCAGATGTTGCCGCTGCACACGAACGTGATGCGGAGTGGGCGAGACGACATGATGCCCATTGAACACCCCTGATCCCCCGTCGAGCCCCGAAGCGACCTCACTGCTCGACATCGTTGTCGTGGAGGCGTTGTCGGTGGACGGTGGCAGCGTACGCGCCATGACGACGACCGTGCACCCCGAGCACCCGACTCCTTTCGGGGCGAGAGCTCCGGAAGACCTCGAGTCCCGCTTTGCCGCCTTTGTCGCGGAGGGCGATCTCGAGGGCATTGTCGGGTTGTATGCCGCTGACGCCGTCGTGAGCCTCCCCCGTGGACGCGAGGCGGCGGGCCCGGCAGCCATCCGTGAGGCGTTCGCCGCTGCGCTCGCTGCCGGTGCCCTCGGGCCGGGGCGGTCCGGTGCTGCTGGCGAGGTCGACGGCCCTGCCGATTGGGCCGCGGTGACGGCGCGGGCGGTCGTCACGGGCGACCTCGCGATGACGACGGCCACCACGGCTGACGGCACGGTGCGCACCCAGGTCGCGCGGCGCGCTGCCGACGGCTGCTGGGTGTGGGTGCGTGACGGCTCACGGCTGCGTGAGGTCGAGGCCTGCCTGCCCGCCCCGGTCGGCGAGCTCGCCGTGGCGTAGTTTCGCTCCGTGACCGACGTACCTCCAGGCCCGCCGGCGTCCGCACCCGTCGAGGCAGCCCGTCGCTCCCACCTCATCGACCTGACGCCGCTGCGGGTGAGCCCCGCCTTCGCGCGGCTCTGGGCCGGCAACACTCTCGCCGGCATCGGCACGTTCGTCACCAACACGGCCGTCGGACTGCACATCTACGACCTGACGCACTCGACGTTCATGGTCTCGCTCGTGGCGTGGTTCTCGCTGCTGCCGATGATCGTTGCCGGCCTCTACGGCGGCGCCATCGCCGACCGGTTCGACCGGCGCACCGTCGCGATGTCGGCGTCGACCGTCGCCTGGTCCTCGACCGTGGTGCTCGCCGCGATCACGTGGGCGGGCGCCGCCTCCGTCTGGGTCTTCTATGTCATCACCACCGTCAACGCGGTCGCGGCGACCATCGCCTCGGCCACACGACAGGCGATCACGCCGCGGCTGCTGCCCAAGGAGCAGCTGCCCAAGGCGGCGGCCCTGCTCGGCATCTCGGCCGGTGTCATGGTGACGGTCGGCCCGGGCATCGCCGGCGTGCTCGTCGCGCGCGCGGGGTACGCCTGGACCTACACCGTCGACGTCGTGCTCTTCTTCGCCGGCTTCTTCGGACTCTGGACGCTGCCTCGCATCCGCCCCGAGGGTGAGCGTCCCGCCACCGGGGGCTTCCGCTCCGTCGTCGACGGCCTGGCGCACCTCCGGCGCGCCCCCAACGTGCGGATGAGCTTCGTCGTCGACATCATCGCCATGACCTTCGGCCAGCCGATGGTGCTCTTCCCCGCCGTGGGGGCGACCGTCATCGGCGGCGGCTCGATCACGGCCGGCATCCTGCTCGCGTCGTTCGCGGTGGGCGGCATCCTCTCCAGCATCGTCTCCGGCCGCGTGACCGGCCTGCGCTGGCAAGGTCGTGCCATCCGCAACGCGATCGTCTCCTACGGCCTCGCCATCTTCGGCTTCGGTGTGGTGCTGGCTGCCACCGAGCTGGGCGGGCACGCCGTCGAGTCCATGGACTTCGGCCAGGTCGACCGGTGGGCGCTGGGGCTGTCGGCCCTCTGCCTCGCCGTGGCGGGCGGCTCCGACAACATCAGCTCGATCTTCCGCCAGTCGATCCTGCAGGCAGCGGTTCCGGACCACCTGCGCGGCCGCACCCAGGGCGTGTTCACGGTTGTCGTGACCGGCGGGCCGCGGCTGGGACAGATGTTCGCCGGCACGGTGGCCACCCTGACCGCCACGTGGGTGCCCCCCGTCGTCGGCGGCGCTCTCGTCGTCGTCCTGGTCATCGTCACCGTCGCGCGGGTGACCTCGTTCCGCGACTACGACGCCCTCGACCCTCGCCCCTGACCCCACCCTCCACCGTCGAGTGGGCAGTTTCCCTCGGGTCAGGCGTCGGGGTAGCCGTTGGGGTTGGCGCTCTGCCAGCGCCACTGGTCGACGCACATGTCCTCGATCGTGCGCTCCGCCCTCCAGCCCAGCTCGGCGTTGGCGCGCGACGGGTCGGCGAACGACTCGGGCGCGTCACCCGGCCGGCGGGCCACGACCTCGTAGGGCAGCTCGCGCCCGATGGCGCGCTCGAACGCGTGCAGCACCTCGAGCACGCTCGTGCCGTGGCCGGTGCCGAGGTTCCAGGTCGACACCGGGTCGTCGACCTTGCCGAGGCGGTCCAGGGCTGCGAGGTGACCGGCGGCGAGGTCCTCGACGTGGATGTAGTCGCGCAGCGGAGTGCCGTCGGGCGTGGGGTAGTCGTCGCCGAAGACGAGCAGCTTGTCGCGGCGGCCGACGGCGACCTGCGCGATGAACGGCATCAGGTTGTTGGGGATGCCCTGCGGGTCCTCGCCGATGGTGCCGCTTGCGTGGGCGCCGACCGGGTTGAAGTAGCGCAGCAGTGCGATCCGCAGCGACGGGTCGGCCGCGGCGACGTCGCGCAGGATCTGCTCGATCATCACCTTGGTCCAGCCGTACGGGTTGGTCGCCGAGGTCGGCATGTCCTCGGTGAGCGGCGGTGTGTTGTGGCCGTAGACCGTGGCCGAGCTGCTGAAGACGAGCTTCGACACGCCGTGCCGGCGCATCGCCCGCACGAGCGAGAAGGTGGAGACGAGGTTGTTCTCGTAGTACTCGAGCGGCAGCTCGACGCTCTCGCCGACGGCCTTGAGCCCGGCGAAGTGGATGACAGCGTCGATCTTCTCGCTGGCGAAGAGGTGCTCGGTCTTGTCGTGGTCGCGCAGGTCGAACGAGTGCACGTCGAGGTGCCTGCCGGTCAGCGCCTCGAGACGGTTGACCACCGTGGGCTTGCTGTTGCCGAAGTTGTCGACGATGAGCACCTCGTGCCCAGCCGCGACGAGCTGGACCACGGTGTGCGAGCCGATGTATCCGGCTCCGCCACTGACGAGTACGCGCATGCCAGCCACCCTACCGACGCGCGGCACCCGCTCGCGGGTGGCCCAGACGCCTGGCGGGCGCGCGGGAGCCAGCGGCTCAGGCGAGCGTCAGCCCGGCCATCGCGGCGGTGTAGAGCGCGAGGGGAGTCACGACGAGGAGGGCCGACACGGCATACATCATCGCGGCGACGGCCGGGATCGGCACACCCGCAATGTGATCCGGATCGAGCAGTCCGATGCGAGCGGTCGCGACGCGGGCGCTGTCCGCCATCGCCAGGGCGCCGGCCGGACTGGGGCCACCGGCCATCGCGACGATGGCCCGGCCGGTGCTGACCGGGCCAGCGCGCCGGACGGCAGCCCGGTCGGCCAGCACCTCGATGAGCAGGTGCACCTCGCGCAGGGCAGCGTCGCAGCGCAGGAACCCGGGCATCGCCTCGTGCACCACGGTGAAGAACTCCATGACGAGGTCGTGGCGGGCCGCCAGATGGGCGCGCTCGTGGGCCAGCACCGCCGACAGCTCGTCGGGGCCGAGGCGGTCGAGGGTGCCTTGAGTCAGCACGACACGGCGGCGGACGCCCGGGACGCAGTACGCCGTCGGCGTGGTGTGCTCGAGCACCCGCATGTCGCGGTCGGCTCCCACGCCGGGGACGCCGAGCAGGTCGACGAGGTCGCGGTGGCGGCGGCGGGCGGCGCGGAGGTTGCGCCCGACGCGGTCGGCCGACATCAGCAGCCGCACGGCCACGACCGCGCTGAGAGCGGCCGCCACGGCGAGGACGACCCAGTGCTCCGACAGGCGCAGCTTCTGCCCGACCATCGTCGGGATGGCGGCCGGAGCTGCCAGCAGTGCGGAGAGCACGGCCGCCACGGCGGTCGACTGCCAGAGCACGAGGGCCGCGCGCGGGGCCCGCCGCAGCGACGTCGCTCGGGACAGGGCGCGCGGCACCGGCCACGCGAGCAGGACCGCGAGGACGACGAGGGCCACGACGAGGAGCACGGGTCAGCTGGCGCCCGGCTCGGCCGGGGAGGGACGCATCAGCCGGCGAGGTCGGTGCGGCGGGCCTCGAGCTCGGCCAGCGCGGCCTTGAGCTCATCGAGCTCCTCGGGCGTCGACTCGTCGAGGAAGTGCAGCAGTGCGGTGCGGCGGGTGTCTCCGGCCAGCTCGCCGAGGGTGTGGTGCAGCGTCTCGGAGGTCAGCTCGGCGCGCGTGGAGGCGGCGGTGTAGCGCCAGGCACGTCCATCGCGCTCACGGCGCACGAGGTCCTTCTTGGCCATCCGGTCGAGGACCGTCATGAGGGTCGTGTACGCGAGCCCGCGCTCGACGCCGATCGCGTCGTGGACCTCACGAACGGTGCGGCCCTCGGGGTGGGCCTCGGCCGTGGCCCAGAGCTGCTCCATGACGGCGCGCTCCAGGTCGCCGAGACGGTTGCGGGGGGTGTTGGGCATGGCGTTCCAATCTACCGACGAGGAGAGTCGGCTTCGTGCGTGCGGTCGTCCGGGTGGGCGTCCGCGGTGGCTGCTGACATCGTCCCTGATCTGCGGCGCGGCACCTCGACGACCCGGTCGAACAGCTCGGCCCCGTCGTCGCGGTGGGTCACCATGATGATCGTCTGGGCGGGCTCGTCCGTGCCCGTCGCCTGTGTCGTACCCCATGCGGCGCCGGCTTGGCCAGCCGGGGCACGGCCCAGCCGCGTCAGGTCCTCGACGACGGCTCGGGCGGTCGGCGGGTCGAGGTGCGCCACCGGCTCGTCGAGGAGGAGGACCGGGCGGCCGCTGACGTGGGCGCGGGCGATGCCGAGACGGGCCCGCTCGCCGCCTGACAGACCGCGACCGTTGGACCCGAGCGTCGTGTCGAGCCTGTCGGGAAGGCTGTCGAGCAGTGGGGTGAGACCGGCTGCATGGAGGGCTCGCGTGACCGCAGCGTCGTCGGCTTCCGGGCGGGCCAACGTGAGGTTGTTGCGCAGCGTCGTGGAAAAGACGTGCGTCTCGTCGTCGACCATGGCGATGCGGCTTCGGGTCTGCTCGAGCGGCTGCTGCAGCACATCGGCGCGCCCGAGTCGGTAGCTGCCGCCGGACGGGTCGAGGTGCCGCGCCAGCACCGCGAGCAGCGTCGACTTCCCGCTGCCGTTGTGGCCGGTCACCGCGATGCGGCTGCCGGCGGGAACGTCGAGGTCGATGGCGTCGAGGTCGGTGCGCTCGCCCGTCCACGAGGCGGTCAGGCCACGCGTCGCGATGTCACTGCTGGCGTATGCCGCGTGCTCGCCTCGTGAGCCCGGCGTGCCGTCGGCGGCGGCGCCGGGATCGTGGGCCGCGGGGCTGGTGGCCCGGGCCGTGCGGCTCGGGGCGTCGGCAACGGCCGGCGTGAGGTCGAGCAGGGCGTCGATCCGGTGCTCGCTGCCCCGGGCCCGGGCCAGCGCGCGCATGGCGTCGACGAGGGGAGTGATCGCCTCGGACACCGCAACCGGGGTCAGGACGAGCAGCGCCTTGACGGGTGTCGACACCGGGAGGTCTTGGGCGATGACGGCGGTCACTGCGACCGCCGCGCCGACGGCGACGAGGAAGAGCGAGGCGGCGGCGGCACGACCGGCGCTGATGCGACGAGTGACGCGGTCGAGGGACCGGTGCGCCTCGTCGAGCCAGCGGAGCGCCAGGGCCCAGCCGCCGACCGCCCTCAGCTGGGATGCCTGGCTCGCCATGAGCTCGCTGACGCGGGTCACCTCGGCTCGGGCGGCGAGCAGCTCCGGCAGCGAGCGGGACTCGAGGCGCACGGCGAGGGTGCTGACCAGGCACACCACGACTCCGAGCCCGAGCATGACCAGGCCGACGGGAAGGGCGTAGGCCAGCGTCAGGGCGATGGCGAGGCCTCCGGCGACCCCGGTGGAGATGACCGGGACGGTGACGCGCACCTGGGCGTCGACGACGTCGGTGAGGTCGTCGACGACGCCGGTGAGCACGTCGGAGCGGCGGCGTCTGCCGAGACGCGCCGGGGTGAGGGGGATCAGCGCCGCGTAGGCGGAGGTCCGGCGCTCGGCGAGCATCGCGAGGGCCGCGTCATGGCTGGTGAGGCGCTCCCAGTAGCGGAAGACCGGCCGCGCGATGCCGAACGTGCGGACCGCCACGATCACGGTGAGCAGGGTGAGGATGATGGGGCGCTCGGCAGCGCGGACGATGAGCCAGCCAGACGCAGCGGTCAGGGCCATGCCGGCTGCCGTCGCGATGCCGCCGAGCAGGCCGCCGCGGACGGTACCGGCGGAGGGCCACCAGACCCGACGCCGCGAAGCCTCCGCTCCTCGGGCGCGCTTCGTTCGAGGTGATGCCGGCAGCGACGTCGGGTCCGGGACCACCTCGAACCGGGAGTCGGGGCGGGAGTCGAGGCCGGAGTCGGGGGAGGTGACG
>NZ_JBYTCI010000049.1:0-14942 GCF_058790095.1 Terrabacter sp. FW104-15G4B | reverse complement strand
CCCCCTCCCCCGCCGGTCCCGCTCGACACCGACGTCGCCTGGATCCACGGCTCGCCGGCCCCCCGCCGGCGCCACGACCCGCCGTTGCAGGTGCACCACCTCGCTCCGGGCACCGTCCTCATCCGCCAGAGCAAGGACCTCACCTTCGAGGCGCCATTCATCCTGCTCCTCCTCGGCGAGCGCCGCGCCCTGCTCCTCGACACCGGCGCAGTCGACGGCTCCGACCTGCGCGCGGTCGTGGACGGTCTCGTGGCGGACTGGCTGTCCACGAGGAGACCGCGCCCGGCATACGAGCTCGTCGTGGCGCACACGCACGGACACGGTGACCATGTGGCCGGCGATGCCGCGTTCGACGGACGCCCCGACACGACGGTGCTCGGGCACGACGTCGCGGCCGTTCGCACCTTCTTCGGCATCACCCACTGGCCGGCCCAGGTCGTCACCCTCGACCTCGGGGATCGTCCCCTCGAGGTCTTCGGCATCCCCGGCCACCACGCGTCCTCGATCGCCTTGCATGACAAGGAGACCGGGCTCATCCACACCGGTGACACCGTCTACCCCGGGCGCCTCTACGTCGAGGACTCGGACGCGATGCTCGAGAGCCTCGACCGGCTCGTCGCCTTCGCCGAGGACCGCAGCGTCCGCCACGTCCTCGGGTCCCACGTCGAGATGACGACGCGGCCCGGGTGCGACCACCCGCTCGGCTCGCGCTACCAGCCGGACGAGCCGTCGCCCTTCATGACGGCGGCGCAGCTGCGCCGCGTGCGGGACGACTTCCGCACCGTCGCACGCCGGCCGGGGATTCACCGATTCGACGACGTCGTCTTCTGCATCGGCGAAGGCCCGCGCGTGCTCGTGCCGCTCCATGCCCGGGCGCTCGTCGAGCGGCTGCGGTGGCGGCTCGGCCTGCGGCGACCGGCTGAGACGCGCTGAGGCGAGCCGAGGCGAGCTGAGATCCGATTGCCCAGCGCGACCGTCCCTGCGACCATCACGAGCATGTCGCTCGCCGCACTCCACCGCCGCAACCTGCTCAAGGAGATCGACCTGACGCCCGACGAGTTCCGGGCGCTGCTCGACCTCGCCGCCGAGCTCAAGGCCGCCAAGCGCGCGGGCCGCGAGGAACAACGCCTCGCCGGCAAGAACATCGCCCTGCTCTTCGCGAAGACCTCGACCCGCACCCGCTGCGCCTTCGAGGTGGCGGCGGCCGACCAGGGCGCGAGCACGACCTACCTCGACCCGATCGGTTCGCAGATGGGCCACAAGGAGTCGGCCAAGGACACCGCCCGCGTCCTCGGCCGCTTCTACGACGGGATCGAGTACCGCGGCGCCGGCCACGACGTCATCGAGACGCTCGGCGCCTTCGCCGGCGTCCCGGTCTGGAACGGTCTGACCGACGACTGGCACCCGACGCAGTCGCTCTGCGACGCGCTGACCATGCGCGAGCACGCCGGCAAGCCCGCCGAGCAGATCGCATACGCCTACGTCGGCGACGCCCGCTTCAACATGGGCAACTCACTGCTCGTGACCGGCGCCATGCTCGGCATGGACGTGCGCATCGTGGCGCCGCGGTCCCTGTGGCCCGCCGAAGCGGTCGTGGCCATCGCGAGGAGGTATGCCGCCGAGACCGGCGCCCGGGTGACGCTCACCGAGGACGTGGCCGAGGGCGTGCGCGGCGTCGACTTCGTCCACACCGACGTGTGGGTGTCGATGGGCGAGCCCAAGGAGGTCTGGGCCGAGCGCATCGAGCTGCTCTCGCCCTACCAGGTCAACGCCGAAATGCTTGCCGTGACAGGGAACCCGCGGGTCAAGTTCATGCACTGCCTGCCAGCCTTCCACGACCTCGAGACGCAGGTCGGCATGGACGTGCACCAGCGGTTCGGCCTCAAGGAGCTCGAGGTCACCGACGACGTCTTCGAGTCCGGCGCCTCCGTGGTCTTCGACCAGGCCGAGAACCGGATGCACACGATCAAGGCCGTCATGGTCGCAACGATGGTGCAGCTCGACGCCTGACGTTCACCCGTTGGTGGCGGTGCCGTTCGCCCGTTCTGGACGGGAACGGCTGTCATGCACCTTTCTCGCACCCAGCCCCTCGTCGCCGTCGCTGCCGCGCTCGGCGACGTGCCCTACGGCGACGCCCAGGTCGCGGCCCTCCCCCGGTGGGTCGACCAGATCAACGCCACGCCGAACCTGTCGATCACGATCCATGTCGGCGACATCAAGAACGGCTCCTCGAAGTGCACCAACGAGTCCTTCGGGATGATCCGCACGCAGTATGACAGTCGCCTCGCAGGCCGCCGCCGGCGTGCCGGAGAACGTGTCGTTCCGTCGGCAGGGCGTCGACCTCGCGACGCTCCACGTCGTCGGCAGCAACGACGGCCTGCTCGCCTCGGCCGACAACCTCACCCGCGTCACGGTCGACGGCTCGAGCAGCAACAAGGACTTCCTCGTGGTCACGGTCAACCGGCCGGGAGCCGAGCACGTGTTGTCGTGGAAGCGCATCCCGTACACCTCCTGACCGGCCGCTGCCGCCCTGCAGCCCAGCGGATCGGGTCCCGTGAGTCAGCCTCGACGAGGCACGTAGCGATGCTCCGGCCGCCCCGTCGATCCGTAGGCGAGATCGAGGTCGAGCAGCTGTTTCTTGACGAGGCCGGCCAGGTATCGCTGCGCCGTGGGTCGGCTCGCACCGAGGATCTGGGCGACCTCCGCCGCCCCGACCGGTGCCTTCGCTGCAGTGACGATCTCGAGCACCCGCGCCATCGTCGGCTGCAGGGACTTGGCGGCGGTGGCGCGCCGGGGCGGGGCGCCCCGAAGGCCGTAGAGCACGTCGACCACGTGCTGGTCGGCCTCCGGCGCCCGGTCGATGCGCTCCGCCCAGGCCCGGTAGCCCTCGAGCTGCTCGCGGAGAGCGGCGAAGCTGAACGGCTTGACCAGGTAGTAGAAGGCTCCGAGCTGCATCGCGGTGCGCACCGAGTCGATGTCGCGCGCGGCGGTGACGAGGAGGAAGTCGGGGACCTGCGCGCCCGAGGCGGCGATCTGCCGCACGAGGTCGAGCCCGCTGAAGTCAGGCAGGTACATGTCGAGCAGGAGCAGGTCGGGCTCCGTCTCGACGACGAGCGCGTGCGCCTCGGCGCCGGTGTGCGCCTCCCCGACCACCGTGAAGCCCGGGACCCTGGCGGTGCTCAGGGCGTGGGCCCGCGCGACGTGGTAGTCGTCGTCGACGACGAGGACGCGGATCATGACACTCCTTGACGGACCCGCAGCGGCAGGTGCACCTCGAACCTGGCACCGGCGGGACAGCTCGCCTCGATCGTCCCACCGGCTCGCGTGACCAGTCGATGCACGAGGGCCAGACCCACTCCTCGACGCATCCCCCCTCGCGGCTGCTTCGTCGAGTAGCCGTCGAGGAACACGTCCGCGAGCCGTTCGTCCGGGATCCCGGGCCCCGTGTCCGTCACGGTCAGCACGAGGGCGTCGTCGGCGCAGGCGACCCGGACGACGACCTCACCCCGAGGATTGGTGCCCGCCGTCCGGGGTTCATCGGCCACCGCGTCGACGGCGTTGTCGATCAGGTTCCCGAGCACCGACACGAGCGGGAGGTCCTCGTCGCGTCCCGCCTCGAGCCGGCTCGTCGGATCGAGGCGCACGACCACGTCACGCTCCGCGGCGACGGTCGTCTTGGCGAGGAGCAGCGCCACGACGACGGGTGAGCCGACACAGGCCCGGATCTCCTCGCTGACGAGGGCCGTCTCCGCCTGGAGCTCGCGGCTGTAGCGGGTGGCCTCGTCCACCTCGCCGAGCTCGAGCAGGACCGACAGCACGTGCAGGCGGTTGGAGAACTCGTGCTCCTGGGCGCGCAGCGCCGTCGAGAGGCCCTCCATCGAGTCGAGCTGGCGCATCAGCGCCTCGAGCTCGGTGCGGTCGCGGATCGTCACGACCCAGCCAGCGTTGCGGCCCCCGAGGATCACCGGCATGCGGTTGAGCGCGAGCAGGTGCTCGTCCGTCACCGCGACGACATCGACGCCGTCGACCTCACCGGTGATGACCCTCCGCAGCCGGCCGTCCGGGATGACGTCCTCGACGTGCTGGCCGAGGGCGACCGACTCGATGCCGAGCAGGCGCCGCGCCTCGTCGTTGAGCACGTTGATGGCGCCCCTGCCGTCGACAGCCAGCACGCCTTCCCGGATGCCGTGCAGCATCGCCTCACGCTCCTGCACCAGCGCGACGATCTCAGCCGGTTCGACGCCGAACGTGACGCGTTTGATGGCGCGTGCGAGCAGGAGCGACGCCACGATTCCGAGGGCGAGGGCGACCGCGGTGTAGAGCGCGATGTCGAGCACCTCGGCCGTCAACCGAACCCCGACCTCCGACTCGAGGATGCCGACGGACACCTCGCCCACGCTGCGCCCGGAGGCGTCGAGGATGGGCGCGCGGGCGTTGGCGGAGCGGCCGAGGCTCCCTTCGTCGATGCCCGTGTGCACCTGTCCGTCGAGGGCCACGACGGGCTCCTCGACGCGCTGTCCGATGAGCGCCGGGTTGGGATGGGAGTGACGCAGGCCCGTGCGGTCGATGATCACGACGTACGAGGCTCCCGTCGCGGCCCGCACCTGGGCCCCGAGGGCCGGCAGCACGTGGGACGGGTCACCGTCCACCACCTCCTGGGCGACCTGCGGCACCCGTCCCAGGGTCACGGCGATCCCGGTGGCCTGCTCGATGGCCCGCACGTCGGCGGTCTGGGACGTCAGGCGCGCGAAGAGCGCGAAGCCGACGGCGAGCGTGACGACGACGATCCCCAGTACTGCCAAGAGGATTCGGGCGGCCAACGTCCTGCCCAGTCGCGGCATACGCCTCCTCCGCTCCTGACTGCCCACGAACCGCACACGACCAGGGGTGGTGGTCCGTGGTGCCGCGAGGCCCACGTCGGCGTCGCCCAACCAGCATGACTGAGCAGATTGCACAAAACCACCTCTAACGCGGCTATCGGCTTCAACGATCACAAGCATTCCGGCCCCGCTCGGCCCGCTCCTACGGTGACGCAACTCAACGAGGAGAAAGGACGAGGCCAATGGCTGCCATCGAGCTACGCAACGTCTCCAAGAAGTTCGCCACGGCGGACGGCGGGACCTACACCGCGATCGAGGACCTGTCGCTGACGGTCGAGGAGGGACAGTTCTGTGCTGTCGTCGGCCCCACCGGCTGCGGCAAGTCGACGACACTCACCCTCGTCTCCGGGCTGGAGCGACCCTCCCGCGGGGAGGCCTTCGTCCACGGCGAGCCGGTCCGCGGCATCGACACCGGGACCGGTTTCGTCTTCCAGCAGGATGCCGTCTTCCCGTGGAAGTCGGTCCTCGACAACGTCGCGGCCGGCCCGCTCTACCGCGGCCAGAGCCGGGTCGAGGCCGCCAGACTGGCCCGGGACTGGCTGCGCCGGGTCGGCCTCAGCGGGTTCGAGGACCGCTACCCGCACCAGCTGTCGGGCGGCATGCGCAAGCGCGTCGCCCTCGCCCAGTCGCTCATCAACGAGCCGCGCATCCTGCTCATGGACGAGCCCTTCAGCGCGCTCGACGTGCAGACCCGGGCGATCATGTCGACCGAGCTGCTGCGCCTGTGGGACCAGACCAGGCCGAGCGTCGTCTTCGTCACCCATGACCTCGAGGAGGCGATCGCCCTCGCCGACAAGGTCGTCGTGCTGACCGCCGGTCCGGGCACCGTCAAGGCGGAGTTCGAGATCGACCTGCCCCGGCCGCGCGTCGTCCAGGAGATCCGCTTCGACGCGAAGTTCACCAGGCTCTACGAGCAGATCTGGGAGGCGCTGCGCGCCGAGGTCGCCGAGGCCTACGCCCGCACGACTCGCGTGGCGGAGGTGGCATCGTGATCGACACCCCGACCCAGCGCGACACCGCCCCTGCCGTGTCCGCGGAGACCGCGCCCGCCGGCCGACCGGCCACGTCCTCCACGACGTTGCCAGCGTCCGGGCCCTCCTCGCAGGCCAAGGCTCGGCGACGCCGGAGCGTCCTGGCCGCCTGCCGCCTCGCGATCGTCGTCGTCCTGCTCGCCGCCTGGCAGGTCTGTGTCAACGCCAAGATCGTCGACCCCTTCTTCTGGGGGGAGCCCAAGGGCGTGGGGGCCACCCTGATCGACTGGTTCACCGTCGGCACGACCCAGGGCTCGCTCGGCGACCAGATCCTGATCACCCTCGAGGAGGCCGTGCTCGGCTTCGTCATCGGCTCGATCCTCGGGGTCGTATGCGGCATCGCCCTCGGGCGCGTACGGCTGCTCTCGGAGCTGTTCGCGCCGTTCCTCAAGGCCGCCAACTCCATCCCGCGCATCATCCTCGGCTCGATCTTCACCGTCGCCTTCGGCTTCGGGATCCAGTCGAAGGTCATCCTCGCCGTCGTGCTCGTCTTCTTCGGTGTCTTCTTCAACGCCTTCCAGGGGGCCCGCGAGGTCGACCGCAATCTCATCGCGAACGCCCGGCTCCTCGGGGCATCACGCTGGCAGGTGACCCGCGACGTCGTGCTTCCGTCGGCGTTCACGTGGATCCTCGCGAGCCTGCACATCAGCTTCGGCTTCGCGCTCATCGGTGCCCTCGTGGGCGAGATCCTCGGCGCCAACCAGGGCCTGGGCCTGCTGATCCGCTCGTCGCAGAACAACTTCGACATGAACGGCGTGCTCGCCGGCATGGTCCTGGTCGCCGTCATCGCCCTGACAGCAGAGGCGCTCATCACCCTCCTCGAGCGGCGCCTCCTGCGCTGGCGGCCCCCGCAGCTGCACGGGGGTGCTGCCGTCGAGTAGCCGCCCCGGCCGATCACCCAGACGAACCCCAGCTCCAGCTCCCTCAACGCACCAAACTCAAAGGAGAGTTCGCATGAACACCAAGCGCATCGGCGCCGCAGGCGCCGCCTTCCTGGCCGCAACCACCATGGCCGCCTGTGCCAACGACGCGGCCGGGTCCACCACGAGCGGAGGCGCCGCCAACGCGAGCGCGCCGACCGTGACGATCATGGTCGGCGGCATGAGCAAGCAGATCTATCTGCCCTTCATGCTCGCCAAGCAGCTCGGCTACTACGACAAGGCCGGGATCAACGTCAACCTCGTCGACGAACCCGCGGGCGGCGACGCCACGCAGAACATGCTGGCCGGCCAGGTCCAGGGCGTCGGCGGCTTCTACGACCACAACATCGCCCTCCAGGCGCAGGGCAAGTCGTCCGAGGCCGTCGTGTCCATGCTCCAGATCCCCGGCGAGGTCGAGCTGTGCCGCAGCGACCTCAAGGGCACGGTCAAGAGCCCCGCCGACTTCAAGGGCCGCTCGCTCGGCATCACCGACACGGGCTCCTCGACCGACTTCCTGACGCAGTACCTCAGCAAGAAGAACGGCGTCGACCCCTCGCAGGAGACCCGCCGCGGCGTCGGCGCCGGCCAGACCTTCATCGCCGCGATGAAGCAGAAGGCCATCGACTGCGGCATGACCACCGAACCCACCGTGTCGCAGGCCACCTCGGACGGCACGGCCTTCATCCTGCTCGACATGCGCACGGCCGAGGGTTCCAAGGCGGCGCTCGGCGGCACCTACCCGGCCACGTCGCTCTACATGCCGACCGACTGGGTCAACAGCAACAAGGCGACGGTCCAGAAGCTCGTCAACGCCTACGTGTCGACCCTGACCTGGATCCAGCAGCACGACGGGGCGGCCATGGCCGACAAGATGCCGGCGGCGTACTACAAGGGCGTCGGCAAGGCGGCCTACGTCAACGCCCTCAACAGCGAGAAGGGCATCTTCAACCCGACTGGCCTCATGCCCGAGGACGGCCCGAAGACCTGCCTCGCGGTCCTCGGCGAGTTCAACCCCAAGGTCCAGGGCAAGACCATCGACCTGGCCAGGACCTACACGAACGAGTTCGTCAAGGCCGCCACCCCTCTCAGCTGACCTGCGGACGTATGCCGTCCGGCGCGCACCGCGCCGGACGGCATACTCACGCTCGGGTCAGGACCCGACGGTCACGGTCGGGCACGGTCGCAGCGTCTGCGTGGGCGTCACGACGACGGGCACCTTGCCGAAGCTCTTCCACGACTGGCCCACGACGAGGTCGACGGAGTCGCCCTTGCGCTTGTCGTCGACGAGTACCGCCTGCGGCAGGTGCGACCTCACCAGCTTCGCCGAGGCCGCCCCCTCCGGACCGAAGCGGATCTGCGCCACCTGCTTGACGGTGGCGTTCTTCGGGTCGTTGCCCACGGCCTTGACCTTGAAGCCCCGGGCACCGGCCGCCTTCGCGACGGCGGCGGCGAGGCCCTTGCGCGAGGTGGAGTTGTAGACGTTGAGGCTCACGTCCTCCGGCTGCAGCGGCTGCTCCGCCACCTGCGTGGTGCACGGCCCCGGTGTGGGGGTCGTGTCCCGGAAGTAGGTCGAGGCGTAGTAGAACGCCCCCCCGAGACCCAGCAGGACGACCGCGATGACGATCGCCGATCGGCGCTGGCGGCGCACCCGGTACGAGCGGTCACCCTCGTCAACGACGTCCGACATCCACGCTCCTTGGTCTCTCGGCCCCCCTGGTCGGGCGGCCTCGTGTCAGGAGAGTACGAGGACTCGGGCGTGAAGGACAGGTCTCTGCTGCAGCGCGGCGCGAAGTGCCCGGTGCAACCCGTCCTCGAGGTAGAGCTCGCCCTCCCACTCGACGCAGTGCGGGAAGAGGTCGCCGTAGAAGGTCGAGTCGTCCGCGAGCAGGCCGCGCAGGTCGAGCGTGCTCTTCGTCGTGATGAGCTCACCGAGCTGCACCACACGAGGTGGGACGTTGGACCAGTCCTTGGTGGTCTCGAGCCCATGGTCGGGGTACGGGCGGGAGTCGCCGACGGCCTTGAAAATCACCGGGTCAGCATAGACATCGTTCATGAGAGGGCGGCCACTAGAGTGCCAGACGTGACCGAGAATGCCGCCCAGGACACGGGCAACACGAGCCAGATCGACGAGATCCGCGCCGGCTACTCGTTCGAGGGAGGGGTGCTGCGTCTCGGCGCCGCGGTCGTCGACGGCAAGGCCCATGCCGACGCGCCGGTCCAGATCCCGCTCAGCGTGCTCAACCGCCACGGTCTCGTCGCCGGCGCGACCGGCACCGGCAAGACGAAGACGCTGCAGCTGATGGCAGAGCAGCTCTCCGAACAGGGCGTCCCGGTCTTCCTGGCCGACCTCAAGGGCGACCTGTCGGGTCTCGCGACGCGCGGTGAGGGCGGCGACAAGATCACCAGCCGCGCGGCCGACGTCGGTATGCCGTGGGCTGCGACGGCATACCCCACGGAGTTCTACACGCTCGGCGGCAAGGGCGACGGCATCGCGATCCGGGCCACCATCACCAGCTTCGGCCCAACCCTGCTCAGCAAGGTCCTGGGCCTCAACGAGACGCAGGAGAGCAGCCTCGGGCTGATCTTCCACTACGCCGACAAGAACGGCCTCGCGCTGCTCGACCTCAAGGACCTGCGCGCCGTCATCAGCCACCTGACGTCCGACGAGGGCAAGGCCGACCTCAAGGAGCTCGGCGGCCTCTCGAGCGCGACGGCGGGCGTCATCCTGCGCAACCTCATCGGCTTCGAGGACCAGGGCGCCGGCGCCTTCTTCGGCGAGCCCGAGTTCGAGACGAGCGACCTGCTCCGCACCGGCGCTGACGGCAAGGGGATCATCTCCTGCCTCGAGCTGCCGCAGGTGCAGGACCGGCCCCAGCTCTTCTCGACCTTCCTCATGTGGATGCTCGCCGACCTCTTCCACGACCTTCCGGAGGAGGGCGACGTCGACAAGCCGAAGCTCGTCTTCTTCTTCGACGAGGCGCACCTGCTCTTCAACGACGCCAGCAAGGCGTTCCTGCAGGCCATCGAGCAGACGGTGCGACTGATCCGCTCCAAGGGCATCGGCGTCTTCTTCGTCACGCAGTCGCCGAAGGACGTGCCCTCCGGCGTGCTCGCCCAGCTCGGCAACCGCGTCCAGCACGCGCTGCGCGCCTTCACCCCTGACGACGCCAAGGCGCTCAAGCAGGCCATCGCGACCTACCCGCACACGGCCTACGACATGGAGAAGCTGCTCACGAGCCTGGGCATCGGCGAGGCCGTCGTCACGGTGCTCTCCGACAAGGGCGTGCCGACGCCGGTCGCCTGGACCCGGATGAAGGCTCCGAACTCCCTCATGGACCCCTCGTCACCCGCCACGATGGACGCGGTCATCGCCGCGTCACCGCTCAAGACGAAGTATGCCGACGTGCTCGACCGCGAGTCCGCCTACGAGAAGCTGACGGCGCGCCTGCAGGCGGCTCCCGCCGCGCCGGCAGCGACCCCGGCAGCGACCCCGGCGGCGCCCGCTCCGGCCCCCGCCAAGCGGGCTGCCAAGGAGGAGCCGAGCATCATCGAGCAGGTCGCCGGCAGCACGGCGTTCAAGTCGATGCTCCGCTCGGCCGGCACGGTCATCGGACGCGAGATCACCCGGAGCCTGTTCGGCACGCGCCGCCGCTAGACGCTAGACGTCGAGCTCGTCCAGATCGTCGAGGTCGAGGTCGTCGAGCTCGATGTCGTCGAGGTCGCCGTCGGCGTCCGCGAAGTAGCTGATGACGCGGATGTCGGGCTCCTCCGCGACCTGGAGCACGAGCTGGCGCAGCTGGATGACCTTGCCCGTGTCGAGGCGGATCCGCTTCGTGCGGCCCCGAGTCGGGTCGCTGTCGTGCCGCTCCCACCACTCGACCGTGGCCGGGTTCGCCTTGAAGATCTCGTCGAGGATGCGCTTGAACGACGGGTCGTCGGGGTGGCGCGCGTACGCCTCGCGGAAGAGCGCGAGCTGGTCGGCGGCCTCCTGCTCCCAGTCGACGAAGAGGCTGCGCGCCGCCGGGTCGCAGCAGTAGAACCAGAGCAGGTTGCGCTCGCGCTTGCTGCGCTTGCTCTCCCAGTCGGAGAAGAGCTGGCAGGCGGTGTGGTTGGCCCCGAGGACGTCCCAGCGGGCGCCCACGACGTAGGCCGGGTTGGGGTCGATGGAGTCGAGCAGCTCCTCGAGCTCCTCGGTCAGCTCCTCCGGGGCCTGCGGCCGGCGTGACGGGCTGCCAGTGGCGAGGGCGTGCAGGTGCGAGCGCCCGTCGGCGTCGAGCTTGAGCGCACGGGCGAGACCGTCGATGACGCTCGCGCTGGGGCGCAGGTCGCGCCCGCGCTCGATGATGGCGTAGTACGCCACGGAGATGTTCGCCAGCTCGGCGACCTCGGTCCGGCTGAGGCCCACCCGGCGCCGGCCCTTCGCCCGCTTGATGCCGACCTCCTCCGGTGCGAGCTCGTGCCGGCGCGCCCGGAGGAACTCGCCCAGGGGGGAGGGGGTGCGCACGCTGAGCGGGACGTCCGTGGTCATGGCGCACATCCTGCCAGTGGGCCCCGCGGCCGCGCGCGGCACGCCGGGTGGCGCAGTCTTGGCTTGCGTATGCCGTCCGCCCCGGCGACGCGTGTTAGCGTTCCGCGTCCCCCGCGGCGCGTCCGCATCGCGCTCCCGTGGCGCTTCACCCTGACTGGAGAGCCGTATGCCGTCGCACGCGCCCCAGCCGTCGTCCACCACCGTGGCGGGGGTTGCCTGCGCCTTCCCGCTGCCCGAGCCCGGGTGGGGCACCGCCGAAGCCCTCGCGGCGCTCGACGCTGCTCGTCCCGCGCTGTCCGTCGAGCTTGCCGGGCCCGCTGGTCCAGGCCTGCCGGCCGAGGTGCTCGGGCGGCTCACCACCGTGGTGCTCGGCGTGGGCGACCACGTCGTCAAGGTCTACCCACCCGACACGGATGCCGCCCACCTCGACCTCGTCAACGGTGCCCTGCACGGGTCGCGGAGCGCGACGGTGAGCACCGGTCCCGCTGTCCCCACGGCATACGGCGTCGTCACCGTGGCGCGCCGGCTGCCCGAGGGCGCACAGGTCACGTGGCCCGAGGTGGGCGCGGCCCTGGCACGCTTCCACCGTGAGCACTCGGCTGCCGCCGTACCGGACTGGGCGCCCTTGTCGCGCATGGCTTCCCAGCTCGCGCCCCTCCCGGAGGAACAGGCCGAGGTGCTGCGCGCTGCAGGCGATGACCTCCTGGCCGCCCTGCGCGGCGTCCACTCGGAGCTCGGCCATGACGTCATCCACGGGGACGTGTCGCCCTCGAACGTCATGCGCGACGGCAAGCACGTGATGCTCATCGACCTCGACTGGGTCGCACGCGCGCCGCGGGAGTACGACCTCGCGAGCGCGTCGCGTCGCTTCCGCGCCGGCGAGATCGACCGCCGCGCCTACCGGGGCTTCTGCCGGGCCTACGGCCACGACGTCCTCGGCTGGGAGGGGCTGCCCCTGATCGATCGCATCGCCGACCTCGCCGGCGTCGTCTTCCGCCTGTGGGACTGCCGTCACCACGGCCGCGACCTCGACTGGCTCCCCGACGAGCTGCGGCTCTGGCGCACTCCGCTCTGACCGCCTGCCCGAAGGCCGTCCCGAGGCCGACGTCCCGCCATACTGTTGAACGGTGGAAGGGCGCGAGGCTCCCGAAGAGCTGCTCATGGACGTCCTCGACTCCGTGGAGGACGCATCACCTCTGGAAGCCGTCGAGGCGGTGACCGGGGCGCTCGCACGCCGCCTCGGGGCGTCGGCCGTCTTCTTCCTCATCTCCGACATCGCGGGCGGCGCCCTGGTGCGGATGTCGCACGGCTCCTCGGATGCCGCGCTCACACTCCAAGGGCTGGGCGGCCCGGAGGGGTCGGTTCGGCTCGAGGACGGCGAGCAGGCCGTGAGCGTGCCGATCGCGGGCGGCCCGGTGGCGGCAGCGCTGCGGACGCAGACCGTCCAGGTGCTTCCGGCACCCCACCTGGGCGCCGACGACGAGGAGCCCAGCTGGGTCGTGCTCGCCCCCGTCACCGAGCGGGGCGAGGTCCTCGGCCTCCTCCAGCTGTCGCTGCCCGACGCTCCCGACGGGCCCTCCCTCGGGCAGATCGCCCGCATCGGTCACCTTCTCGCTTTCGTCGTCATCGCCAACCGGAGGCACACCGACGTGTTCGAGCGGGCCGAGCGCAGCACCCTGTTCACGCTGCCGGCGGAGATCCAGCGGCGGCTGCTGCCGGAGGCCTTCACCTGCGAGGCCGGCGCCTTCACCCTAGCGGCGTGGCTCGAGCCCGCCGCCTCGGTCGGCGGGGACACCTTCGACTACTCCCTGGGCCGCGAGGCCCTGCATCTGTCCCTGACCGACGCCATGGGCCACGGGGTGGCCAGCGCACTGACCGCCACCCTCTGCGTCGGGAGCATGCGCAACACCCGCCGGATGGGAGGCTCACTGAGGGAGCAGGCCGAGGCGGCCAACGTTGCCCTCCTCGAGCATGCCGCCGCGAGTGGTGCCGAGTACTTCGCCACCGGTCTGCTGGGTCGGCTCGACCTGCGGACGGGCACCCTCGCCGTCGTCAACGCCGGCCACGTGGCGCCCTACCTGTGCCGGGGCGGGACCACGGCAGCAGTCGGGTTCCCCGCCAACCTGCCCCTCGGGATGTTCCCCGACACCGCCTATGCGTGCACGGATGTGGCACTCGAGCCCGACGACCGCCTGGTCCTGATCACCGACGGCATGCTGGAACGCAACGCCGTGGGCTTGGACCTCGCCAGGGAGATCACCGGCACCCGCAGCCTGCACCCCCGGGAGACGGCTCGTCGCCTCACCGGCCTGGTGCTCCAGCACTCCGGGCAGGCGTTGGCCGATGACGCCACCGCCATGGTGATCGACTGGCACGGCGGCCAAGGCCAGCGGCGCCGGACGACCGCCGGTGCCGAGCAGTGGCGCGCCAGCGCCGGCCTGGAGTCCGAGACCCCGCCGCCTGCCTGACTGCTGTGGAGTCAGCTGGCGGGCGCCGGAGCAGCCGTGGGACGTGGCAGGGACCGAAGCCACTCGGCAAAACCGTCGTTGTTGACCGCTTCGTCCCGGCGCTCCTGCACGTGCGCCAAGGCCTCCGCGCCCGTGACACCGAGGAGCTCCCGCACGATCAACGACACCAGCAGGCCTGAGCGGTTGCGCCCGAACGTGCAGTGGACCAGGGCGGTGCGGCCGTCCTGCACCAGACCAGCCACGAGCGCGGCCAGACGCAGGGTCAGCGCCGGGTCCGGCACCTCGTCGCCGTCGACGAGAGGGCACTTGAGGTAGGTCAGGCCCTCGGCGTCGTCGGCCGGCGGGAACGCGTCCGCGTCGGCGAGATCGACCACGACCTCGATGCCGGTCTCTCGGACCCAGGCGAAGTCGACCGGGCACCCACCGTGCCAGAGGCCCGGGAGGATCTGCGTCGGCGGATCGGCGGGCTTCACGCCCTCGAGCTCGACAGGGTCGGTGGTCCAGTTGACGGTCGTCTCGGTCACCTTCGCCTCGTACCCGTACGTGACGGGCCACCACCGCCGGCGCTCACTGGTGGGCGGCGGTGTCGGGCCCTCCCGAGCGGGTATTCGAGCACTGCCAACACTGTCAGCTCGACCCGATGGAGGCAAACATGACCAACCAACCGGGATTCGCCGGCCTTCCCGCCGCAGGGCTCGCCGCCGCAGCCGGAACCGCCGACTCCGACGGCGTCAACGAGGAGCCCTCCACCGACCAGGGCGTCCCTGTCGGGGAGGCCGACGTCGAGGCGGACAAGGAACGAGCCAGCGGCGAAGGCGACGACGACGCCGGCAAGTCCTGACCTGCGGGAGGCCTCCGCGCGGCGGCGTGACCCCGAGGCCGCCGGAGTAGTTGCCGGTCTGGAGATTCGAGAGCCGCAGTGCCCCCCAGACATGTCACACCGAGCGGCTGAACGGTGCCGAGTCGTCCAGAAGGTCTCCACTGATCATGGCCCGGAAATGCGACAAACCCCGCCGGTCACCCGGCGGGGTTTGTCTGAAAGTGTGTCCGGCTGCGTCCTACTCTCCCACACCGTCACCAGTGCAGTACCATCGGCGCTGAAGGGCTTAGCTTCC
>NZ_JBYTCI010000048.1:0-15009 GCF_058790095.1 Terrabacter sp. FW104-15G4B | reverse complement strand
GAGCTGGGGGAGGAGGGGAGCGACGAGGGCCCGTCCTGCCTCGGACAGCGCCCCGCGACCGGTCACCCCGAGCCACTCGCACTCGCGCAGCACCGCCTCGACGGCCCCGTCGAGGACCGCTGCTGATCGGTTCGGCCGCCGCCAGGCGAGGCGCCCGCGCAGGGAGTCGTGCGCCGGTGCGCTGCCCGGTTCGATCGAGGCGAGCTCGCGCAGCACCTCACGGCGGATCGCCCGGATCGCCGGCCACTGCACGTCCGGGCCGAGCGCGTTGGCCGGGCCGGCGCCGGTGCTGCGCCGCCCGACGAGGTGGGGCGCCCGCGTCGAGGCGAGCCACGCCAGGGCGAGTGCCGCCCACCGGTGCCCGGCCTCGCTGGAGCTCCACTCGTCGATCTCCGACGTGGGAGCCCACACGGGCACGACCTCGCCGTCGTCGGCGACGAGGCCTGCGGCATACGCCAGCTCGACGACGAAGGCGGTGTGCTCGGCGTCGAGGTCGAGCGCGGTCTGCGTGACGCGAAGGTCGCGGACCGACAGGCCGCCGGCGCGCAGCACCCGGGGCGGGTCGGCGCCCCAGGCCGCGGCGAGCTCGTCGATGTGGGTCAGGCATTCGCTGGCGGAGCCACCTGCGGCCGCGTCGACGAGGGTGACGGGCCGCGCCTCGACGTCGGGCGGGGTGAGCTCTGGGGTGCGGTGCAGCCTGCCCTCGCGCAGCACCAGCCCCACCTCTCGCGGCAGCGCGACCCGGTCGGTCGAGACCGGGACGAGCAGGTGGTGCTCGAGCAGCCAGCGGGCCGTCGTGCGACCGGGCTGCCCGGTCGGGAGCACCCCGAAGGCCGGGCCCCAGGTCATGCGTTCCAGCATCCCGCGCGCGTCGTCGGGCGCCTCGGCGACGGCGGTGGCGATCCGCTCCGGGTCCGCGTGCTCGGGCAGCGCCGAGGGTCGCAGCTCCCGCATCGGCGCGCCGAGACCGGCGATCGACGTGCCGAGCACCTCGGGAACGGTGCGCACGACGTGCTCGCCGTCGGAGCCGCGCCACAGCAGCGCGGACCGCCACAGGTCGTGCACGATGGTGTCGACGGTCGTGCCCTCGTCGGTGCCGAGCAGGCGCAGCAGGGTGCTGCGGTCGGCGGCGTCACCGGCCACGACGACGGCCTCGAGCACCTGCAGGTGGCCCCGGTCGAGAGCCTCCACGGCGCGCTGGACGCTCGCCCGGGTGCCGGCCCGCGCCGCGAGGCTCGTCAGGTCGGCCGGGGCCGGGCGCGCGAGGTCGGGGCGTGCCAGCACGAGGTCGATGAGCCCTGCGTCGCTGCGACCCCGGATGTCGTCGGCGAGGCTCCGGCTCGAGGTGGCCATCCTCCCAACCTAGTGCCCACCGAGCCGGCGCTTCGCGCCCGAGTGTCGTGCGGCCGAGCCGCTCGGGCGGGGCGCCCGCTACCGTGACCCCCATGAGCGCGCTCTCTCCCGGGACACCCGCCCAGCCCGCCCCCGCGTGCCCCACCGGCGAGCAGTGGAGCATCGGCCACGGGCCGTTCGAGGCGACCGTCGTCGAGGTGGGCGGTGGCCTCCGGACGCTGACCCGCGACGGCGTCGACCTCGTCGCGGGGTATGCCGCGAACGAGACCTGTGCGTCGGGCCGCGGCCAGCAGCTCATGCCCTGGCCCAACCGCATCCGCGACGGGCGCTACTCCTTCGGCGGCACGGAGCACCAGCTGTCGGTCACGGAGGTCCCGCGCGGCAACGCCAGCCACGGACTGGTGCGGTGGGCGCTGTGGGAGCTGGTCGAGCTCGAGGGCGACCGCGTCACCGTCGGCTACCGGCTGCACCCCCAGCCCGGCTGGGACCACTTCCTCGACCTGCGCACGACCTACCTGCTCGACGACACCGGCCTCGTCGTCACGGCCGCGGCGCGCAACGTGGGCCCGTCGGCAGCGCCGTTCGGCTACGGCGCCCACCCCTATCTCGCGACCGGGGAGACGCTGCTCCCCGAGATCGAGCTGCGCATCCCTGCGTCGACCTGGCTCGAGGTCGACGAGCGACTCCTGCCGGCCGACCAGCACCCGGTCGACGGAGGGCCCTATGACTTCCGCTCGGCCCACCGGATCGACGGGGCACGGCTCGACACCGCCTACACCGACGTCATCCGCGACGACGACGGCATGTGGCGGTGCACCGTGTCGGCCGGCGACCGGTCGACGACGCTCTGGGCCGACGCCGCCTTCCCGTGGCTGCAGGTGTTCACGGCGATCGCGGAGGACCGCAAGGGCGAGGTCGGCATCGCCGTGGAGCCGATGAGCTGCCCCGCCGACGCCTTCAACTCCGGTGAGGCGCTCGTCGTGCTCGAGCCGGGTCAGGAGTGGACCGGCACCTGGGGCATCACCCCTGCGTGACCGGACCACAACGCATACGCTCGGGGTCGGCTTGCGCCGTGCGCGAATTCGCGTTGCGCGATGCAGTTAGGCTGGACGCGGGCGCAAGGAGCGCCATCGAGTCGCGTCGTCGCACGGCCGACCGAGATCTGAACGAGGTGGACTGTGCCGACAGGCAAGGTCAGGTTCTACGACGCGGACAAGGGCTTCGGATTCATCTCCGAGGACTCGGGCGCGGACGTCTTCCTGCACGCGAACGCCCTGCCCGAGGGTGTCACGACCCTGAAGAAGGGCGTGCGGGTCGAGTTCGGCATCGTCGAGGGCCGCAAGGGCGCCCAGGCGCTGTCGGTCAAGGTGCTCGACCCCGTCCAGTCCGTGGCCGCCAACAAGTCCGCACGCGAGCGCAAGAGCCCTGAGGAGCTCGTCGTCATCATCGAGGACGTCGTGCAGCTGCTCGACGGCGTCGGTGAGGGCTACCGCGCCTCACGCCGCCCCGACCGCAAGCTCGCCTCGAACGTCGCGCGCGCCCTGCGCGGCCTCGCCGACGAGCTGGAGAAGTGAGCCGATGACCGTCACCGCCCTCAAGACGGACGCCGTGCTGCTGACCGCGTCCGACCTCGCCCGCGCCGTCCTCGAGGGGATCGCCGAGCCCGGCACCATCGGCGCCCACCTCGGCATGGACCTGCTCGAGGAGCGCCTCGGCATGCACTGGTTCGAGTGCACGTCGCCCGGCTATCGCGGCTGGCGTTGGGGCGTCACGGTCGCGCGCGTGCCGCGGGGCAAGGTGGCGACGGTCTGCGAGACCAACCTGCTGCCCGGACCGGACGCCATCCTGGCTCCCGAGTGGCTGCCGTATGCCGAACGGCTCGCTCCCGGCGACCTCGGCGCCGGCGACGTGCTGCCCTACCGCCCCGACGACCCCAACCTCGAGTACGGCTTCGAGGCGAGCGGCGAGGAGGAGGTCGACCAGATGGCCTTCTTCGAGCTCGGGCTCGGCCGCCCGCGCGTGCTGTCCGCGGAGGGGCGCGAGTCGGCGGCCATGCGCTGGTACGACGGTGACCACGGACCCACCGCCGAGATCGCGACCAAGGCCACCGAGCACTGCACGACGTGCGGCTACTTCCTGCCGATGGCGGGTGCGCTGCGGGTGACGTTCGGCGTGTGCGCGAACGAGTGGAGCCCGTCCGACGGCCGGGTCGTCACCCTCGACCACGGGTGTGGCGCGCACTCCGAGACCGACATGGACCACCCGGAGCCGACGCCGGTCGGTGACCCGATCGTCGACGAGTTCGCCGTCGACGTGGAGCCGACGGAGCGGGCGAACGACGACGAGGGGCACGCCGACGAGCGCGACGGCGACGACGAGCGCGACGAGGCCGGCCAGGGCGCGTATGCCGGTGAGGAGACCCACGGGTCGGACGACCCCGTCACCGACTGACGACCGAACCGCGGCGCGGGCTGCCGTCGGCGTTGGCGCGGGCTGCCGTCGGCGTTCGGGGCCTGCGGCAGGGCCGTCAGGCGGCGCCGCGCGCGTTGCCGCGCCCCCGGCGTACGTAGGCCCACCCCAGGCCCCCCAGCACGAGCCCGGCGACGCAGGTCCAGGGCCACCAGCTGCGGTCGCCCTCGTGCAGGGACGGCACGAGCATGAGCACGATGAGCGCGACCACCCAGGCGGCGAGCCCTGCCTCGATGATCCGCAGCGTGGGCACGTGGAGCGGCTCGACCGGCTCGACCGGCTGGGCGAGTCCCGGCGGTGTCGGGTGGCGCGCCGAGGTGGCGGGCGCGTCAGGGGTGGTCTCGTCGGTCACGCCGTCCAGCCTAGGGTCTGGTGACGCACGCCCGACGCGCCACCACTAAGATGTGCGCAATGTCGACCGATACACGCCAAGCGCCCACCCGGACCCAAACCGGGCTGGACGGCTTCTTCAAGATCACCGAGCGCGGGTCGACCGTCGCCCGCGAGGTCCGCGGAGGAGTCGTCACGTTCTTCACGATGGTGTACATCGTGGTCCTCAACCCGATCATCCTCTCGGGCGTCGTCGACGGCTCGGGCACGATGATCGGCGGCACCGACGACCTGGTCCGGAGCAAGCTGCTCGTCGCGGTCGGCACGGCGGTCGTGGCCGGCGTCACGTCAATCCTGATGGGGCTCGTCGCCAACTTCCCGATCGCGCTCGCGGCCGGCCTCGGCATCAACGGCCTCATCACCGGCATGGTGCTGACCCACTCGGCCGAGAAGATCACCTTCGCCGACCTCATGGGTCTGGTCGTCATCGAGGGCGTCATCATCCTGGTGCTCGTGCTGACCGGCTTCCGCAAGGCGGTCTTCAAGGCGATCCCTGGGCCGCTCAAGGTCGCGATCTCCGTCGGTATCGGCCTGTTCATCGCCTACATCGGCGTCATCGACGCGGGCTTCGCCCGCCGGCCCTCGACGCCGGGCTCCGTGCCCAGCGAGCTGGGCATCGGCGGCAGCCTCGACGGCTGGCCGACCCTTGTCTTCGTCGTCGGCGTCTTCCTCATCGCGGTGCTGCTCATCCGCAAGGTCAAGGGCGCGATCCTCATCGGCATCGTCGCGGCGACGGCGCTCGCGATGGCCCTCGAGGCGGTCTTCCACATCGGCCCGCGCGTGTTCGACAAGCAGGGCAACCTCACCAACCCGTCGGCCTGGGCACTGACGGTGCCGGAGCTGCCCGACTCGATCACCAACACCCCCGACCTCGGCATCCTCGGGCAGTTCAGCCTGCTCGGCTCGTTCGAGAAGATCGGGATCGTGACGGCGGTCATGTTCGTCTTCTCGCTGCTGCTCGCCGACTTCTTCGACACGATGGGCACCGTCGTCGCGATCGGCACCGAGGCCAAGCTGCTCGACGAGGACGGCAACCCGCCGCACACCGACCGCATCCTCGTCGTCGACTCCGTGGCGGCGATCGCGGGTGGTGCCGGCGGCATCAGCAGCAACACGTCCTACATCGAGTCAGCCTCGGGGGTCGAGGAGGGGGCCCGCACCGGGCTCGCCTCGGTCGTGACCGGCGTTCTCTTCCTCCTGGCGACCTTCCTCGCGCCGCTCTTCGCGGTCGTGCCGTCGGAGGCCGCGGCGCCGGCGCTGGTCATCGTCGGCTTCCTGATGATGACCCAGGTGAAGAACATCGAGTGGGAGGACATGGACATCGCCCTTCCGGCGTTCCTCACCATCGTGCTCATGCCCTTCACCTACAACATCACGGTCGGCATCGGCGCCGGCTTCATCGCCTGGGTGCTCGTCAAGATGGCGCGGGGCAAGACCCGCGAGATCCACCCGCTGCTGTGGATCGTCGCCGCCTTCTTCGTCATCTACTTCGTCAAGGCGCCGCTGCAGTCGATGTTCACCTGAGCGACCCCGCTAGCGTATGCCGTGAAGGCCCCCTCCGCACAGGAGGGGGCCTTCACGCGTACCACGGGTCCTCGCAGCGCGCCCGTTCTGCGCAGGGTCGGGGAATGCTTAGCCGAGGTAATGAGTTAAGGTAAGTATCACCCAAGACAGCACTTTTCGAGGACCTGCATTTGCGTACCAAGACCCCGGTTCCCCAGCTCTCGAGAGCTGAGCTCGTGGCTCTCTCCAACGACATCCGACTGGCCTGCATGCGCATCTCGCGGCGGGTCCGTTTCGAGTCGGACCGTGAGCTGCCCCCGCACCAGTTCTCGGTGCTCGCCCGACTCGAGGGCACGCCGCGAACCAACAGCGAGCTCGCCGACATCGAGCGCGTCTCCGCGCCCAGCATGAAGCGGTCGACCACCGCCCTCGTCGAGCGCGGCTACGTCGCGCGCGCCGACGACCCGTCCGACGGCCGCCAGGTGATCCTGTCACTGACGCCCGAAGGGCAGAAGGCCCTCAAGCGGATCCGCCGGCACCGCGACGAGTGGATGCTCTCGCGCTTCGAGCAGCTCACCGACGACGAGCGTCAGCTGCTGCAGCGTGCAGCCGCCGTGCTGGCCAAGGTGGCCAGCGAATGAGCCCCACGTTCCACTCGCTCTCGATCCCGAACTACCGCATCTACGCCTCTGGCGCGATCGTCTCCAACGTCGGCACCTGGATGGGGCGCGTCGCCCAGGACTGGCTCGTGCTCACGGTGCTGACGGACCACTCGTCGACGGCACTCGGCATCGTCACGGGCCTGCAGTTCCTGCCGTTCCTGATCCTCGCGCCCTTCGCAGGCATGCTCGTCGACCGCTTCCCGAAGCGGCGCATCCTCTTCCTGACGCAGACGGCCCTGCTCGTGACGGCCCTGCTGCTCGCGGTGCTCACCGGCGCCGGCGTCGTCGCTCTGTGGCACGTCTACGCCCTCGCCTTCATCCAGGGCGTCGCGACGGCGGTCGACAACCCGGCCCGTCAGACGTTCGTCTCCGAGATGGTCGACACGGAGCACCTGCCCAACGCGGTCGCGCTCAACAGCGCGTCGTTCAACCTCGGCCGGCTCGTCGGTCCGGCCGTCGCCGGCCTCGTCATCGCCTGGTTCGGCATCGCCCCCGCGCTCTACGTCAACGCGGCGACGTTCGTCTTCGTCCTCGTCGCGCTGCTACGGATGAACGCCAGCCTGCTCACGCCCTCGCCACGCGCCCGCGGCAAGGGCCAGATCCGTGAGGGCCTTCGCTATGTCAGGGGCCGACCGGACCTCGTGCTGATCATGACGCTCGTCTTCGTCCTCGGCACGTTCGGCATGAACTTCCAGCTCACGATGGCGCTGATGGCCACCAAGGTCTTCGACAAGGGGCCAGGCGAGTACGGCCTGCTCGGCTCGATCATGGCGGTCGGATCCCTCACCGCCGCGCTGCTCTCGGCTCGCCGTGCACGGCCGCGCATGCGGGTGCTGCTCGTCGCGCTCGCCGGCTTCACCGTGTCGACCGCCCTGCTGTCGACCGCGCCGAACTACGTGATGTTCGCCGTCTTCCTCGTGCCCACGGGCCTGGCGGCGCTGACCGCCCTGACGACGGCCAACGCCATGGTGCAGGTGAGCGTCGATCCCGTCATGCGCGGTCGTGTGATGGCCCTCTACATGGCGATCTTCATGGGCGGCACACCGGTCGGCGCGCCGGTGATCGGCTGGATCGGTGACGTCTGGGGCCCCCGGTGGACCATCGCCATCGGCACCATCGCCGTGGGCGCCAGCCTGGTCGCGGTGGCCCTGTGGATCTCGCGTCGGCAGAATGTTGCTGTGACCATCCAGACCCAGCGCCGGCCCCGGCTGCGCATCCAGCTCGCGCCGGAGGTGGCGACCGCCCCCGAGGTGACGAAGTGAGCTTCAAGTTCCGCCACCGCATCACCGTCGCGGCGCTCGTGCTCTTCCTCGCCATCGCCGTCATCGCCGCGGTCCTCAACCGCTGAACCACTGCGAGCCGCTGAGCCACTGACAGCACGGAAGCGGCCGTCCCCTTCGGAGCGGCCGCTTCCGCATCCGTGCTGCGTCCCACCAGGAGCGCGTCCCTCGGAGACGGACTGGGTCAGCCGAGCAGGCCGCCGGTGGGACACGTGACGACCTTGTCGTCGAGGACGCACACGACCTTGCCCTTGAGCGGGTCGAGGACGCGGACGAGCTCCTTGGGGTCACCCGACAGCAGCGGCAGGTGCGGCAGGGCGAGGAGCCGCACGATCTCGGCCGGCAAGGTCGGGGACGGCAGCTTGGTCACCGACGGGAGCGGCACCGTGACCGACGGCAGCGGCACGCCCGGCACCGTGGGAAGCGGAACGGGGATCCCGGAGGGCTGCCGCGGCGGCTTCGGCGCGGGCTTCGGCGCGGGCTTCGCGGTCGACGAGGGCTTGGGCGAGCTGGAAGGACGGGGGGCGGAGGACGGCCGGGGTGACGGCTTCGCCGAGGCGCTCGGTGTGGGGCCAGCGCTCGGCGAAGCCGTCGGTCGGGGAGCCGGCGAGCCGGCATACGCGAAGCCGGAGCCCGCGGGCGTGGCCGTGCCGTTGCCGGCGGCCGGGCGGGCGGCGGGGAGCGCGCTCATCGGCACCACCGTCACGCCGCGGCGGTACGCGTCGGCGATCGACAGGACGGTGCGGACGTAGGAGTCGGAGTGGTTGTAGCGCAGCACCGCGCCGTAGGCGGCGCCCGGCTGGCGCAGGTCCGTGCCGCCGGAGCAGAGCAGGACGCCGGCGCCGGTCACTGCGTCGGTCAGGCTCTGCGGGTTGGCGAGGCCGTCGCCGTCACCGTCGCGGCCGGCCACCGACCACGACGTGGGGATGAACTGCATGGGGCCGACGGCGCGGTCGAAGACGGCATCGTGGTCGAGCGCGCCGCCGTCGGTGTCGGTGATCCTGGCCGTGCCGCGCGAGCCGTCGAGCGGGATGCCGATGATGCCCGGGCGCGCGATGCCGCTGGCGTCCAGGACGTTGCCGCCGAAGCGGGCGTGGTTGCTCTCGACCCGGCCGATGGCGCCGAGCAGCGCCCAGTCGATGCCGCACCCCGGCTTGATGCTGCCGAGGACGCCTGCTGCTCGCTGGTAGGCCGCGACCGCCATCGCTGGTATGCCGTTCGCGTCGAGCCGCACGGGCGCGAGCGACTCGATGGCGGTGACAGCGCCCCGAGCCTCGGTGGGCACGCCGACGCGGGCGTAGTCCTTGGTGAAGGTCTGGTAGATCGGGGGCAGCTGCATCGGCGCCGGCGCAGGACCAGCCTGGGGGTAGAGCGGGCTGCCCTCGGCGATGGCCTGGTCGGGCACGGTGATGGCCGACGTCGGGCTGACCGGATCGGAGCCGCGGGTGGCGGCGAACGCGATGCCGGCCGTGGCCAGCGCGATGACCGGGACGGCGGCAGCGACCCGGCGCGCGGTGGTGCCTGCGCGGACGATGCGGACCATGACGACTCCTTGATGCGACATCCGCCCCCGTTGGCGGTCTGACCGGCACAACGAGCGCCGTCGGCAAAGGTCACGGCCGCTGTGCGGTGACGTGCGAGAGGGCCAGCACCCGGCATACGGGAGCTGGCCCTCTCGGGTCGTGCGTGACTCAGCCCAGCGCGGACACCACGTGGTCGATCGCCCGGGTCAGCTTCGTGACGTCCTCGGGGTCGACGGCCGGGAACATCGCGACGCGCACCTGGTTGCGGCCGAGCTTGCGGTAGGGCTCGACATCGACGATGCCGTGGGCGCGCAGCGTCTTGGCGACCGCGGCGGCGTCGATCGAGTCGTCGAGGTCGATCGTGCCGACGACCTGCGAGCGGGCGGCCGGGTCGGCGACGTAGGGCGTCGTCCAGCTCGTCTGCTCGGCCCAGGTGTAGAGCCGGCTCGAGGAGTCCTTCGTGCGCGAGGTCGCCCAGTCGAGGCCGCCGTTGCCGAGGATCCACTGGAGCTGGCTGTTGAGCAGGGCCAGGGTGCTGACCGACGGGGTGTTGTAGGTCTGGTTCTTCAGCGAGTTGTCGATCGCGGTCGGCAGGCTGAAGAAGTCGGGCACCCAGCGGCCGGTCGCGGCGATCTCCTCGACGCGGGCGAGCGCGGCGGGGGAGAAGGCAGCGAGCCAGAGGCCACCGTCGGAGGCGAAGCACTTCTGCGGCGCGAAGTAGTAGACGTCGGCCTGGGTGATGTCGACGGGGAGGCCACCGGCCCCGGACGTGGCGTCGATGAGCACGAGCGCGTCGTCGTCGGCGCCCTCGACGCGCTGGACGGGGGCCATGACGCCGGTCGACGTCTCGTTGTGCGGCCACGCGTAGACGTCGACGCCTGCCTCGGCGTTGGGCGTCGCGAGCGTGCCCGGGTCGGCCTTGACGATGGTCGGGTCGCCGAGGAAGGGAGCGGCCTTCGTCACGTTGCCGAACTTGCTCGAGAACTCACCGAAGGCCAGGTGCTGCGAGCGCTCGCGCACCAGGCCAAAGGCGGCGATGTCCCAGAACGCCGTCGAGCCGCCGTTGCCGAGGATGATCTCGTAGCCCTCGGGAAGGGAGAAGAGGTCGCGCAGTCCGGTGCGGACCTCGCCCACGAGGTTCTTGACCGGCGCCTGGCGGTGCGAGGTGCCGAGCACGGTGCGTCCGAGCGAGTTGAGGTAGTCGAGCTGCTCGGGGCGGACCTTGGAGGGTCCGGAGCCGAACCGTCCGTCGGCGGGCAGGAGCTCGGCCGGGATGGTGATGGGCTGGGTCACGGCGGGTGCTTCGGTCACGGATTCACCTTGGGAAGTGCGGCCACGTTACGAGCAGGTGGCGGACGTGTTGATGGCGGATGACGCCGTTGTCACCGCGGCCATTGAACCCCACCTGCCCATTCCGTGGACATCGTTGCCCGGTGTGTGGACGCCCACATCCTCCCGCGGGGCACGAGCCTTGGGCCTAGTGGGAGATGCCGGGCGTCCAGCCGGCGACGTCCTCGGGCTTGCGTGGCCCCTCGCCGATGTAGCGGGACGAGGGGCGGATCAGCCGCCCGGTCTGCTTCTGCTCGAGGATGTGGGCCGACCAGCCGGCGGTGCGCGCACACGTGAACATCGGCGTGAACATCGTTGCCGGGACCTCGGCGAAGTCCAGGATGACGGCGGCCCAGAACTCCACGTTGGTCGCCAGGACGCGGTCGGGCCGGCGGGCGTGCAGCTCGTCGAGCGCCGCCTTCTCGAGGGCGGCGGCCGCCTCGTAGCGCGGGGCGCCGAGGCGCTCGCAGGCCGAACGCAGGACGCGGGCGCGCGGGTCCTCGGCACGGTAGACGCGGTGCCCGAAGCCCATCAGGCGCTCGCCCCGGTCGAGCACGCCCTTCACGTATGCCGTCGCGTCGCCCTCCTGCTCGACGCCGTCGAGCATGTGCAGAACGCGCGAGGGCGCGCCGCCGTGCAGCGGCCCGGACATCGCGCCGACGGCGCCCGAGAGCGCCGCGGCGACGTCGGCGCCGGTCGAGGTGATCACCCGCGCGGTGAAGGTCGAGGCGTTCATGCCGTGCTCGGCGGCGGAGACCCAGTACGCGTCGACGGCCTCGACGTGCTTCGGGTCGGGCTCGCCGCGCCAGCGGATCATGAAGCGTTCGGTGATGGTGCGGGCCTTGTCGACCTCCTGCTGGGGCACCATCGGCTTGTCGAGCCCGCGGGCCGACTGGCCGACGAACGACAGCGCCATGACGGCCGCCCGGGCCAGGTTGTCACGGACCTCGTCGGCATCGATGTCGAGCGTGGGCTTGAATCCCCACACCGGCGCGAGCATGGCGAGCGCGGACTGCACGTCGACGCGTACGTCCCCGGTGTGCACGGGCAGGGGATAGGGCTCGGCGGGGGGGAGCCCGGGGTCGAACTCGTTGTCCACGAGCAGGCCCCAGACGTGGGCGAAGTCGACGTGGCCGACGAGGTCGCTGATGTCGACGCCGCGGTAGCGCAGCGCCCCACCGTCCTTGTCCGGCTCGGCGATGGTCGACTCGAAGGCGATGACGCCTTCGAGTCCGGGTTTGAAGTCGGGGTCGGGCGTGCTCTCTGCCATCTCGGTCCTTGCTGTGCAGGCGGTACCACCGCGGTGTGGAGGCCGCAGCCATCGACGGGGAGCGTGGCCGTCGGTCCTGGCTGACAGACTCACCGTATGCCGTCAGCCGCTGACCAGACCGTCTTTCGTGACCCCGTGTTCAGCACTCGGGACTCCCATCATGACGGGGTGCGTTTCGAGGGCACGGACTTCACCGGGGCACACGCCGAGGGGCACGGCTTCCTCGAGTGCTCGGTCATCGGGGGCACCCTCGACGAGGCGCACCTCGAGGGGTCGCGGTGGTCGGAGTGCGAGTGGCAGCGGGTCGGCGGCGTGGGCCTGACCCTGGCCGAGGCGAGTCTCGTCGAGACGGTGATCGAGGGCTGCCGGCTGGCGGCGGTGTCGGCCTGGGGGTCCACGTGGCGCGACGTGACGGTGCGCGGAGGGAAGGTGGACTTCCTCAACCTGCGCGGCGCCCGCCTGAAGGACGTCGCGTTCATCGACTGCGTCGTCGTCGAGCTCGACCTGCAGGAGGCGACCGTCGACGGACTCACCTTCGAGGGGTGCACCCTCGTCACGCCCACCTTCGGCCGCGGGAGGTATGCCGGGCTCGACCTCTCCGGCGCCATGCTGCGTTCGCCGGTCGGCCTGGCCGGCCTCAGGGGCGCGACGATGAGCCGCCCCCAGGTCATCGACCTGGCCGACGCGCTGGCGCTCGAGCTGGGCATCACCGTCGCAGACTGAGCGGCCCGGTGCCGTCGCAGGTCGGAACTCCTGGCGGGCGCCGTGTCTCTGCTCCGCCCAGCGAGACAGTGACACAGGGGCGAGGCGTCAGTTGATCTGGTTGGGCTTCGCCCGGCGCAGCGCCACGGCGGCGGCGTCCTTGGCGCGGGCGGTGGCACTGACCTTGTCGTCGGGCCGGATCCGCTTCGTCAGGTCGGCCCTCTCGACGAGGGTCGGGAGCAGCATGTCGGTCTCGGGATGTGCCCCGACCGCCTCGTCGCCGCTGAAGACGACCCAGTGCGCAGTGTCGCCCTTGTAGACCTTGAGGATGCTGCCGTCGGCGAGCGACTTGGCGTGAGCCATGGCCTGGCGACGAGCTCGCTCGCTCGAGATCGCCTTGTTGGCCGCCTCCTTGGCCGGCTCGCGCAGCGCTTGGGTGGCGACCCAGATCTGCGGGCCGTACTTGATGCCGAGCTTGACGGTCTGGGTGACGAGCTTGCGCTTGCCTGCCATGGTGTGACTCCTCAGAGCGCCCCGGTCGCCGGGGCTGTCGCAGATCCGCGCGCGCCGTGGCCTGACGTCCGCGCGGGCCTTGTCGGCTCAAGCCTAGTCTGGGCCCATGGACACCCCACCCTCGGACGGCATCGCGACGGTGCGCCGCGTCGACTACTCCGGCGAAGGGCTCGTCGAGTCCGACGTGGCGGCCTCCCCCTACCTGCAGGCGCGCGCCTGGGTCGATGCCGCGGTCACGGCCGCTGACGAGCGCGACGACGTCCCGGAGCCGACGGCCCTGTCGGTGGCCACGGTCGACCCGACCGGCGCCCCGGACGTACGCACCGTGCTCATGCGGTTCTTCGACGAGCGGGGGCCGGGCTTCGTCACGAACCTCGAGTCGGCCAAGAGCCGGCACCTGCAGGCCAACCCGCGCATCGCGGCGGCCCTGACCTGGCCGGCCATCTACCGTGCGATCCGTTTCCGCGGCACCGCGCAGCCGGTCGGCCGGGACGAGGTGGCCGCCTACTTCGACTCCCGTCCCTACGGGTCGCGGCTCTCGGCGTGGGCCTCGGACCAGTCGCGACCGGCCGGCGACCGCGCCGAGCTGGAACGCCGGTGGCGAGAGGTGCTCGAGCGCTTCCCCGACCGGGGCGGCGAGCACGACGTGCCGGTGCCCGACTTCTGGGGCGGGTGGCGGATCGTCTGTGACGAGGTGGAGTTCTGGGCCGGCCGCCGCAACCGCCTGCACGACCGCATCGTCTTCCACCGCACCGGTGACGGCGACCTCGCCGAGCCAGACTCGTGGACGATGGGGCGCCTCCAGCCCTGAGCCCGGGCTGACCTGCGGCGAAGGGCCTGGACGCGGAACAGGGCAGCCCGAAGGATCGGGCTGCCCTGCTTCATCCATGGGTGTGGATGGGGGACGCGGCTATCGCGTGGCCACCTCACACGCTCCGGAAGAAATCACTTCTCGGATCACCTCCCTTCGGGTTCGATGACTCGACCGTACGACGACTGCGAAGCAGCAGGCAAGACCCTTTGTCCACTGTGTGTCACGCGAGGGCGCGCACGCCGACGAGCAGCCCCAGCAGCACGGGAAGCTCGAGGTACTCGTGATAGCTGGAGAGGGCGGCATACACCGTCTGGCCCTGCGCGAAGTGCAGGCCGAAGAGCACGGCCATGACCGCGGCTGCGACGAAGCCGGCGGCCCACAGCCGGGGCGCCGACGCCCAGGGCACTCGCGCCTCGAAGGCGGCGGACGCGTCGGGCGCGACGCGCGGGAGCAGGGCCACCCAGACGACGTAGTGCATCGTCTGCATGAAGGCGAAGACGGCGAGCAGGCGCATGCCGACCACCGCCGTGGCGGCGTCCGGCGGTGCGCTCGCCGCGAGGACCGTCCGCCCGTCGCCCACCACGCTGTGCACGATGCCCGGGTCGGCCGCGAGCCAGCCGTCCGGCAGCCCGAGCAGGATGACCGCGGGGATCACGACGACCCACAGCACCTGCACGGCGCGGAACGCCCGGCGTCCGCGCCGAGACCCGATGCGACGCGACCAATCCCAGAGGAAGAAGAGCGGCACGACCTGGTGCAGGTGCGCGAGCACGACGAAGTGGTAGGCCGGAAAGGTCAGCGACACGACCGCCGCCACGCCGAGGACCACCCAGCCCGTGACGCGGCGGCCTCCGTCCAGCACCTGCTGCACAGCGGCGGCGAGGACGGCGTAGCACAGCACGATCTCCGCAATCGCGGCCGGCCTGCCGACGACGCTCGCCAGGAGGTGGCACACGACGATGCCCGTGGTCAGTGCCAGCAGCAGGTCGAGGAAGGGGCGGCGAAGGACGTCGGAGAAGCGCCCGAAGACGTAGCGGATCTCGAGCAGGTTGTGCAGGACGCCGAAGAGGATCAGACCGATGACCGCCGTCGCCACGGGGGCGCCCAGCGCGACCGCGAGCGACCCGCCGACGGCCGCCAGCATGGCGAGGGTGATGGTGCGGGACCGCACGTGGGTCGCAGCCGGGGCCCGGTCGGGGGC
>NZ_JBYTCI010000047.1:0-15091 GCF_058790095.1 Terrabacter sp. FW104-15G4B | reverse complement strand
GTCGAGTGGGCACTTTCCCCCGGGGACGTGTGTGGGAAGGTGCCCACTCGACGGGGTGAGTCGGTGGAGGCGCCGGAGGTTCGGGTGGTCGCTGTCGACGTGGTCGACCGGCCGGAGGGGCTCGACGGGCGCGTCGAGTGGGTGCGCTCCCCGGGCGGCGCCCACCTGCCCGCCGAGCTGAAAGACCTGCGTGACGCCCTCGTCATCGCGCACGAGTGGCTCGACGTCGTGCCCTGCACCGTGGCGGAGGTCGACGCCGACGGCAGGCCGCGCGAGGTCCTCGTCGACCCCGCGACCGGGGAGGAGTCCCTCGGCGCCCCCCTCTCCGACGCTGACCGCCGCTGGGCCGACCGCCACTGGCCCACCACGACGCCGGGTGACCGCCTCGAGGTCGGCCTCGCCCGCGACCAGGCCTGGGCCGACCTGGTCTCCCGCGTCAGCTCCGGCACGCTCGTCGCCGTGGACTACGGCCACACGGCAACGACACGTCCGCGCGCGGGGACGCTCACGGCATACGCACGCGGGCGGCTCACCACACCCGTGCCCGACGGGACGTGCGACGTGACGGCGCACGTCGCGATGGACACTCTCGACGCCGACGAGGTGCGCACCCAACGGGAGTCGCTGCGCGCGCTCGGGCTGACGGGCGCGACCCCGCCGCACGCGCTGGCCACCGCTGACCCGCTCGCCTACCTCGCCGCCCTCGAAGGGGCGAGCGCCGAGGCGCGGCTGCTGGACCGCGACCGCTACGGGGGCTTCTGGTGGGCGGTGAAGCGCGTCCGCGGGCACGACGTAACGTAGGTCGTATGCGTCGTCTCGCCTTCGCGCTGATCGCCCTCGGCCTCCTCGTCGCGGTGCCCACCACGGCGTTCGCCCACGACGTGCTCGAGCGCACCAACCCGGCGGACGGGACGACCGTGACGCGGCTGCCCGGGGCGGTGACCCTCACCTTCGCGGAGGCGCCGGTCGCGCTGGGCACGCAGATCGTCGTCAGCGGGCCGTCGGGCGACGTGTCGTCCGGAGCCCCGACCCTGAAGGGGCGCGACGTGACCCAGCCCATCTCGCCCAGCGCGCCGGCGGGTGACTACACCGTCACCTACCGGGTCACCTCGGACGACGGGCACCCGGTGAGCGGCACGTTCTCCTTCCACGCGAGCATCGGGCTCGACGGCTCGACGGCGACGGCGGGCGCGACGGTGCACGTCAGACCGGCCCCCGGTACCGCCGACGGGCAGGGCGCCCCGCTCGTGCCCATCCTGCTGACCATCGTCGGCACGGTCGTGCTGTTCGGCGTCGCGGGCTACCTGGTGATCCGCAGCCGCGAGGCCGACCGCGCCTGAACTCGCCCCGTCAGTCCGGTTGTGGCAGAGGCTGGTTGAGGAACCAGCGATGGCCGAAGGGGTCATGGAAGACCGCGAGCCGGCCGATGGGCGGGTTGTCCGCGGGCGGCCGGTCTATCGTCGCCCCACCCTCCTGCGCCCGGCGGCAGCGTCCGTCCACATCGGTCACGGCGAGGTGCAGCGTCACGGCATTCCCGCGCCCGGGGTCGGGTGGTGCGACGCCCGCCGTCTCGAAAGCGTCCGACATCATCCAACGGGCGCCGTCGACGGCCAGCTCGCAGTGGCCCACGTGCCCGTCGTCCATGACGATCGGTTCGACGGTCACCTCGGCCCCGAGGTGCTCGCGGTACCACTCGATCGCGGCCCACGAGTCAGCCACGCAGATGTAGGGCGTCAGCTCAGTCACGACGTTTCTCCTCGATCGGTTGCTCCTGTCCAGCTTCCTCGGTCCGTGCGCTGACGACGAGGCGCTCGTAGCCCCGGAGCACGAACGTGGGGCGCCGCACCGCCTCGACCACTTCTAGCGACGCGAGCCGCTCCAGCAGGGCGCGGGTCGAGATCTGCAGCTCCATTCGGGCGAGGGGCGCCCCGAGGCAGAAGTGGATGCCGGCGCCGAAGGCGAGGTGCGGGTTCGGGTCGCGGTCAGCGACGAAGCGGTCGGGGTCGGTGAAGACCGCGGGATCCCGGTTGGCGGCCCCGAGCAGGGCCGCCACCTTCTGGCCGGCCCGCACCTTGACGCCCTGGAGCTCGACGTCGCTGGTGGCAGTGCGCTCGAAGAGGTGGAGCGGGGAGTCGTGGCGCAGCATCTCCTCGACGAGGCGCTCGACGACCTCCGGGTCGTCGAGGCCCGCGAGCACGACGTCGAGCTGCGAGCGGTCAGCGAGCAGGGAGGCGAGGCCGTTGCCGAAGCCGTTGACGCTGGCCTCGTGGCCGGCGTTGAGCAGCAGCACGACGGTCGCGACCAGCTCGCGGGGCGACAGGCGGTCACCGCCATCCCGCTCCTGGACGAGGGAGGTGAGCAGGTCGTCACCGGGGTCGGTGGCCCGTTCGCTCGCGAGCGCCTCGACGTAGGAGGCGAACTCGTCGCACGCACGTTGTGCGTCCTCTTGGGCCCTCGCGTCCGGGTCCACCTCGTACATCCGGACGATGGCCTGCGACCAGTCGCGCAGCCGCTTCCAGTCGGAGGTCGGGGCGCCGAGCAGCTCGCAGATGACGAGGACGGGCAGCGGCTCGGCATAGGCGGCGACGATGTCGACGCGCCCGTCGCGGTCGAGCCCCCGCTCGAGCTCCTCGAGCAGGCCAGCTGCGATTTCCTCGACCCGGGGTCGCAGACGGGCCACGTGGCCGCGGCCGAAGGCGCCGGCCACGAGCCGGCGCAGCCTCGTGTGCTTCGGCGGCTCGGAGTCGAGGATCGAGTCGGCGTGCAACCAGTCGAACGTCGTCCACCGGTCGTCGCCGCGCGACCGCGGACGCAGGATGCGGCCCAGCCGGCGGTCACGCAGCACACCGCCCGCCGCCGCGTGCGTCGTCGTCACCCAGAGTCCCAGACCGTCGTGCCAGAGCACCGGACCCTGCTCCCGCGCGGCCGCGAGCGCCGGGTACGGGTCGGCGACGAGGGCCGGGTCGCGCAGGTCGAACGAGACGGTCACCCCCACACTCTGCCCGACCGGGGGCGACCCGGCGAGGGCCACACGGCATACCACAGCGGTGTGGGCCGTAGGCTCGGGCTCATGACGGAGACCACCGCCTCGTCGCCGCGCCAGCGTCAGGCGCTGACCGTCGGCATCGGCGCGGGCGGGCTGGCGACGGCCGACATGGTGCTCAACATCGGCCCGCAGCACCCGGCCACGCACGGCGTCCTGCGGCTGCGGATCGTCGTCGACGGCGAGCGGATCGTCAGCGCCGAGCCGATCATCGGCTACATGCACCGCGGCGCCGAGAAGCTCTTCGAGGTGCGCGACTACCGCCAGATCATCGTCCTGGCCAACCGCCACGACTGGCTGAGCGCCTTCTCCAACGAGCTCGGCGTCGTGCTCGGCGTCGAGCAGATGCTCGGCATGGAGGTGCCTGAGCGGGCCGTCTGGGCGCGCACCGCCCTGGCCGAGCTCAACCGGGTGCTCAACCACCTGATGTTCCTCGGCTCCTACCCCCTCGAGCTCGGCGCCATCACGCCCGTCTTCCACGCCTTCCGCGAGCGCGAGGAGTTGCAGGCCGTCATGGAGGAGGTGTCCGGCGGGCGCATCCACTACATGTTCAACCGCGTCGGAGGCCTCAAGGAGGACCTCCCCGCCGGCTGGATGGGGCGCGTGGACAAGGCGATCGCCAACGTCCGCAAGCGCCTGCCCGACCTCGAGCGGCTCATCGTCGGCAACGAGATCCTCGAGGCGCGCACGCGCAGTGTCGGGGTGCTCTCCCGCGAGACCGTCCAGGCGTACGGCGTCTCCGGCCCCATCGCGCGAGCCAGCGGGCTGAACGTCGACCTGCGGCGGGACGCTCCCTACCTCGCCTACGGCGAGCTGTTCGGACCGAAGGGCCCCGGCCGGGTCGTCACCCGCACGGCCGGTGACTGCCTCGCCCGCCTCGAGGTGCTGCTCGAGCAGGTGCACGTCTCGCTCGACCTGGCGCAGGCCTGCCTCGACCGGCTCGTCCAGCTGCCGCAGGGCCCGATCAACGTCAAGCTGCCCAAGGTGCTCAAGGTCCCCGAGGGCGAGATCTACTGCGCCACCGAGAACCCCCTCGGCTTCAACGGCTACTACCTCGTCTCCCGCGGCGAGAAGACCCCCTGGCGCCTCAAGCTGCGGTCGGCCTCCTTCAACAACGTCAGCGTGCTGGCCGAGATGCTGCCCGGGCAGCTGATCTCCGACATGGTCGCGATCCTCGGCTCGATGTTCTTCGTCGTCGGGGACATCGACAAGTGAACGGTCGTATGCCGTCCGGCCGGCCCTCGCGCGCCACGCTCCTGCGCGCGGTCGCCGTCACCGTCATCACCGCGACCGTCACGCTGGCGGCGGCCTGCTCCGACGAGGACACCGTCGACACGATCCCCCCGCCGTGGCCGACCCGCACCACCACCCCGGACGGCCCGCCCAAGCCGCCGTCGGTCAGCACGGCGCCGTCGCCGACGTCGACGGCAACCATCGCCGGCACGACCTGATCCGCGCTCGCCGGCGAACGGCAGGTCGTATGCCGTCCGGTGGCGTGATCACCCCACCGGACGCAGGACCACGCCGCAGTTCAGGGCGGGGTTCACGCCGCCGGCCGTGCTGCGGGTCAGCTCGGCGGCTCGGACTCGTCCTCCTCGTCGTCGCGCGGGCGGACTCGGCACCAGCTCTGGACGACCATGCCCGCCGACGCGAGCAGCAGAGCCACGACGGTGTGGACGGCGAAGGGCCAGATGCGGGCGCGCTGCGAGTCGACGTCGGCGTCGGGGAGCAGGACGAGGATGTTCGCGACGTACCAGCCGACGAGGGCCGCGCCGGTGAGGGCACCGGCCTGGCCGAGCACGAGCGTGCGGGCCGCCCGCAGCGGCGTGACCGCCGCGCTCGGCGCGCCGTCGCGCACCCGGCGCACCTGCAGGCCGGCGGCGAGCAGGCCGCCCGCGAGGAAGACCATCGCGACCGCACCCAGCCAGCCGGGGTCGGGTAGCAGGTTGCCCCCAGACAGGAACCAGCGCAGGACGAGCCAGGCGAGCACCATCATCGCCACGGCCGCGAGCACGAGCGCCGTGACGCGGACGCCGTTGTGAGGTCTCACGGCTGCTCCCATCGGGGACCGGGACGCACGCCCGATCGGTCGAGGTCGGACAGCAGGTCGACCACCGGGCGTATGCCGTCGCGTCCCTCGGCGACGCGCAGCGTGGCCCGCGGGTCGGCGTCGAGCCATGGGACGAGCACGAAGGCACGCTCGCGCGCTCGGGGGTGCGGCAGCGTCAGCTCCGGGTCCGCGCGGACGACCTCGCGGTGGCCGCCGGGAATGCCGTACTGGATGAGGTCGAGGTCAAGGGTTCTCGCGCCCCAGCGGATCTCACGAGTACGCCCATGATTTGCCTCGATGCGATGGAGCTCGACGAGCAGGTCGTGCGGATGCAGCAGGGACCGGGCCGTGACGACGGCGTTGAGGTACTCCGGCTGCTCCGGGCCACCGACGGGGTCGGTCGCGACGATGTCGGACACCGCCGTCAGCGTCAGCCCGGGGAGCGCAGTCAGGGCGGCGACCGCATCGACGAGGGTCTCTCCGCGGTCGCCGAGGTTGCTTCCGAGGGCGATGACCGCGTGGGCGGCGTTCCTGCGCTCGACGCGCACCTGGACGTCGGTGAAGGGATGGCCCACAGGGGCTTCCGGCTTGTGCACGACGACCTCGACCTCTTCGACAAGGTCGTGCCGGAGCACGTCGTCGGCGATGACCTCGGCGAGACGTTCTATGAGGTCGAAGGACGGACCGGTGATCCGGGCGACGACGTCGCTCGCCACCTCCGCGTAGTTGACGGTGGCCCCGAGCGCGTCGGTGCGCCCGGCGGGCTCGAGGTCGCACCTCATCGTCACGTCGACGACGAAGGTCTGGCCGTCGCGCTTCTCGACGTCGAGCACGCCGTGGTTGCCGCGGGCCGTGACGCCCTGCAGCACGATGCGGTCGGCCATCAGCGCTGGTCCCCGATGGCGTCCGTGTCGTCCGTGTCTTCCGTGTCTTCCGTGTCGTCCGGCTCGGCGGGGGCGTGCTCGAGGGCGGCCTGCACCACCGTGAGCGCCCGCGCGGTGGAGGCGACGTCATGGACGCGCACGCACCAGAGCCCGGCCATGGCCGCCATGACGGAGGTCGCCGTCGTCTCGACGTCGCGCTCGGCGGCGGGTCGCGGGACAGCCCCCTCGGCGCGGCCCAGCCGTCCGAGGAAGGTCTTGCGGGAGGCCCCGAGCAGGATCGGGTGCCCGAGCTCGTGCAGCACCGGGAGGGCGGCCATCAGGGCCCAGTTGTGCTCGGCGTTCTTGGCGAAGCCCAGGCCGGGGTCGAGCACGAGGCCGTTCTCGTCGACGCCCGCCTCGAGCAGCTCGTCGCGCCGCTGGCCGAGCTCGCGCAGGACGTCCTCGACGACGTCGTCGTAGACCGCACGCGACTGCATCTGCGTGCTGTGCCCGCGCCAGTGCATCGCGACGAAGGGCAGCCGGTTCGCTGCGACCCAGGGCACCATCTCGGGGTCGGCGAGACCGCCGGAGACGTCGTTGACGATGGAGGCGCCGGCCTCGACCGCCGCCCGGGCGACGGCGGCTCGCATCGTGTCGATGGACACGACGGCGCCGTCGGCAGCGAGCGCGGCGACGACGGGGACGACCCGCCGCAGCTCCTCCTCGACGGAGGGTCGCTCGGCTCCGGGACGGGTCGACTCTCCCCCGACGTCGATGATGTCGGCGCCGTCGGCGAGCACGTCCCGCCCGTGCGCGACGGCGGCGTCCTGCTCGAACCACTCCCCGCCGTCGGAGAAGGAGTCCGGGGTCACGTTGACGACGCCCATGACCAGCGTGCGGTCGCGCACGCCGAGCAGTGTCGTCGCGTCGGGTGCTGTGGAGGTCGCGCGCTCGGTCACTTGTTGCCCTCGAGCATGAGTGCCATGGCCTCTGCTCGAGTGGCCGCGTCGCGCAGCTGGCCGCGGACCGCCGAGGTGATCGTGCTCGCTCCCGGCTTGCGGATGCCGCGCATCGACATGCACAGGTGCTCCGCCTGGACGACGACGATGACGCCCTGCACGTCGAGGTGCTCGACCAGGGCGTCGGCGATCTGGGTCGTCAGGCGCTCCTGCACCTGCGGGCGACGCGCATACACCTCGACGAGCCTGGCGAGCTTGGACAGCCCGGTGACGCGGCCGTCCTTGCTCGGGATGTAGCCCACGTGCGCCACCCCGTGGAAGGGCACGAGGTGGTGCTCGCACGTGCTGTAGAGCTCGATGTCCCGCACGATGACGAGCTCCTGGTGGTCGATCTCGAACGTCGTGTCGAGCACGTCGGACGCGGTCATGTCGAGCCCCGCGTAGATCTCGGAGAACGACCGGGCCACCCGGCCCGGGGTGTCGAGCAGGCCCTCACGTTCGGGGTCCTCACCGATGGCCAGGAGCAGCTCACGGACGGCCGCCTCGGCGCGCGCCTGGTCTATCGGCACGCGTCAGCCCTTCTCGTCGGGGTTGACGGGACGGTCGTTCGGGACCTCGATGACCTGCTCGGCGGGGTGCTCCTCCGCGAGCGGGTGGTCGCCGACCGAGGCGGCCTCGTCGATCTTCTCCTCGAGCTCCTTGTCGGGCGGGACCGGCGCCGGCAGGTGGCCGTTCTGGCCGCCGGAGCCGTTGCGGGCGGCGATCTCGGCGGGCGTCAGCACCGGCGGCCGGTCGCTGAGCTGGCGCGTCTGCGACGAGAGCCAGAGCGGCCTCGGCGGCTGCTTGACGATGGGCTTGAACAGCGCCGCGAGCTCGTGGACGTTGAGCGTCTCCTTCTCGAGCAGCTCCAGCACGAGGTGGTCGAGCAGGTCGCGGTTGGCGTTGAGGGCGGCATACGCCTCGTCGTGCGCGGCGTCGATGAGGGCACGGACCTCCTCGTCGACGATGCGGGCGACCTCCTCGGAGTAGTCGCGCTGGTGACCCATGTCGCGGCCGAGGAAGACCTCGCCGGTGCTCTGGCCGAGCTTGATGGCGCCGACGCGCGAGGACATGCCGAACTCGGTGACCATCTTGCGGGCCATCCCGGTGGCCTTCTCGATGTCGTTGCTCGCACCTGTGGTGGGCTCGTGGAAGACGATCTCCTCGGCGACGCGGCCGCCGAGGGCGTACGCGAGCTGGTCGAGGATCTCGTTGCGCGTCGTGGAGTACTTGTCGTCGATCGGCATCACCATCGTGTAGCCGAGCGCACGACCGCGCGGGAGGATCGTGATCTTCGTGACCGGGTCGGTGTGGTTGAGCGCCGCGGCGACCAGGGCGTGCCCGCCCTCGTGGTAGGCAGTGATCTTGCGTTCCTTGGCCGACATGATGCGGGTGCGCTTCTGCGGGCCGGCGATGACGCGGTCGATGGCCTCGTCGAGGGCCTCGTTGTCGATGACCTTCTTGTCGCTGCGGGCGGTCAGCAGCGCGGCCTCGTTGAGGACGTTGGCGAGGTCGGCGCCGGTGAAGCCCGGCGTGCGCCGGGCGACGGCGAGCAGGTCGACGTCGGCCGTGACGGGCTTGCCCTGGGCGTGGACCTCGAGGATCCGGTGGCGGCCGATCATGTCGGGCGCGTCGACGGCGATCTGGCGGTCGAAGCGGCCGGGACGCAGCAGGGCGGGGTCGAGGATGTCGGGACGGTTGGTGGCGGCGATGAGGATGACGTTGGTCTTGACGTCGAAGCCGTCCATCTCGACGAGCAGCTGGTTGAGGGTCTGCTCGCGCTCGTCGTGGCCGCCGCCCATGCCGGCGCCGCGGTGGCGTCCCACGGCGTCGATCTCGTCGACGAAGACGATGGCGGGCGCGTTGGCCTTGGCCTGCTCGAAGAGGTCGCGCACGCGGCTCGCACCGACGCCGACGAACATCTCGACGAAGTCGGAGCCGGAGATCGAGTAGAACGGGACGCCGGCCTCACCGGCGACGGCGCGCGCGAGCAGCGTCTTGCCGGTGCCGGGCTGGCCGTACAGCAGCACGCCCTTGGGGATCTTCGCGCCGACGGCGAGGAACTTCGCGGGCTCCTGGAGGAACTCCTTGATCTCCTGGAGCTCCTCGATGGCCTCGTCGCAGCCGGCGACGTCGGCGAAGGTCACCTTGGGGGTGTCCTTGGTCGCGAGCTTGGCCCGCGACTTGCCGAACTGCATGACGCGGTTGCCGCCGCCCTGCATCTGGCCCATCAGGAACCAGAAGAGGCCGAGGATGATGATGATCGGCAGGATGGACACGAGCAGCGAGCCGAACCAGCTGGGCTCGTCGATCTGGTCGTCCACGCCCTTCGTCGGCGGCTTGGCGTTGAGGGCGTTCACGACGTCACCGCCGCGGGCCTCGACGTAGTAGGCGTAGACGGACTTCGCGTCCTTCACCGTGCCGTCGGGCGAGGTGTACGGCGTCTTGAGGGTCAGCTCCATGCGCTCGTTGTTGACCAGCTTGGCCGACTCGACGTTGCCGGCGGCGATCTGCTGCATGGCAGCCGACGTGTCGATCCGGGGCGGGCCGGACTCGGAGAACATCATGCCGAAGACGAGCGCGCTGATGAGGACCAAGATCCACAACAGTGGTGTGCGCAGAATCCGCTTAGCGTCCATGTACGTGCGGGGCCGGTGTGGCCCCGGTCCTCCTGCTCGTCCGGTGAGATGATCCACCGACACAACGTCCGGCGGAGTACCAGTGTTCCGCATGCGGTGCGCCGGTGACCAACCACTCCGTACAGGGTTCCGCCGCAGCCGAAGCCCTGGGGGAGTATGCCGCCGCGCCGACTGGCGTTGTGGCCATACCCGCCTGCCCCGGCGGCCACACGCGTGGGCTCCGCGTCGCCCGCACGTTCTGAGCCGTCCCGACACTCCCCCTCTCGCACCGAACGCGGCGTTCGGTGCCGAATTCGCTGTGCTACCAGTGAGTTCGGGCTCGAACGCGGCGTTCGGTGGCTACGAGTCGGGGGTTCGGCGCTTCTAGGGGGTGGCGGCGCGCAGGGCCTCGAGGACACGGCGGTCGATGCCGTCGGGGCTGAGGCGGGCCTCGTAGTTCGCGTTGCCGGCCCAGTCGGCCAGGGCCGTCGCCACGTCGTCGTCGGTGAAGCCGGCGCGGGCAAGCCGCTCGCGCACCTCGTCGGCGAGGTCGCCCTCGAGCGGCTGGACGTCCTCGGGCTTGCCGAAGTACATCTCCCAGTCCGAGAGCAGCCGGCCCAGCTCGGTCACGGGGTCGGCGTGGTCGTCGACGCGCAGGTCGGCGAGCACCCCGCAGCCGTCGTAGCCGGAGCCCGGCTCGACGGCATACATGGCTGCTCCTTGACGCCCACGCGAGTCGCCGCCTGCGTCGTCACCTGCGACGAGCGCGGCCAGGAGCCGCCTCGCCAGGGGCTGCCCCGCGGAGTCGTGCCAGGCCCGCTCCATCGCCTCGACGACCTCGGGCCCGGTCAGGATGTTGCCCTGGATGGCGTATGCCGCGTCGCCGTCGTCCCGCGCGACCCCACCGGCCCAGTCGTTGCACTCTGAGCCGGTGAAGGTGTCTGCACTGTCCGCGCCGACGACGCCGACCTGGCGCGTCTCGCGGCCCTCGTCGAGCGCGGTGGCGGCAGCCAGCGCCTCCGGTGCCTTCTCCCCCGCCGCCAGTCGGCCGAGCAGCTCGTCGCGGTACGCGTAGCGGGCGAAGGACTGGGTCGCGACGGCGCCGACGCCGATGCGTGCTGCGGGAACGACGGCGCCCACGGCGAGGAACTTGCTGGCGACGGCGACGCCGTAGGCGTCGCCCTGCCGCGCGACGATGGAGAAGGTCATGGCTCGCTTCCGGCTCAGGCGTAGACGTGCGGTGCGAGGGTGCCGACGCAGCGCAGGTTGCGGTACTTCTCGGCATAGTCGAGGCCGTAGCCGACGACGAACTCGTTGGGGATGTCGAAGCCCACGTACTTGACCGGGATGTCGACCTTGACGACGTCGGGCTTGCGCAGCAGGGTGCAGATCTCGACCGAGGCCGGCTTGCGCGACTCGAGGTTGGACTTGATCCACGACAGGGTCAGGCCCGAGTCGATGATGTCCTCGACGATCAGGACGTGGCGGCCGCTGATGTCGGTGTCGAGGTCCTTGAGGATGCGCACGACGCCGGAGGACTTGGTGCCGGAGCCGTAGGACGAGACCGCCATCCAGTCCATCGGGGCGGTGCCGGGCAGGGCGCGCATGAGGTCGGCCATCACGACGACGGCGCCCTTGAGGACACCGACGAGCAGGAATTCCCTGCCCTCGTAGTCCTTCCAGATGTCGGCGGCGAGCTCTGCGAGCCGGGCCTGGATCTGCTCCTCGGTGAGCAGGACCTTGGCCAGGTCGTCTCCCATGTGCTCGTGGTCCACGAAGGCTCCTCGATGTGGTGCGGGGTCGTGCGGGCGGGTCCATTCAACCGCACCCGTACGGGCGCTCAGGCGTCGGCGGTCTCGCGCAGCGGGCTGAACCGGATCGCCCCTGCAGTGCGGGCGACGGCGATGCCGCCCGGCACGTGCAGCGGGCCCTGTCCGTGCCAGGAGGTGAGCAGGGCGTCAAGGGACTCGACGTGGGCCGCACTGACGTCGGCCAGCGGCGCGCCGGCCTCGGCTGCCAGCAGCCGCCACACCCGGGTGCGGATCGCCCGGGGCAACGCGGACAGGGCCTCGAGGTCGACGCCCTCGCCGTCGGGGCCGGCGGGAAGCTCGGCCCGGGCCGTGATGGCGAGGCTCTCGAGGTAGTCGGCGTCCTCGCGCAGCAGGTCGGCGCTGCGGGCGAGAGCGGCCCCGAAACCGGGTCCGAGGTCGCACTCGAGCGTGGCCAGCAGCCGCCGGGCGCGGACCCGGCGGAAGGAGTCGTCGGTGTTGTGGGGGTCCTCCCACGGGTCGATGCCGTATGCCGCGCAGGCGGCCAGCGTCGTGGCGCGCGGCAAGGCGAGGAGGGGGCGGACGAAGCGGTCGCGGCGCACCGGCATACCGCTGAGGGAGCGAGCGCCCGAGCCCCGGGAGAGGCCGAGCAGCACCTGCTCGGCCTGGTCGTCGCGCGTGTGGCCGATCAGGACCATGGAGGCGCCCACGCGGTCCGCGACGGACTCGATGGCCGCGTAACGCGCATTCCGGGCGTCCGCCTCGAGACCCGCCCCGCTCGTGCGCACCTCGGCGCGCACGACCTCGACCGGGTCGAGCCCCAGCTCCCGGCAGAGCGCCGCGGCGTTCCGCGCGACCTCGTCGGAGCGCTCCTGCAGGGCGTGGTCGACGACGACGGCTCCCCCACGGACGCCGCAGCGCGGCGCCTCGAAGGCGAGTGCTGCCGCGAGCGCCACCGAGTCGGGGCCGCCCGAGCAGGCGACGAGGACGACGGCTCCCTCGGGGACGTCGGCGAGGTGCTCACGCACGGCGAGCCGGGTGGCGGCGACGGCAGGGTCCGGACCGGTCATGTCGGGGCCTCGCACCGCTCAGCCGTGGACCCGGCGCACCCAGGCGTCCGGCTCGAGGATCTCGGCCGCGTGTGGCAGGGTCTCGGGCGAGGTCCACACGGCGTTGAAGCCGTCCCGGCCCACCTGGTCGGTCACGGCGCGCACGAAGACGGCTCCGTCGCGGTACTGCCGCATCTTCGCCTCGAGGCCGAGGAGCTTGCGCAGCAGCCGGTCGACACCCACCGCGCTGTTGCGGCGCTGGTCGAACTTGCGGCGGATCTCCGCGACACTCGGGATGACGACCGGACCGACGGCATCCATGACGACGTCGGCGTGTCCCTCGAGCAGCGACATGACGGCGGTCAGCTCCGCGATCTGCGCCTTCTGCTCAGGCGTCGCGAAGAGCTGGCCGATGCCCTCTCCGGAGCTGAACACCTCCGGAAGGTTGCGCGTCAGCTGCTCGAAGCGCCGGGACAGGTCCTCCGGGGTCGGGGCCAGGTCGACGGCGAGCGCCTGGGTGCGGGCGACCAGGTGGTCGCGCAGCCACGGCACCGCCGTGAACTGCACCCGGTGCGTCTCCTCGTGCATGGCCACCCAGCGGCGGAAGTCGGTCGGGTCCACCTCCAGGCGCCGTTCGGTGGCCACGATGTTGGGCGCGACGAGCAGCAGGCGCGGCGTGCCCCCGGGCGCGAGGTCGTACTGTCCCAGCACCTTGCTGGAGAGGAAGGCGAGCAGGCCGCCCATCTCGGCGCCGGTCACCTTGCCGCCGATGGCCGAGACCGTGGCGTTCGTCTGCGACTTCTTCGTGCTCCTGGCCGCGTTGAGCTTGTCCACGACGGGGTCCAGCATCGAGCGGAACGAGTCGACGTTGGCACTGATCCAGCCCGCCCGGTCGACCACGAGCGGGGGCGGGGCGTCGGCCGGGGCCCTCAGGTCGCTCGTCTCGGCGACCGGCGCGACGGCAGCGGCCGCGGCCGCGCGCAGGTCGGCGACGATGGCGGCGGCCTCGTCGCTCGAGACCTGGGGCCCGGGGTTGACGATCGCGCGCCCGGTCCGCTTGGCGAACTCGTAGTCGACGGAGGCAGCTGGTGCACCACCCCCCGGACGGTCGGGACCGCTGGCGCGCTCTGGGGTCGGGAGGGTCGTGTCGGTCATGCCAGCCCTTTCCGTGCCGAGACGGTTTCGGCGTCGCGTGGGGTGTTGGGGGCCGCTTGCTCCGGAGGCGGCCGCGAGCACGTCGCGAGGACCGGGCCCCGAGCGGCCCACCGGCCGGTCAGCGGCAACCGCAGGAGGCGATCGCCGCTACAAACCGGTCCAACGCCGCTCGCGCGTCGTTGGTTCCCACTCCCGCGACCATACCCACGAAGACGAGCAGGCGACCGTCGTCGTCGACGACGCTGCCGGCGAGGGCGTTGGCCCCCGTCAGGGTGCCGGTCTTTGCCCGGGCGCGACCGGCCGCGTCGTGGTTCGCGCCCGTGAAGCGGTCGGCCAGGGTGCCGGTGAGGCCGCCGATCGGCAGGCCGTCGAAGGCCCTGCGCAGCACCGGGTGGCTCCCGTCGTAGCCGAGGACGAGCACGTCGGACAGCAGGGCGGCCCGGACCCTGTTCTCGCGGGAGAGCCCGCTCGCGTCGGAGAGCGCGGTGCCGGCGGTGTCCAGCCCCAGCGCCGCCACCTGCGACACGACCCAGGCGCCGACCGCGGCGAAGTCCGTGCCGGCCCCGGCGCGGTAGGCGCCCTGCCGGGCCAAGATCTCGGTGAGGGCGTTGTCGCTGTCGGTCAGTGCGAGGGCCAGCTGGTCCTGGACGGGCGCCGACTCCACGCTGCCGAGGACCGTCCCGGGACCCGTGGTCGTGGGGCCGGCGGTCGCCGTCTCGCCGGGAGCGGTGCCGGTGGAGGTGCCGGTGGAGGTGCCGGTGGACGTGCTGGTGGCAGCCGGTGAGGACGTCTCGGGCACCGTGCCCCGTGGCGCGACGGTGACGCCGATCCCCCGCGCCTGCAGCAGACGCGCGAAGAGCGCCCGCACCGACGCGACCGGGTCGGCAGGCCCCGGCGCGCCGCCACGCGCACGCTGGCTCGAGAGCCCCAGCATCGCGACGGCGCCGGTGATGCCGGAGCTGCGGAACGTCGGCGCCCACGTGGGCGCCGTCGTCGGCCCGGCGGCATACGTCTCGTCGACGTGGAGCGTCACCTTCCGGGTGCCGCGGCTCTTCAAGGCCGACGCGACCTGGTCGGCGAGGTCGCCGAGCCCGGCGTGCCCGGCGACGGCGTCCGGGTTGCCCTTGCCCGGGTCGAGCAGCGAGTCACCGCCCGCGACGAGGACGACGTCGTCGGGGGCAGTGCCCTCGCGGACGACGGTGCGCAGCCTCGCGCCGGCGTCGAAGGACTGGCTGATGGCGGCCGCCGAGAGGAGCTTCGTCGTCGACGCGGGGATGCGCGGCTGCGCGCCTGACTGGTCGAGGAGCACCTGCCCGGTCTGCCCGTCCCGGACGACGAGGGCGGAGTCCCGCAGCGCCGGCAGCGCCCGCACCTGGGCGAGCGCCCTCAGGACCCCCGCAGCGGACGGGGCGGCGGCGTCGCCGGCCAGGGGCGGCAGCGGCGCCGCCACCGAGGTCGACAGGGTCGGCTGCGGCACGAGCGGCAGGGTCCGCGGGGCCACCGTCTCGGTCGGCGGAGGGGGCGGCAGGGGACGCAGGGTCAGCAC
>NZ_JBYTCI010000046.1:0-19617 GCF_058790095.1 Terrabacter sp. FW104-15G4B | reverse complement strand
CCCCCAGGTCGCCCCGGGCCGCGTCATCCGGCCCCATCACGTCAGGGACTTTCCGACTTCGCACCGAGCCAGTGACCTCGATTCAACACGACCTTCCAGGGCTTGTACGAGATTTGGAAAGGTCTAGGTCGGCGAACGGATGCGTGGAGGGACGCGCGGGATGAACCGTCTGTCGTTCGAGGATTCGGCGGACACGCGGTGAGATCCCTGGTGAGAATGATGCCCGAGAGACGAGGTGAGCCAGGATGAAAGCTGCCGACGTGGCCCCTGACCTGTCGCCCGGTGCGACCTTGCCGGGCATGGACGTGAGACGACTCGTTCACCTTGCCACGGCGTCGGTTGCCGACATGCGGATCAACCTGGACGGCGCCGTCGTCGTGACCGAAGCTGCGACCGGCGCCTACGCCGTCACGCCGGTCATCGCCGCCATGGCGGGAGCCTCGCATGTCTACGCCTTCACTCGATCCACGCGGCACGGCTCTGTCGCGGAGGTGGTCCGGCAGACCCGCGCGCTTGCCATCGAGGCAGGCGTGATGGAGCGCATCGAGGTGCGGACCGACAGTCCGACCTCGGTGATCGCGCACGCCGACGTGGTGACGAACAGCGGGCACGTGAGGCCGATCGACCGCGAGCTGATAGGGCTGATGCGATCGACGGCCGTCATTCCCCTGATGTTCGAGGCCTGGGAGATCCAAGCCGGCCGTTTCGACTTGGCACTGGAGGAGGCCGTGGGCCGCGGTATCCGGGTCGCCGGCACTAACGAGCGGCATCCCTTGGTCGATGTCTTCTCGTATCTCGGGACCATGGCACTGAAACTGCTCTTCGATGCCGGGACCTGCGTCCGGAACACTCGCATCGTCGTCATGTGCGACAACCCCTTCGATGCCTACCTCGAGGAGGGCCTGTCAGCCGCCGGAGCGGTGGTCCGGTCGACAAGGTCGCTTGCGGCAATCGAGCCGGCTTTCGACCCAGACTTCGTTCTCGTGTCCAGGACGCCAACCGGGTCATCGGTGCTGACTCCGGCAGAGGTGCAGTGGATCGCCAGGACGTGGCCGGAGACTGTCCTGGTGCAGTTCTGGGGCGACATCGATAGAGGATCGCTGGACGCAGCGGGACTCCGTTACTGGCCGGTCACCGGTCCGGCCGCGGGCCACATGGCCATCCTTCCAGACCAGCCAGGACCAGAAGCGGTCATCAGACTGCAGGCAGGTGGCCTCAAGGTCGGCTCGGTCCTGCTGACACCACCGGCGCAACGGACGGCCTTCGACCTGGAGTTTCTCGATGAGCTCTAGCTCACCGAGGGCCCGCATCATGTTGATGGGCTATGGACCGACGACCCGAACAGCCCTTGACAGCCTGTTCCAACACTATGACGTGGTCGCGCTCGTGCGGGACGACGACGACGACGTCGCAGCACACGCGCGACGCTCGGGCATCCCCGTGCAAAGAGTCGAGGCTCCCTCGCGTGTCGCCGACCTGGTTGAGACGTACACACCCGACTGCGTCGTCGTCTCGTCCTACAACCGGATTCTCTTCGACGACGTCCTGGCCCTGTGCCCCTTCGTCAACGTCCACTACTCGCCGCTTCCCCGGTATCGCGGACGGGCGAACGTCAATTGGGCGATCATCAACCACGAGTCACATGCGGCCGTGACCGTCCACTCGATGGCCCCGGGCGTGGACGCGGGTGACGTGCTGGCGCAGGAACACGTTCGCATCGGACCGCGGGAGAACATCAGCACGCTCTACGACCGGCTGAACGTCCTCCAAGGCGACATCCTGCCGCGCGCGGTCGATCGCCGGCTCGGGGGAGACCTCGGTGATCCGCAGGACCAGGCGCAGGCGACCTACGGTTGTCAGCGGCTGCCCGCTGACGGTGAGATCGACTGGTCGGGGTCAACCCGCGACATCGACGCCGTGGTACGCGCCCTCGGCTTTCCGTATCCGGACGCGTTCACGTTCCTCGGTCTGGAACGAGTCTCGATCCTGGAAGCGGAGCCGTCCCCAACGGACAAGGTGTTCGTCGGGCGGATCCCCGGCCGGGTGGTGGAATGGTCGAGATCCGAGGGATGGACCGACATCCTCACTGGGGACGGCGTCCTTCGGGTCAAGCAGGTCCGCGTGGCCGCAGCCACGGGCCCGGCCGCCACTGTGTTGAACAGCTCGAAGATGTCGCTGGGGCTTCGCAGGATCGACCTCTGGGAAAAGATCGCTGCCCTGAACACGCGAATCGACCAGCTGACCATGGATCACATACAGCCTTGAGGACGTTCGGGCGTAGCTGCGTCCGACTCCCGCCTAGCACCGGTTCTCGGGCCGGTGCGGGCGGAAGATCCGTTGATGGCGCAGTCCTGCAGTCCCCAGCCCCGTTCGCGCGCCGAGGAAGGCGAAACGAACGCCTGGGGCACCTGTCCGTGAGGCCGCGCCATGACGCGAGTTCGGGACCCACATCGGCACGATGCCTTCAGTTCTGACTCGGCGCTTGTGCCGCCCGCGGGCGTCACGCGTTCACCGACGTTGATATCGCGGCGACCGCATACCGCGCTTGGACAAGAGCCGCGACCGCCTCGTCGGCCAATGGTCGATTGGGTGATCCAGTCCGGTGCCGGTGGTCGCGTGGGATGCCGTAGCTGCGACGGAGGGCGGTGGCCGGGCAGTCCGAGGGCGCGCTCAGCGCGGGGCGTGGAACCGCTGCTGCGCGTCGAGAAGCCCCACGTCGATGAGCGCCTCGACCGCGTCGGCGCCCTCGTCGAGCAGGAAGGGCAGGACCTCGGTGCGCTCGGCCTTGGAGAAGTCCTTGAGCACGAAGTCGGCGGGGTCCTGCCGGCCCGGAGGCCGGCCGATGCCGAGACGCACCCGGAGGTAGTCGCGAGTGCCCAGGGAGCGCGACACCGAGCGCAGGCCGTTATGGCCGCCCTCGCCGCCGCCGAGCTTGAGGCGGACCAGCCCGGCGTCGATGTCGAGCTCGTCGTGGAGCACGACGACGTGGTCGACGGGCACGTCGTAATACTTTGCGAGGCCGGCGACGGCGGAGCCGGACTCGTTCATGAACAGGGACGGCACCGCGAGGACCACCTTGGGGCCCCCGACCCGCAGGCGCGTCTCGGCCACTCGCGCCCGAGCGGCCTTGTGCGTTTTGAAGGTCGCGCGGCCCCCGACACCTCGACCGGCGATCTCCTCGACTGTCATGGCGCCGACGTTGTGCCGGTTACCCGCGTATCCCGGCCCGGGGTTGCCGAGCCCGACGACGAGCCAGGTGTCCATGCGGTCCTCGATGAGTGCTCAGGTGGGTGGGGGACGGATGTGGGCACGGGCCCCGCCGAGCCGGAGCTCGGACGGGGCCCGTGTACGTCCTGATGTGGCGCCGGGGCGCCACGGGTGGTGCTGCGGCTAGGCCTGGTCGCCCCCGGCGGCCGACTCGTCCCCGGCGGGCTCGGTGCCGCCCTCGGCGGACACGGTCTCCTCGTCGGACTCCTCGCGCTCGATGCCGGCCTCGGCCTCGGCCTCGGCGAGCTCGGCCTCCAGGGCCTCGGCGGTGATGGCCGCGGTGACGTTGACGACGAGCGCCTCGGCGTCGGTGACGAGCGTCGCGCCCTCGGGCAGGTCGACGGCGCCGGCGAGGATCTGCGTGCCGGCCTGCAGGCCCTCGACCGAGACGACGACGTTCTCGGGGATGTTCGTGGCGAGCGCCTCGACCTGCAGGGTGTTGTGGTCGAGCGTGACGACGGTCTCGGGGGCGGCCTCGCCCTCGAGGTGCACGGCGACGTCGACGGTGACCTTCTCGCCCTTGCGGACGACGACGAGGTCGACGTGGTCGATGACCGGCTTGATGGCGTCGCGCTGGACGTCCTTGGCGAGGGCGAGCTGCTCGTTGCCGTCGATCACGATCGTGAGCAGAGCGTTGGCCTGCTTGAGCGCCATCATCGTGTCGTGGCCCGGCAGCGAGATGTGCACGGGCTCGGTGCCGTGGCCGTACATGACGGCTGGGATGGCGCCGGCGCGGCGGATCTTGCGCGCGGCGCCCTTGCCGAAGTCGGTGCGCTTCTCTGCGACGAGCTTGGCGTTGTCAGACACGGGGGTCTCCTGGGTATCTCGGATGAGGCGGTCTCAGTGGTGGTCGGCCTCGACGCGGGACGACGCGCGGTGATCGGCAGTGACGGAGCAGGAAGGTCGTGTGGTCCGCACGCAGAGGCGAACCCGACCGTGGAGAGCTCCACGTCAGGCCACCGCGTCGATCACGGACCTCGTCACGCCCTGCCGTGGCAGCCGTGCACCGTCCCTCGCCGAGGCAACTCCATCGATGCTACCGGAGGCTGGGAAGTCCGCGAAATCGCACGTGGACCGCCGGGCCTCGCCTACCCTGACGGCGAGGAACCGGCCGCCGGCGTGCCACATCCACTTGACCGAGGACCGCCCATGTACCTGTCCGACCGCCCGGGCCTGGAAGCCCAGAAAGCCCTCGCTGCGTCCGGTGGGCGGGTCGGGCGACGTCCGCCGTCGAGCACTGCCCGCGTCGGGCGCACGGTCGTTCTCGTGGGGCTTGTCAGCCTCGTCACGGACATCTCCTCCGAGTCGTTGAGCGCCATCCTGCCCCTGTACGTCACGGTGGTTCTGGGGATGTCGCCCTTCGCCTACGGGGTGATCGACAGCATGTACTACGGCGTGACCGCCCTCGTGCGGATCGCCTCCGGCTGGGTCTCTGACGTCGCCGACCGACCGAAGTGGGTGGCGCTGCTCGGGTACGCACTCTCGATGGTGAGCAAGCTCGCCCTGCTGCCGATCCAGGGCTTCGGTGCCCTCGCGGCCGTCATCACCGCGGACCGGGTCGGCAAGGGCATCCGCACCGCGCCGCGGGACGCCATCATCGCTGCTGTCACGCCGCGCGAGATCCTCGGTCGTGCATTCGGGGTCCATCGAGCGCTCGACACGGTGGGTGCGGTCATCGGCCCGGTGCTCGCATACGCGCTCCTGGCGGTCACTCCCGCCGGCTACACGTCGGTGATCGTGGTGTCCTTCGCGTGCGGGCTCATCGGGGTGGCCCTGCTCGCGCTGGTGGTGCCCGACGTGCGGCCCCGTCGGGCGGCAGCCTTCCCAACCGCGAGGCCGGCCCGGCCTTCGTTGCGCCAGCTGAAGGAGGCAGGGCTGCGCCGCGTCGTCGCGGTTGCCGCCCTTCTGGGCGCGCTCACGGTCAGCGACGGATTCCTCTACCTCTCCCTGCAGCAGCGTGACGACTTCGCCGCCCAGTACTTCCCCCTGCTGTTCGTGGGGACGAACGTCGTCTACTTGGCTCTGGCCGTCCCGATGGGACGCGTGGCCGACCGGATAGGTCGAGCCCGGCTCTTCGTCGGTGGCCACCTGCTGCTCCTGGCCGCCTACGTCTGTGCCGCCGGGCCCGCCGGCGGACTAGGGACGACGGTGGCCTGCATCATGGCGCTCGGGGCCTTCTATGCAGCGACCGATGGGGTGCTGTCCGCGCTGACGAGCGCTCTGGCGCCCGTCTCACTGCGGGCAGTGTCCCTGGCCACGACCCAGACCGCGACAGCGGCCGGACGTTTCGTGGCCTCGATCGGGTTTGGCTTCCTCTGGGTCCAAGCGGGCCGGAGCACCGCAACGCTGGTCTTCGCGGTGCTCCTGGCTTCGGCAGTCGTCGCGTCGTGGGCCATCTTCCAGCGGCTGCGCGGTCGCGACGGGGAGATCGTGCGATGACAACCCGCACCCGCCTCATGGCCTTCGCGGTGGTCGCGGCCCTCACGGTCGCCGGCGCGACGGCATACGTGCTCTGGGCGCGAAGCGACCGGCTGGCAGTGTCCGCCGCAACCCCTCGCCAGGCCACCGTGGCCCCCACTGCGGTCGCGTCGGTTCCCCACATCGTCTTCCGCAACACGGCGATCGGACCTGACTACGGGCGCGTCGCCATGGTGCCGGTCTCGGCGCCGGCAGCCGGACGGGCATTCGTCGACCAGTCCTGCGACCGCGTCTTCGCAACCCGCACGGCGACGCTCTGCCTCGCTTCGGCGCTCGGGTTCGTGAACACCTACTCCGCGAAGGTGCTCTCCGCGACGGGCGGCCCCTCCCAGCAGATCCCGCTCACGGGCAGTCCGAGCCGGGCCCGGCTGTCCCGAGACGCGACACTCGCAGCCACGACGAGCTTCGTCTCCGGCGACTCCTACACCGCGGTCAACTTCTCCACGCGCACCGTGGTCACGCACCTCCGGGATCGGTCGAGTCAGGACCTCGAGACGTTCACGCTCCTGCACGAGGGGCGGCGGATCGCCCCACCGGAGCGCAACTTCTGGGGCGTCACCTTCGCGCCCGACGACGACACCTTCTACGTCACCGTGGCCTTCGGCGGACAGACGTGGCTCGCCCGGGGCTCCCTGTCGGCCCGCACGGTGGTGACGTTGCGTGCCGATGCTGAGTGCCCGTCGCTCTCGCCGGACGGCACGAAGGTCGCCTACAAGAAGCGCGGAAACCGGGCGGCGGGCGACTGGCGTCTTGCGGTCCTCGACCTCGCGTCCCGTCGTGAGGTGAAGGTGAACGAGAGCCGCAGCGTCGACGACCAGGTCGAGTGGCTCGATGACCAGCACATCCTCTACGGCGTGCCGGGCGAGGGCACGGCGGGGGCCGAGAGCAACGTGTGGGTCGTGCCGGTCGACGGCACCGGTTCGCCGATCTTGCTCATCCCGAAGGCTTGGTCCCCTGCCGTCGTGCGCTGACCCCGGAATGAGGCACTGGGCGGGTTCGCAGCGGGTTCGGGAGGGACCTCGAAAACCCATCGGGGTGGCTACGGGACTGTCCTCGGGCTTTCGCGCCGGCCGGGTGGCCACCCCCACCAACTCAGTTGCCGTTGACGGCCGTCGCGAACGCCATCGGCTGCCGGTCGAGGAGCATGCGCCACCAGTCGAGCTCGGCGGCCACGGTGGCCGAGATGCCGTCAACCGACCCATCGGCGGAGCCCCTGCCATAGAGCCGCTCGACGGCGGCGACGTCCCTCTGCGCGACGCCGGAACGCGTCATGCCGAAGCCGTTCACTCGGTGCACCCGGGCCGGGACGCCGTACACGGTCGCGAACGGAGGCACGTCCCGCGTCACCGGAGTCCCCATGCCCACCATCGCCAGGGCCCCGACCGATCGGCGCTGATGGACACTGACATTGAGTCCCAGGTTGGCGCTCCGGCGCACCGTGACGTGGCCGCCCAAGGCCACACCTGCTGACAGCGTCACGCAGTCGCCGATGACCACGTCATGGGCGACATAGGTGTTGCTGAAGATCCAGCAGTGTTCGCCGATCACGGTGGGGCGCACACTGCCGTGATGTACGACGACGTGGTCACGCAGAACGCTGTGATCGCCGATCACGATCTCCTGGTGATCGAGGTCCCCGCTCCAGGCATCGTTCTGGCGAAGCGATGCGATCTCTGGAGCGCCACCGACGTGCGTGCCTGCGCCGATACGCACGTGATCACCCACGCGCGTTGGGCCGACGAGAACTGCGTAGGGCCCCACCGAGACGCCCACACCAAGCTCGACGCCCGGGCCGATGAAGGCCGACGACGCCACCATGGTCGACTCAGAGGCCGAGCAGGGCTCGCTCTCCATCAGTGCGCCTTCACGCGGTCCCCGTCGCCGATCGGCACGGGGTCTGACCAAGGACACCACTCGAGCGGGTTCTCCGGCGTGACGTCAGCCCTGACTCGGATCCGCTGGACTTCACCGAAGATGATCACGTGCGTCCCGAGTCGCTGGTGTCCGACGACACGACACTCATAGAAGACGGGGAGGTCGCTGATGATCGGCGCGCGCCCGCCGGGCTCCACGTTGAATCCCGCGTTCAGCAGCTTTGTGACGTCGTTACGTAGGGACGTGTTGCCGCTGTACCTGATGGCCTTGACGATCGCGTCATCTGCGTACGGGACGCCACACCCGAACCAGCCCGAGTCGAGGATGGCGTCAAGTGACGCTCGGGGGGCATAGCGCTCGTTCACCGCCGCATAGGAGATGCAAGGGGAGATGACCAGTGGTTGGCGGCTGACGATGGTGGTCGAGCCGCATGGCATCACGTTTTCAAGCCCACCTGAGGAGCGGCTCGTGATGATCCCGGCGGACTGCGGAAAGAAGCATGGCCATCTCGAGTCGTCGTTGCCTGCGATCGTCTCCTCGGCCAGGTGCTTCACGGCCATCCCATGCTCAAAGTAGTCCGCTTCGAAGGCGATGGTGCCCGCCGCTGGGAATGCGTAGTTGGCTGTGTAACCCTTCAGGTAGCCGCCGGTAGGCGTCATAGTCGGGCGCAGGCCCGGGAGCTCTCCTGAGGGGCTGAAGGTCGGCAGGCTGCGCCACCGCACCTGGTTCTCCCCACGCGCAATGTCCTCACGGAGCTGGATCGTCGTGATCTTGAGGTAGTACACGCGGTGGCTGCCGATGTCGGTCCATGGCTGGCCGAAGAGCGATGCACCCTCCCAGTCGAAGGTCGGGGACACGAGCTCGGCCTCATATGCCATGAAGGCGTCCTCGAACATCGGTGTTGGCTGGCTGACCGCCGGCCGCGTGGCAAGACCCGCAGCAGCCACGCGCGAGTCAGTCGCGCCGTCGGGCACGTCGGCAATGGCTCGCATCGCCGCATCAAGTCGTTCGCCGGGCGCAATGAACTGGACCACGGCCTTGCCGCTGGACTCGAGCCGCTTGCAGAACATGGACCTCGCGTAGTGCCGCTCCGACAGGTCGTCTTTGCAGAAGCTGAGCGCCACGACGTAAGGGAAACGGTTGACGATCGATGGCCCGACAACCTTCTCCAGAGCCACGCCGTCATCGTCGCCCGTGGTGACCAGACAGATCGGCGACGGGAAGAACGATGGCCACCGGCTGTCGGCCGCCACATCCTCGGCCGCCTCTGGCATTCGTCGCCACAGCGCCGTGCCCATCGCGTTCGGTTCCCACCCCGATGTGGTGATGAGCGACTCGGTGGGCCAGTAGTACCGGCGGTCCGATTGTTCCCTGGAAAGCATCGCGTCACTCCCTGAAGGTGTTCGGCTTGGACCAGGCCCCCCAGATGACGTCCGCTATGCGTTCCTGGTCGAGTTCGGTCAGGAGGTGAAACATCGGCAGCAGAACCGACTGGCGGGTGATGCGCTCCGAGACGGGAAGAGAAACCGGCTCGAGGTCATCGAACGCTGGTTCCCGGTGAGCACAGGTGACGCCGTGCCGGGCATTGACGCCATGGTGCTTCAAGATCTCGAGGAGCTCGGCCGACGAGACTGGGAAGTCGTCAGGGAGGAGCACCCAAAACGTCTGGTAATTCGCGCGTCCGTGCGGCGGGTCGGCGGCCATCTTCAGACCTGGAATGCCGCCGAGCAACTCGTGGTAACCCTCGGCGAGCTGACGCCTGCGGCGCACCATGATGGGAAGCTTCGTCGCCTGGACGACACCGATCGCGGCCTGGATGTCCGTGAGTCGGTAGTTGTATCCGGTCTCGACGTACTGCTCGACGACCGGACGACCGGAGTGGTGGCGCTCGAAAGGGCTGGCCGTCATTCCGTGCTGGCGTAGCCGCCGGAGTCGCTCGGCGAGATCGCCGTCAGGAGTGGTGATCATGCCTCCCTCCCCCGTCACGAGCAGCTTGCGCGGGTGGAACGAGAATGCGGCGTAATGGCTGTCCTTGCCCACCGGTTGACCGTGATAGGTGCTGCCCAGTGCACATGCCGCATCCTCGATGACCGCGATGCCGCGTTCGTGCGCGAGCGTCCTGATCGGCTCGATGTCCGCCGGTGTGCCGTACTGATCGACGACGATGACGGCTTTGGTGGCCGGGGTCAGTGCGGCCTCGACCGTCGCCGCCGTGATGTTGTGATGAACGGGTTCCACGTCAGCGAAGACCGGCCGAGCACCGACGTAGCGGATGGAGTTGGCGGTCGCCACAAAGGACAGGGATGGGACGACGACGTCGTCGCCGGGCCCGATGCCGTGGGCGACCATGCCGAGGTGTAGGGCGGTCGTGCAGTTTGACACCGCCACCGCGTGCTCGGCTTGGACGATGTCAGCGACTGCAGCCTCGAACTCGATGACGTGGGCGCCTTGTGTCACCCACCCCGACTGCACGACAGCCGCAGCTGCGACGACCTCACGTTCGTCGAACCACGGCTGTGCCATGGCGATCTCGCGCCCGCGACGTGGCACGCCTCGGACTGATTGTGTTGCGGTCATAGGCCCACCTCGTATCGACCCCGGACACGCGTCGACGTTCCCCTATGCGGCTACGCGCCAAACTGTCGCTGACAGCCTGACATGCAGACACGGAGAGACGGACGCGAATGCCGGATCCGGTCTTTCCGCGCCGGTCAGTTCTTCGTGTCCGTCGGATCCTTGGATCCCTCAGCGCGACATGAGGAAGCTGTCAGCCGTGCTGCCGTCACTGCTGCGCACGAAGGAGACTCTTAGCTCGGTCCGGGTGGCGCGCACGTCCAGGTAGCCGTGGGCGGGTGAACCGTACGCACTAGCCGTGAAGTAGCCGGCCTCGGGGTCGGTCCTCGACGCAGGTCGCAGCGCCGCGCCGCCGGTGCCCGCGGTGACGAAGACGGTGCCGGCTCCGGCCGAGAGCCTCTGCCCTCGGTCGACGACGCAACCGAGGCGGAAGGCGTCGATGGCGACGCGCACGCACCCCGGCCCCTCCGCCAGCTGCTTGGTGCGCTGGTAGAGGTGCTCGTGACCGGAGAGCACGAGGTCGACCCGCCGGTCGACGAGCAGGTGCAGCAGGTCGGCGCCGATGTCGCAGGCGTACTTGCCGATCGACAGGCAGGGCTTGTGCATGCCCACGACGACCCACGGAATCCCGCTGCTACGCGCCCCGTCGATCGCCCTCGCGGTCCAGTCGTAGTGCGCGGACCCCCTGGCGTAGTCCCAGGGCCTGTCCTCGAAGGTGAGGCCGGGTGACACCATGACGACCCGGACGAGCGGGGCGTCCCGGGGAAGATCGACGTAGTACTCGCGACCGTAGGTGCCGACCAGGCCGGGCACCCGGTTGGGCAGGCACGCGGCGAACGCGTCGATGTTGCCGTTCGGGCCGTTGCTCTCGTGGTTGCCCGAGACGAGCTCGAAGGGGAGACCAGGCCGTATGCGTGCCGTGACGAAGTCGCACCAGTGCCCCTCCCCGCCCGGCTTGCCGTAGGACAGGTCGCCGAGCGCGAGGTGCGCCTGCTGGCCGGCGCGGCCGAGCGCGTCGAGCACGCCGCCCGCCAAGGCTGGGTCCTCGCCGTAGTCGCCGGCCGCCGTGAGGTGCACCGAGGTGCCGACCCCGGATGCGGATGGCGTCGCGGAGACGGAGGGGACGGGGCCGACGCCCGTCGCCTCCCCCGACGAGGTCACGCAGCCGGTCAGGAGCAGGACGGCGGCCAGGACCGGGACCGCACCGGTGCGCCGGCGCATACCGCCAGCGTAGGCGGCCACCCCCTCAGGGGATGGGACACGGCCGGGTCAGCGGCGGCTCCTCGTCGTCACCGCCCGCTCCGGCCCCGGGGCCGCCGAGCTCGTCGGCGCGTACCGCCACGAGCCCCCCCACGATGAGTAGCCCGCCGGCGAGCTGGACCGGCGTCGGCAGCTCCGCGAGGACGATCCAGGCGAAGAGCACGGCGAAGAGCACCTCGGTGAGGGCGACGAACGACGCGACCTTGGCCCCGAGCACTCGTACGGCGGCGATGCCGGTGACGTATGCGAAGGCGGCGGCCACGATGGCGATGACGAGCACGGGGACCCACCAGTCCACGAGGACGCCGCCCAGCGGCACGCGGGCGGCACCGCGAGTCATGTCGAGCACGCCGACCAGGCCCGCGAGACCGAGCGACAGCGCCCCGACGGCCAGACCTCCACCGGCGAGGGCCAGCGGCGGGACGTCGTCATCGACGTGATCGGCGAGCAGGAAGTAGAGCACGAGGCAGACGGCCGCACCCAGACCCCAGAGGACGCCGACGAGGCTGACACTGGCCCCTCCCACGACGTCCAGGACGAGGAGCAGGCCGACCACGGCGAGCGCCACGCCGGCCACGGTCAGCCGGCGTGGCGCCTGGCGGTGTCGCAGCCACAGCCAGCCGACGATGAGCACCGGGGCGAGGTACTCCAGCAGGAGGGCGACCCCGACGGAGAGGTGGGTCACCGCGTTGAAGTAGGCCAGCTGGCAGCCGGCCACGCCGGTGAGGCCGTAGCCGACGACCACACAGACGTTGCGACGCAAGGCCGCCCAGCGGCCGCGCAGTGACCAGAGGGCGGGCCCCACCAGGACAAGGGCGGCGAGGGTGATGCGCATCGTCACGACAGCGCCCGGCGACCAGCCGCCGACGAGGAGCGACTTGCCGAACGCCCCTGAGGTCGCAAAGGCCGCGGCCGACACGAGCGCCAGCCCGAGCCCGGCCAAGGGGTGGCGGACCGGCCTGGACGCGCTCGCCTCGTGCGTCTCGAAACCCACTTCGCCGAGGGCGCCGGCGGAGACCCGCGGGGCCGCGGTCCCGCTGCCGACATGGTCCACCCGCTCAACGCGCTCCACCATGACGACCGCCCGACTCCCCACCGACATGCTGCCCGCTCTACCGGCACGACCTGTCAGCACCAAAACTGATTAGACTCATGACGGTAGCTATTCTCTGGTCAGGAGTCAACGTGCTGTTCACCCATGACACTAGCGTGGCGCTCGCTAGCGCCGCCGCTCTCGTCAACACGATGCCGGGTTCCGTACCGGGCGACGCGGACCCCGACCGGCTGACGACACTGGACGAGCTACGGACGCTCTACCTCGAGCAGGAGTGGACCGGACGGTTCGACCGCGACGCCGCCGAGCTCGAGGCGGTTCGCGCGCTGCGGCCCCGGCTGCGCGGCTTCTGGGAGCTCGACGAGGCCGGCGTCGTCGAGCTCGTCAACGACCTGCTGGCCGAAGCTCGTGCAGTGCCGCAGCTCGTCGACCACGACGGCATCGGCTGGCACGTGCACGCCACCCCGGCCGAGGCGCCTCTGCCCCGGCGGATGGCCGTCGAGGCCGCCATCGCCGTCATCGACGTGGTGCGGGCGGGCGAGCTGGCCCGGATGCGGGTGTGCGAGGCCGAGGACTGCGACGACGTGGTCGTCGACCTCTCGCGCAACCGCTCGCGCCGCTTCTGCGAGGGCGGCTGCGCGGCCCGAGCGCACACCGCCGCGTACCGCGCCCGACAGGCAGCCCGCCCCTGACGGGCGTAGGCAATCCCTCGCACGGGCGCACGCCGGACGCAGCCGCTCCGGTCCTCGGGGCCTACTCGGGGCGCAGGCCGCCCACGGCCGTGAGTTCCGGGCGTCAGGCCTTTCCGTCGAAGAGGCTCGTGACCGAGCCGTCCTCGAAGACCTCCTTGATCGCCATGGAGACGAGCGGGGCGATCGAGAGGACCTCGAGCTTGTCGAAGCGGCGGTCGTCGGGGATGGGCAGGGTGTTCGTGACGATGACCTCCTCGACCCGGCACGCCTTGAGGCGGTCGACGGCCGGCCCCGAGAGGATCGCGTGCGTCGCGGCGATGATGACCCCGTCCGCACCCTGCTCCATGAGGGCGTCGGCGGCCTTGGTGATCGTGCCGGCGGTGTCGATCATGTCGTCGACGAGCACGCAGGTGCGGCCCTTGATCTCACCGACGACACGGTTGGCGACGACCTCGTTGGGCCGGTTGATGTCGCGCGTCTTGTGGATGAAGGCCAGCGGGGCCCCGCCGAGACGCGAGCTCCAGTCCTCGGCGACCTTGATCCGGCCGGCGTCGGGCGAGACGACCGCGAGGTCGAGGTGACCGTACTTCTTGCCGACGTAGTCGGCGAGGATCGGCATCGCCATGAGGTGGTCGACCGGGCCGTCGAAGAAGCCCTGGATCTGCGCGGTGTGCAGGTCGATCGCCATCAGCCGGTCGGCGCCCGCGGTCCGGAAGAGGTCGGCCATCAGGCGGGCCGAGATCGGCTCGCGGCCGCGGTGCTTCTTGTCCTGGCGGGCGTAGCCGTAGAAGGGCAGCACCACGGTGATCCGCTGGGCCGAGGCACGCTTGAGCGCGTCGATCATGATGAGCTGCTCCATGATCCACTCGTTGATCGGAGCGGTGTGGCTCTGGATGACGAACGCGTCCGAGCCACGCACCGACTCCTCGTAGCGCACGTAGATCTCGCCGTTCGCGAAGTCATAGGCCGAGGTCGGGACGAGGTCGGTGCCGAGCTCCTTGGCAACCTCCTGCGCGAGCTGCGGGTGCGCTCGGCCGGAGAAGACCATCAGGTGCTTCTCGGTGGTCTTGTTGATGCCGCTCATCCTCGGGCGTCCTTCGTCTCGGGGGCGTGCTCGGGGGCGTGCTCGGTGGCGTGCCCGGTGGTCGGTGGCGCCACCGGCCGCCCGTCCGGCGCGGCCGCGCGTGCCGCCTCGTCCGTCCTGGTACCCGCCCGGCGGCGGGCGACCCAGCCGTCGACGTTGCGCTGCTGCGCGCGGGTCACCGCGAGCTGACCCGGTCCGACGTCGCTGACGACCGCCGAGCCGGCCGCGACGTAGGCACCGTCGGCGATCGTGCGCGGCGCGACGATGACCGAGTTGCTGCCGACGAAGCTGTGCGCGCCGACGTTCGTATGCCCCTTGGTGACGCCGTCGTAGTTGGCGAAGATCGTGCCGGCCCCGATGTTGGCGCCCTCGCCGATCGTGGCGTCGCCGCAGTAGCTCAGGTGCGGCACCTTGGCACCTGCGCCGATGTCGGCGTTCTTCGTCTCGACGAAGCCGCCGATCTTGCCCTTCGCGCCGAGACGCGTGCCAGGGCGGAGGTAGGAGAAGGGCCCGACGGTCGCGCCGGACCCGATCTCGGCCAGCTCGCCCTGGGTACGCACGACGCTCGCGCCGTCACCGACCTCGACGTCGGTCAGGGTCGTGTCGGGGCCGATGACGCAGTCGCGCCCGATGGTGCTCGCACCGAGGATCTGGGTGCCCGGGTTCACGACGGTGTCAGGACCGATCGTCACGTCGGCATCGAGCCACGTCGTGGCCGGGTCGATAACGATCGCCCCGTCGCGCATCGCCTGCTCGACGATGCGCCGGTTGAGCTCGGCGCCCAGGCGCGCGAGCTGCACCTTGTCGTTGACACCCTCGGTCTGCCACAGGTCTGCGACGAGGTGTGCCCGCACGGCCATGCCCCGCCCGCGCGCGATGGCCACGACGTCGGTGAGGTACTTCTCGCCCTGCGCGTTGTCGATGCCCACCTGCGCCAAGGCAGACCGCAGGACGGCCACGTCGAACGCATACAATCCGCTGTTGACCTCGCGGATCGTGCGCTGCGCCTCGTCGGCGTCCTTCTGCTCGACGATCGCCGAGACCGACCCCTCGGCGTCGCGGATGACGCGGCCGTAGCCGGTCGGGTCGTCCAGCGTCGCCGTGATCAGCGTGACGGCGTTGCCGCAGGCGTGGTGCGCGGCGACGAGGCCCTCCAGGGTCTCGCTCGTCAGCAACGGCACGTCGCCGTAGGTGACGACGACGGTGCCGGACAGGTCCGGTGGCAGCGCCTCCAATGCGCACTCGACGGCGCGGCCGGTGCCCTTCAGGTCGTCCTGGTCGACCACCACCGCATCTGGGTCGACCTGCGCCACGTGTTCGGCGACGCGGTCGCGCTCGTGGCGCACGACGACGGCCAGGTGGTGGGGGTTGGTGCCCCGGGCCGCTCGGATCGCGTGGGCCACGAGACTGCGACCCCCGATCGTGTGGAGCACCTTGGGGGTCGCGGACTTCATGCGTGTGCCCTCACCGGCGGCGAGGACGATCACGGCGGTCGGCCGTTGATCGCTCACAGGGCGCAGCTCCTCCTGGTCGGACGGGCCCCCGGGCAGTGGGCCGGGCGCGCAGCCATGCTACTCGTGGGTGGGGACGACACCGGGCGCGGAGTGCGGTGGCGCGTCTCACGCCCGGTGCCACCAGGTGGTCGGTCGTGAGCAACTTCACGTGTTTGCCTCCGCGTCCTCAGGCGCGCGATCTACGCTCCCAGATAGCGCAGCAAGACGACTGGGGGGATCCGATCGCGAGGCCGCGCCAAGCAACTGGGGCAGGGGGCGGCGCACCTCTGTGCGCCATGGGGTGGTGAAGGCGGTAGCAATGCGCTCATCGGCTGGAGACGAACGCGCTCACCAGGTGTCGGGCCGGCGGCCGAGACGTCGCTCCGGTGGTCTGTGGCGGCCGCGCACCGCGGTACTCGTCGTCGCGAGCCTGCTCGGTGCCCTCCTCCCGATCACCGCCATCTCGGCCCAGTCTGCCGAGGCGGCGGGACCGTGCGGCCCCCCTGTCGTGAGCGTCATCGCCTGCGAGAACACGCTTCCGGGCACTGCACCCAGTGATTGGCAGGTCAGCGGGGCCGGAGACTCCACGATCCAGGGCTTCGCCACCTCGATGAGCGTCAACGTGGGCGACACCGTGAGCTTCAAGGTGAGCACCCCAGCCAGGGCCTACCACATCGACATCCTGCGGATGGGCTTCTACCAGGGCAACGGCGCCCGCAAGGTCGCTGCGAACGTGCTGCCGTCGGCGACTCTTCCCCAGACCCAGCCCACCTGCCTCACGCAGGCCAACACCGGGCTCATCGACTGCGGCAACTGGGCGGTCTCAGCCTCGTGGAGCGTGCCGAGCACCGCCGTCTCGGGCGTCTACCTCGCACACCTCGTACGCAACGACACCGGCGGCGAGAGCCTCATCCCGTTCATCGTCCGCAATGACGCGGGCCACTCGGACCTGCTCATCCAGACCTCCGACCAGACGTGGCAGGCCTACAACACGTACGGAGGGAACAGCCTCTACTCCTGTTCGGTCAACTGCCCCCTGGGCACTCCGGACACCTACAAGGGCGCGTCGATGGTGTCCTACAACCGGCCGTTCCACACAGCGCTCGACGACATCGGCCGTAGCTGGCTCATGTACTCGGAGTACCCCATGATCCGGTTCTTGGAGGCGAACGGCTACGACGTGGCCTACACCAGCGGCGTGGACACCGGCACCACGGCCGGCGGCACCTTGCTCCGCAACCACAAGGCCTTCCTCTCCGTCGGCCACGACGAGTACTGGACGGCCGCCCAACGTGCGAATGTCGAGGCTGCCCGCGACGCCGGCGTGAGCCTCGCCTTCTTCAGTGGGAACGAGGTCTTCTGGAAGACACGCTTCCAAGCGAGCATCGACGGCACCAGCACGGCAAACCGCACCCTGGTCTGTTACAAGGAGACCCACTACAACGGTCCGGTGGATCCGCAGGACCCGCCGACATGGACCGGGACCTGGCAGGACCCGCGCTTCAGCCCCCCGGCCGACGCCGGAAACCCGCAGAACGCCTTGACGGGGCAGCAGTTCATCGTGAATTCGGGGACCACCGACATCAAGGTGCCGGCGCAGTACTCCAAGCTCCGTTTCTGGCGGAACACTGCGGTGGCGAATCTCGCGCCCGGTCAGACCCGCACGCTCGCGCCGGGCGTGGGGTCGCTCGGATACGAGTGGGACATGGACGCCGACAACGGCTTCCGACCAGCAGGCTTGTTCCGGATGTCGTCGACCACCTCGACCACGGCGGAGATCTTCACCGACTACGGGAGCACGGTGCAGTCCCCTCAGACCGCGACGCACAACCTCACGCTGTACCGGGCACCGAGCGGCGCGCTCGTCTTCGGCGCCGGTACCGTGCAGTGGTCGTGGGGCCTGGGCGACCCGACGTCCACACCGGACCCCGTCATGCAGCAGGCCACCGTGAACCTCTTCGCGGACATGGGTGCGCAGCCGTATGCCCTGATCAGTGGGCTCTCCGTCGCCACGGCGTCCACAGACGCGACTGCTCCCACCTCCACGGTCACGACGCCGACGAGCGGTTCCACCATCGGGGACGGTGGCAAGCTGACCATCTCCGGAACGGCCTCCGACAGCGGTGGCGTCGTCGCCGGCGTCGAGGTGTCAACCGACGACGGCAAGACGTGGCATCCGGCGACGGGGACGACGAGCTGGAGCTTCAGCTGGGTCGCGCACGGCAACCCTGGCACGACGATCAGGTCGCGAGCAGTCGATGACAGCGGCAACCTCGAGACGCCCACCGCGGGGGTACCGGTCACGATCGGCTGCACGTGCTCCATCTGGGGCGTCGGCGCCTCCCCCGGCGTGGCCGACTCGGGCAGTGCGACAGCGCGCGAGGTCGGGGTCAAGTTCCGGTCCGACGCGTCGGGTGTCGTGACGGGCGTTCGCTTCTACAAGTCCACCGGCAACACCGGCACGCATGTGGGAACCCTCTGGACCGCGACCGGGACGAAGCTTGCTTCGGCGACATTCGCCAACGAGAGCGCGAGCGGATGGCAGCAGGTGACCTTTGCCAGTCCCGTGGCCGTCAACGCCAATGTGACCTACGTGGTCTCGTACTTTGCGCCGCGCGGTCACACGGCCGCGGACGAGGCGTACTTCTACCCGCCGCCCTCGCCCGGGCCCTACTCCAACGGGTGGGTGGACAGCCCTCCCCTGCACGCTTTGCGCAACGTCAACGGAACCACCAACGGCCTGTTCCTGAATAGTGCAGCCGGTGCCTTCCCGACGTCGACCGACAGCGCCACGAACTATTGGGTGGACGTGCTGTTCAGCAGGAGCACAGCCGCAGCGACGGCGCCTGGGACGCCTACGAGCGTCACCGCCAGCCCCGGGAACGCCTCAGCCCTTGTGGCCTGGGCAGTGCCACCGGACGGCGGCAGCCCCATCACCGGCTACACCGTCACGCCCTATGTCGGCACGACGGCGCAGGCCGCGAGCACGGTGTCCGGGAACCCGCCGGCCACGACGGCGACCATTTCCGGCCTCACCAACGGCACTGCGTACACGTTCAAGGTCTCGGCCACGAACGCGGTCGGCTCAGGCGCGGACTCCGCGGCCTCCAGCGCCGTGACGCCGATGGCCGTGTCCTGCACCCCGTGCACCATCTGGTCCTCCTCGACGGTCCCCGAAACGGTAGATCAGGGAGACGTGAACTCCACCGAGCTCGGCACCAAGTTCAAGTCCGACGTCAACGGGCAGATCACCGGCATCAGGTTCTACAAGGGCGCGGCCAACACCGGCACCCACATCGGTAATCTCTGGTCCTCGACCGGGACCCGACTTGCGTCCGCGACCTTCACGAACGAGACCGCCACCGGCTGGCAGCAAGTCAACTTCGCCACCCCGGTGACGGTCGCCGCCGGAACCATCTATGTCGCCTCGTACTTGGCTCCTACCGGGCACTACGCGGCGGACAGCAACTACTTCAGCACCGGTGTGGACAACCCTCCCCTGCATGCCCTTCAGGACGGGGTCAGCGGCGGGAACGGCGTCTATCGCTACGGGACCGCAAGCGGGTTCCCCAACAGCACGTACCAAGCCGAGGGCTACTACGTGGACGTGGTCTTCTCCACCACGACGGGGCCATCGACTGTCCCGGGCGCGCCGACCGGCGTGACCGCCACGGCCGGCGACAAGCAGGCCACCGTGTCCTGGACCGCGCCCGCCAACGGCGGCAGCGCGATCACCCGATACACGATCACCCCGTATGCCGGAACCACCGCCCAGACGCCCACCACCGTCACCGGCTCCCCGCCGGCCACCACCGGCACCGTCACCGGCCTGACCAACGG
>NZ_JBYTCI010000045.1:0-20096 GCF_058790095.1 Terrabacter sp. FW104-15G4B | reverse complement strand
GCCCCCGCCGCCCGGCTCCCCCGCCTGGTGGATCTTCGTGACGTCGGCGCTCATGCCGCGTCTCCCTTCAGGATGATGTCGAGGACGGCGTGCTCGTCGAGCTCGTCGGCCGGGCCCTCGTGGCGGACGGTGCGGTCGGCGAGGACCAGTACCCGGTTGGACAGCCCCAGCACCTCGGGGATCTCGCTGGAGACGACGACGACGGCGACGCCCCCGTCGGTGAGGCGGCGGATCAGGGCGTAGATCTCTGAGCGAGCCCCCACGTCGACGCCGCGGGTGGGCTCGTCGAGGAGGAGCACCTTGCACCCGCGGAGCAGCCAGCGGGCGAGGACGACCTTCTGCTGGTTGCCGCCCGAGAGGGTGCGCGACTCCCGGTGCGCCCCGCGGGGACGGACGTCGAGCGACTCGAGCAGCTCCTCGGCCGCCCCCACCTCCGCCGACCCGTCGAGCAGGCCGCCCCGCGAGAAGCGCGGGAGCGTCGCGAGGGTGATGTTCGAGGCCAGCGAGGCTCCCAGGACGAGCGCCTGGCTCTTGCGCTCCTCGGGGCACAGTCCGATGCCGGCGGCCACGGCCGCCGCGACGGATCCGCCCCGGACCGGCTTTCCCTCGATGCGCACGGTCCCGCTCGTGGCCTTGCGCGCACCGAAGATCGTCTCGACGATCTCGGAGCGGCCGGAGCCGACGAGTCCTGCGAGCCCCACGACCTCGCCGGGACGCACCTCGAACGAGACGGAGCCGAACTCCCCTGCCCGGCTGAGCCCCTCGACCCGGAGGACCGGCTCGGCCTCGGCGACCTCCGGCTTGGGCGGGAAGACGTACTCGATGGAGCGGCCGGTCATGAGCCGGATCAGCTCCTGCGTCGGGGTCGTCTTGGCGTCGAGCCCGGTGGCGACGGTCCTGCCGTCCTTGAGCACGGTGACGCGGTCGCCGATCTCGCGGATCTCCTCGAGTCGGTGGGAGATGTAGACGATCGCGACGCCCTGGCTCGTCACCTCGGCGATGACGCGGAAGAGCTGGTCGACCTCGCCGGCGTCGAGCACCGCCGACGGCTCGTCCATGATGATGAGCCGGGCATCACGGGAGAGGGCGCGCGCCATGCTGACGATCTGGCACGACGCGGCCGACAGCGTGCCGACCTCGACCGAGGGCGAGATCTCCGGGTGGCCGAGACGGGTCAGCAGGGCGGCGGCCTCACGGCGTGCGGCGGTGCGCTGCGAGAAGCCGAACCGGGTGGGCTCGTGCCCGAGGAAGATGTTCTCGGCCACCGTGAGGCCCTCGACGAGGTCGAGCTCCTGGTACATCGTGGCGACGCCGAGGTCCATGGCGGCCTGCGGATGGTGCAGCGTCACCGCCTCGCCGGCCCACTCGATGGTGCCCTCGTTGGGCTCGTGGACGCCGGCCAGCACCTTGATCAAGGTGCTCTTGCCCGCGCCGTTCTGGCCGAGCAGGCAGTGCACCTCCCCGGGCAGCACGTCGAGGTCCACGCCTCCGAGGGCCACGACCCCGGGAAAACGCTTGACCACGTTGGTCATCCGCAGGAGGGGGGCGCCTGCTGCATCTCGCCGTCGAGATTCCATGGGTCACACCGTGGCCCACTTCTGTCGGTGCGTCAAGCAAAAGTTTTCGCCGGTGAGATGAAAGCCGTCCACGCCGCATACGGAAGCCGCGTGTGCTTGACTGGAAAGGTGCGTCCCGAGTCATCGTCGTCTGCGTATGCCGTCACTGCCGTCAGCGGCGCAGGTGAGCTCCTGCAGCTCCTTCGCGACCAGACGCCACGCACCCGCGCCGAGCTCGCGAAGCTGACCGGGCTGGCCCGCTCAACGGTCGGCGCCCGCGTCGATGCCCTGCTCGCGACCGGCCTGCTCGCGCCGAGCGGCGAGGCGGTCAGCACCGGCGGACGGCCGCCCGTCCGCTTCGCCTTCAACCCCGAGGCCCGCGTCGTCGTCGGGGCCGACATCGGCGCCACGCACGGGCGGGTCGCCCTGACGGACCTCAGCGGCCGGCCGATCTGCGAGATCGCCGAGGGCCTTGACATCACCGACGGGCCGGAGGTCGTGCTCGACTGGCTCGTGGTCACGACACGTCGCCTCCTCGCGGATGCCGGGCGGGAGTCCCGCGACCTCATCGGCATCGGCATCGGCGTGCCCGGTCCGGTGGAGCACTCGAGCGGCCGCCCGATGCGGCCGCCGATCATGCCGGGCTGGGACGGCTACGACGTGCCGGCCCACGTCCGTCGCGACTTCGACGTGCCGGTCCTCGTCGACAACGACGTCAACATCATGGCCCTCGGCGAGCACGCCGTGGCCCACCCGGACGTCGAGCACCTGCTCTTCGTCAAGGTCGCGACCGGCATCGGCGCGGGCATCATCAGCGGTGGCCGACTGCACCGTGGCGCCGTCGGCGCGGCGGGCGACCTCGGCCACGTGGCGGCGCCCCACGCCACCGAGGTGCTGTGCTCCTGCGGCAACCTCGGCTGCCTCGAGGCGGTCGCCAGCGGACCTGCGATCTCCAAGGCCCTCAAGGAGATCGACGTCGTGGCCGAGTCCAACAGCGACATCGTCCGGCTCGTCCGTGGCGGCAACATCCCCGCGGCGCTCGCCGTCCGCCAGGCCGGCCGCACCATCGGCGAGGTGCTCGCCACGTGCGTGAGCCTGCTCAACCCCTCCGTGATCGTCATCGGCGGCTCACTGGTCCAGGCAGGCGAGAGCCTGATCGCGGGGGTGCGCGAGGTCGTCTACGGCCGTTCCCTCCCGCTCGCGACCGGGGTGCTGCAGATCGTGCCGGCCACCACCGGCGTGCAGGCCGGCGTCATCGGAGCAGCCACCATGGTCATCCAGCACGCGCTCACGGCGGATCGCGTGGACCTCGCGATCGCGCGGCAGTCCGCCTCCTGAGCGGCCGCCGGGCCGACCGCGCGCCCAGCCGACAGAATGGGTCCATGACCGATCACCGGCCCGTCGAGACCTGGCTCACCGACATGGACGGCGTCCTCGTCCACGAGGAGGACGCCATCCCCGGCGCCGCCGAGTTCGTCACGGCGCTCAAGGAGTCGGGGCGCTCCTTCCTCGTCCTGACCAACAACTCGATCTTCACCCCGCGCGACCTCCGCGCGCGCCTGCTGGTCAGCGGCATCGACGTGCCCGAGGGGGCGATCTGGACCTCCGCCCTGGCCACGGCGCAGTTTCTCGCCGACCAGCGGCCGGGCGGCTCGGCCTACGTCGTCGGTGAGGCCGGCCTGACGACGGCGCTGCACGACGTGGGCTACGTCATGACCGACCGCGACCCCGACTACGTCGTCCTGGGCGAGACGCGTACGTACTCCTTCGAGGCGATCACCCGCGCCATCCGACTGATCGAGAAGGGCGCCCGCTTCATCGCGACGAACCCCGACCCGAGCGGTCCGAGCCCTGCCGGGACGCTGCCGGCCACCGGGTCGGTGGCCGCGCTGATCTCGACCGCGACGGGGCGCCAGCCGTACTACATCGGCAAGCCGAACCCCCTGATGATGCGCAGCGCCCTGAACCGCCTCGACGCCCACTCGGAGACGACGATCATGGTCGGTGACCGCATGGACACCGACATCATCAGCGGGCTCGAGGCCGGCCTGCGCACCGTCCTCGTGCTCACGGGCTCGACGAGCCGCTCGCAGGTCGAGCACTTCCCCTACCGACCGAGCCGCATCGTCGACTCGGTCGCCGACCTCGTTGACTTCGTCGACGGCGCCTGACCGTGGCCCTCAGCCCTTCAGGCCCGAGCGCGAGACTCCTTCGATGATGAAGCGCTGCGCGCCGAGGTAGAGCAGCAGCACCGGCGCACTGGCGATCACGGCGCCCGCCATGAGCAGGTCGTAGCGCACGTTGTTGGCCGACTGCAGGGTCGACAGGCCTGCCGGGAGCGTCTGGCTCTCCGGGCTGAAGAGCACGTAGACCGGCCAGAGGAAGTCGTTCCAGTTAGTCAGGAACGCGAGCAGGGCCAAGGTCACGAGGGCCGGTCGGGACAGGGGCAGGACCACCCGGGTGAAGATCTGGAAGAGGTTGGCGCCGTCGAGCATGGCCGCCTCCTCCAGCTCCTGCGGCAGCGAGAGGAAGAACTGCCGCAGGAAGAAGACGCCGAAGGCCGACGCGGCGGTGGGCACGATCACCGCGACGATCGTGTCGAGCCACTTGAGGTCACCGACGATGAGGTAGTTCGGGATGATCAGGATGACCGGCGGGATGAAGAGCGTCGCGACGATCACCGCGAAGACGACCCGTTTGCCGCGGAAGTCCATCCGCGCCAAGGGGTACGCGGCCATCGCCGCGGTGATGACGACCAGCAGCGCATTGGCGCTGGCCGCGATCATGCTGTTGGCGAACCAGCGCAGGACCGGCGTGCCCTCTGACGAGAGGATGTTCTTGTACGCCTGCACGGTCGGCGGGTTCGGGATCCAGCTCGGCGACGACGAGGCGGCCTCGTTCGGCGTCTTGAAGGACGTGACGACCATGAAGATCAACGGGCTGATGAAGAGCAGGGCCAGCACGGTGAGGACCACGTAGCGCACGACCGGGCGGGAGCGGCTGCTCTTTGCCGGCGGTGGCGCGGGTGGGGCGATCCGGGGGTCCCGTGGACCGTCGTTCGACGACTCGGTGGCTGTGGGAGTCGTGGTGTCAGCGCTGGTCTGGGTGGCGCTCATGACGTCTCCTTCTCACGGAAGAACCAGAAGACGGCGATGCTGAGCAGCATGAGCGCGACGGTGAGGACGTAGCTCATCGCGGCGGCGTCACCCATCTGGTAGTTCTTCAGACCGGTGTCGGTGATGAAGTAGATGGCCGTCCTGGTCTCCTGGCCGGGAGCGCCCTGGGTCATCAGGTAGGACTGGCCGAACATGTTGGCCGAGGCGATGATCGTCACCATCGTGACGAAGGACAGCACCGGTCGAAGGCCCGGGATCGTGACGTGCCAGAACCGCTGCCACGCGTTGGCGCCGTCCACCCTCGCCGACTCGTAGAGCTCCGGCGAGATGTCCTGCAGGCCAGCGAGGTAGATGACGGCGTTGAAGCCGAGAGTCCACCAGACCGTGACCCCGACCAGGGAGATCCAGGCCGCTGGCGTCGTGTTCAGCCAGGCGATCGAGTCGGGCAGCCCTATGGCGCCGAGGTACTGGTTGACGAGGCCGATGTTGCTGTCGAGCAGGAAGCGCCACAGCACCGCCACGACGGCCACCCCGAGGACGTAGGGGGCGAAGTAGACGGCCCGGAAGAGGTTGCGGCCGCGGAACTTCTGGTTCATCAGCAGGGCCACCGCCAGGGGGACGGCCAGCAGCAAGGGCACGCTGAAGAGCGTGAAGATGCCGGTGGCCTTCATGCTGTCCCAGAAGTCCGAGAAGAGGGGCGAGTCGGACGAGAAGAGCTTCGCGTAGTTGTCCAGGCCGACGAACGGCTTGCCGGGCAGCGTGTAGTCGTAGTCGTGGAGGCTGATGTAGAAGCCGTAGACCGCCGGGGCGATCACGAAGCCGAGGAAGAGCACGAGGTAGGGCGCGAGGAAGACCCAGGGCGCCACTCCCGGGCCCTTCCTCGCGCGGCCCGGCGGCCGCGCGGCCGTGTCTGCGAGCTCCACCGCGGAGGACATGTCAGGCTCCGAACTTCTTCGCGTTGGCTGCCATCAGGAGCGACGCCTTGGACGCCTCCGCCTTGAGGGCGTCGGCGGGCTGGCGCTTGCCGCTGATGGCGTCGGCCACCGCGAGCTGCAGCGTCTGCGTCGTCACGTCAGGCACACCGGGAATTGGCGGCAGGAAGTGCAGGTTGTCGATCTGGGCGACGATCGGCCCCTGAGTGCTGTTCTTGACCGCGTCGGTCTCGCGCACGGACTTGCGAGCCGGCACCATGCCGGCACCCGCCCACTCGGCCGACTTCTTGCTGATCCAGTCGATGAAGACCTTGGAGGCCTGCAGCTTGTTGTCGTCCTGGGTCGCTTGACGCGTGATGTAGAAGTGGTGCGAGTTGGCCCACGCCGCCGGACGGTCGCCGATCTGCGGGATGAACGACAAGGCGTAGGGGACGCCGGAGTCCTTGACGTCGTTGATCTGCCAGATGCCGTTCCAGTGGAGCGGGTACTTCTTGTTCTTGAACGCGACGTACTCCGTGTCGACCCCGAGGTTCTTCGGGCTGTAGCCCTTGTTGACGATGTCGGCCATCCAGGTCAGGGCCTTGACGCCGGCGTCGGAGTCGAAGGTGGCCTTGGTGCCGTCGGCCGAGTAGGGCTCTCCGCCGTTCTGCCACAGGAGGGACAGGAAGATCAGGTGGGCCGGCCACTGCGTCGGCATCCAGAACGGCTGGTCCATGCCGGCCGACTTGAACTTGTCGAGCGCAGCCATGTAGCTGGCGTTGTCCGTCGGCGGCTTGTCGAGGCCGGCCTTCTTCATGTCGTCCGTGTTGTAGAACATCGCGAGCGAGTGCACGTCGAGCGGGATGCCGTAGCGCGCATCCTTGTAGATCCCGGCCTCCCACACCTGCTTGGTGAAGTCCGACTCCTGCAGGCCGAGCGCCTTCGCGACGTCGTCGACGGGGACGATGACCTTGCGGGCGGCGTTCGTGGCCAGCTGGTCGAGGTGCATGACGCCGACGTCGGGTCCCTTGCCGGCCGTGACGGCCGCCGGCATCCGCTGGTAGTACTGCGCCCACTGGACGGTGTTGGCCTTGATGGTGATCTTGGGGTTCTCCTTCATGAACTCCTGCACCATCTTGGTCATGAAGGGCCCGTCGCCACCGGTGAAGCCGTTCCAGTAGGACAGCGTGACGGCGGGGCCGTTGTACGAGCCGCTGAAGGTCGTGCTCGGTGCGGCGCCGGCTCCCCCCGCCGTGTCGGAGGCCGACTTGCCGCCGCCACAGGCGGTCAGGGTGAGCCCTGCAGCGGCGGCGCCGCTGAGGCCCATGAAGGCTCGTCGGGAGACTCCGCTGGAGTGGGTGGGCTCGTTCATTCTGTGCTCCTGTTCCCGAGGGGTGCTGGGACCGGTCCGGGTGTGGTGGTCCCTGGGTTGTGTCGACGGGCGGTCCGCCCGCTGTGTGTCACCGGTAGATCCGGAGGTAGTCGAAGGTGGACGTTGCCGGCTGCGTCCCGCCCTGGGCGCCGTGCGAGACGAGGCCCACGCGCAGGTGGGAACCGGCCGGGAGGGTCCACACGCCCCCGGCGACCCAGGTGCTGCCGTCGCGGCTGGTCCAGCCACGCAGCCGGTGCTCGCCGGTCGTCCGGTCGACCTGGTGGGTGATGCGCAGCCAGGTCGTCTCGGCCGGAGGCCCGATGATGGTGCCGCCGTAGGAGAGCCGGCCGGCATACGGCATCTCCTTGCCGAACTCGGTCTGCCGGGTGTTCCAGATGGCGACGTGCGACAGGCGGGTGAAGAGGTCGTCGTAGACGTAGACGATGAGGCCGCCCTGCTGGAAGTTGCGGATCACGTCGGTGCCGAGGTCGATGGTGAGCTTGGTCTCCGCGGTCCAGGGTCGACCGTCGACGACGGACTGCGGCAGGTCACGCAGCAGGACCCCGGCGTTGTTGCTGACGGCTCCGGCGTTGTTGTCCGGGCCGGTCAGGTCGGCCTGCTCGACCGGCCACACGAGCGAGCCGGCTGCCACGTGCGCCGCAGCGTCTCGGCGAACCCAGCTCCAGCCGGATCCCAGTTCGCCGCCGCTGAACTCGTCGCTGGCGGCCGGGTCGAGGCGGCTCGGCACCGGCAGCGGGGCGAGCGCGTCGACGAGGTCTGCCGCGCGCGTGGCGCTGAGGTTGTCGATGCCGACGCCGGCCCCACCGGCCCAGGCACCGGCGCGGGTGGGAGCCGCGCCGCTGCCGGCCGGGACGGCCAGCGTGAGGTCGGCCAGGGGGTCGTTCAGTCGTGCGTGCGCGAGCTGCGCGTGCGCGCGCCCGCTGCGCACCTCGAGGCTGGCCGAGTGCCAGTCAGCTGGGTCGTATGCCGTGGGGAGCGGGGCGGTGGTGGCACCCCGGCTCACGCCGTCCACGACTGAGCTGAGCTGGACGGTGTGCGCCACGGGGTCGATGGTGAGCCGTACCTCGGAGTGGGCGCTCCGGCGTACGACCAGGCCGTGGGATGCGCCGGAGGAGCGGAGGTCCGCCTCGGTCCGGACGTCACCGCGCAGCGCGGCGCGGGTCAGCGCCGTACCCGCCGAGCCGGACTTCACGTAGCGGCCCGACTGCGGATCGGTGGCCTGGCCCCACGAACCGGTGCGTGCCCACGCCGTGCCGCGGTCGTCAAAGGTCGTCACGAGGCGGCCTGAGGCGACGGGTCCCGGCTGGGTGCCGCTGCTCGGGCCGAGGCCGGCTCGCGTGACGGGCCACCCGTCGACCCAGTCGAGGCGGTCCATCAGCATCGGGCGCTGGTTGATGCCGTCCGTGCCGTTGAGGTAGGGGTCGAAGCGGTTGATCGCGTGGTAGACGTTCCAGTCCTGGCCGGCGAGGTCGGTCGCGATGGCGTTGTGACCCGAACCGACCCACTGGTTGCCGTTCTGGTTGAGCGACGGCGTGCCGCCGGCCCGCGAGGCCGTGAGGGAGACACCCTCCCGGTCGACGTAGGGGCCGCGCAGGTCGCGGGACCGGCCGACCTGCACGCTGTAGCCGGTGGTGGGGCCGGCGCAGCAGTTGGCGGTCGACGCGAAGAGGTACCAGTAGCCGCCGTGCCGCACGACGTAGGCGCCCTCGAACTTGTTGTCGACCGCGACCATGCGCGACGGGCCGGTGACCTTGCGCCCGTCCTGCGACAGCGGCGCGACGTGGACGCCTCCGTAGTAGGAGCCGTAGAAGAGCCACTGGCTGCCGTCGACGTCGGTCACGGCCGAAGGGTCGTAGGTCCAGAGGAAGTCGTCGGGCCTGCCGCTGGCGCCCGGCCGCGGGCCGGCCACGGGGGCGCCGCTGTCCGTCCAGGGTCCGGCCGGCGTCGGGGCGGTGGCCATGCCGATGGCGTTGTCGTTGGGTCCGGGCGTGACGGTCGTCTGCGTGACGACGTAGTAGAGCCGGTACTGCCCGTCGACGTAGCGGATGTCCGGCGCCCAGAGGCCGGCGTCCGGCGCGGCCCACTTCGGCTTCGTCGCCGCACTGAAGGCGTCACCGACGTACGACCAGTGCACGAGGTCGGACGACCGGGCGATGGGGATGCGGTGAGGTGCGGTCTCGCCCTTCTTCAGCGGGTCGCTGGTGCCGTACGCATACCACCAGCCGTCCTTGCCGCGGATCACCGAGGGGTCTGCGAAGGTGTCGGCGAAGGGCTTGCTGACCGGGTTGAGGTAGGCAGTGCCCGACGTGGTCGAGCCGCGGGTCGGCGTCAGTGCCTGCGCGGACGTGCTGGACGCGGCGGGAGTCACCGCCAGGGCCAGCGCAGTCAGGGGCGCGAGCACCAGGGCCCAGCGGCTGGACGAACGTCGTGGCATGACCCGTTCCCTCCCGAGGTGGCGCCAATGCCACCCCCTGCCGCCCTTAGTACCCGTCGCGTTCCGCGAGCAAACGCCGACGGCACGACCGCCCGCGCACGCTCCGCCCGCTGCCGGGAGCCGTGGCATGCTCGTGCCATGGCTGAGGTGCCCTACTGCAACCCCGTCCACGACGCCTATTTCGCCGACCCGTTCGTCATGCGGGTCGGCGACCGCTATCTCGCCTTCGGCACGGACACCGCGACCGAGGGCCCGGTCTTCCCGGTGCTGACCTCCACCGACCTCGTCTCGTGGACCCGGGTGGGGGGCGCCCTGGTGCGTCCGGACGGCGTCGGCACGGACTTCTGGGCGCCGGAGGTGATCGAGATCGACGGCCGCTGGGCGATGTACTACTCGGCCGGCATGGGCGACCTCGACCACCACCTGCGGGTCGCGCTCGCCGATGACCCCGAGGGCCCCTACGTGGACCAAGGCGTCAACCTGACGCCGCACGAGGGCTTCGCCATCGACCCGAACCCGTTCCGCGCCGAGGACGGCGAGCTCTACCTGTTCTATGCACGCGACGTGCTGGAGGGCGAGCGCATCGGCACGATGCTGGCGGTGGCGCCGCTGCTCAGGCCGACGCGTCTGGGCGAGCCCGTGGACGTGCTGCTCGCCAGCGCGGACTGGCAGATCTACGAGCGGAAGCGCGAGCGCTACGGGAAGGTGACCGACTGGCACACCCTGGAGGGGCCCTTCGTCGTCTTCCGCGGCGGCCGCTACTGGTGCTTCTACTCGGCCGGCTCGTGGCAGCAGCCGACGTATGCCGTGGGCTGCGCCGTGAGCGACCACCCCCTCGGCCCGTGGTCAGACGTCTGCGAGGCCAGCCGGGTGCTCCAGTCGGTGCCCGGGCACGTCACCGGTCCGGGTCACAACTCGGTCGTCGCGACGCCGGAGTGGGGCGACGTCGTGGTCTACCACGCGTGGAACGAGGACATCACCGCACGGCAGATGCGCATCGACCCGCTGTGGTGGACGCCGCAGGGCCCTGCCACGGACGGGCCCACCTGGGAGCCAACAGCACTCCCGCGCGGTGGCGCGCCGCGGCAGGACTGACGAAGCCCGCCGGCCGGCATTCAACCCTCTGCCGAAGCTCAGCCTCTGCCGAAGAGGCGCCGCCACCACGGCGTGCCCGTCCCCAGCTCGGCCGCGCGGGCGGCGGCCCGCTCCTCGCGGGCCCGGCGCTGGCGATCCTCGAGCTCGGCGCGCAGGGGGCGCCACTGCTCGACCATCTCGTCGACGTCGATCGTCTTCGCGATGAGGGGCGGCAGGTTGCCGACGGCGGGCCGCAGCCGGTCGGCGATGACGCGCTTGTTGTAGTCCTCGAGGATCTCGCGCACCTGCTTCTCGGTGCGGACGTCGACGAGGGACTCTGGGTAACCCGCAGCCTCCTTGCGCAGCGCCAGAGGTCCCGGCAGCGCGTCGCCGAGGTCGAGGTTCTCGCGGGCGGCGAAACGCTTGACCCACCAGTCGGGATCGCCCGAGTCGCTGAGGTCGAGGGGCTTGCCGGCACCCGGCAGGTTGTCGAAGTCCCCGCGTTCCTGCGCCTCGCGGATCTGCCTCTCCACGGCGCTCTCCCAGTACGGCTGGCCCGTCATGACATCCACGCTAACCGATGATGCACGTCTCGCCGCCAGCGGATGTCATCATCCGCGCTCCTGCCGTCAAGCTGTCCCACGGGCGTCTTAGCGAGTGCCGCCCTGCCTCAGTTCGCTTGCAGCGCAATCGATTCCCCTACCATCGGGATGTCTTCGGCGTTCGAACTGGTGTACGATCGAGCCATGAGCGGAGCAGAGCTGATCGAGCAGGACTGGGACCACGTCGCGTCCCTGGCTGCCGACCTGCACGACGCCCACGCCCGGCTCGTCGACTTCGTGGCGACGGTTCTGGCCGAGGGGTCGTGGCAAGCGGCTGGGCTGCGCTCTCCTGAGCACTGGCTGATGCTGCGGGCCGGGCTGTCGCGGGGACAGGCCGCAGCGGTGGTGCTGCTGGCTCGCGCACCGGTGAGCTGCCCGCCACAGCGGCCGCCCTGCGCCAGGGCCGGATCAGCCTGGACCAGGCCGCGGTCGTGGCCCGGCACACCCGCCCGCGTTCGACGAGACCGTGGCCGAGTTCGCGCAGCACGCCACCGTCACGCAGCTGCAACGCTCCGTCACCCGTTACGACTTCACCCTCGAGCCGCCGACCCTCGATGACGACCGACGGGAGGGGCATGACTCGGAGGTCGCGCAGGAGGAGCCGGCCGCCAAACCCGAGCTGGTCGAGCCCGCATCGTTGAGCATGGGCGTCGACAGCGATGGCCGCTTCCGGCTGCGCTACGACGCGCCCGCCGAGGTCGGCGCCCTCGTGGAGGCCGCCCTCTCCGAGGCCAAGGACCACCTCTTCCACGCCATCAGCCGCGACGTCGACAGCACGAACGACAGCGGCAGCATCTCCGAGCTGGACTGGCAGGCGCTCGACGGCGACGCCCTGGACCCCGACTGGTGCCCCACCCAGGGCGGCAGGCCCCGCGTCACCTGGGCCGATGCCCTCATCGTGCTGGCCACCCGCTCGCTCGACGCGGCTGGGGCCAGCGGCGAGACCATCGGTCCCGCGCGCCGCGCTCGCTACCGGGTGCAGGTGCACCTCGACACCGACGGCGGCTGGCTCAACGGCCGACCCCGCCTGCCGCAGCACATCGTCAACGGGCTGACCTGCGACGGACGGCTCACGCCGGTCTGGGAGACCAGCGGGCACCCCGTCAACGTGGGGCGCGCCCAGCGCGTCGTCCCGCACCGCACCCGGGTCCTCGTGCTCGACCGCGACCGCGGCTGCCGCTACCCCGGCTGCGCGAGCACCCACCACCTCGAGATCCATCACCTCGTCCACTGGCGCGACGGCGGGTCCACCGACGTCACGAACCTGCTGGGCCTGTGCACGTTCCACCACGACGGGCACCACCGCGGCGACTTCACGATCACCGGCGACGCCACCGACCCGAACGGCCTGACCTTCGTCACCCGGCACGGCCTTCACATCGGCCCACCCCAGCCACCACCGGAACTGGCGCTCGCGCCCGACCCCGCCCGACCAGGGCAGCAGGCAAGCGGCCGACCCCGGTCACGACTCGGCAAGCGCTACCCCTCTCCCAGCGGAGCGCCCCTGCACCTGCACCTCGTCGACTTCACCCCGACGTGAAAGCAGAGCTCCGGGAGTCCTGTCGCTGAGCGGCTCGTCACGGGGACGACAGCGAACGAGTACGCCTACGCACGCGACAGCCTCCCGGTTCGGAGCATGGTGAGCCCATGACAGCGCCGCGGCCGCCGAGGGCGGCGGTGTGGTGGGCCATCCCCCTCCTCATGGTGACGATCTTCGGGCTGGCCGCGCTCGACTACATGGTGCTCGTGCTGCACGGGCTCACCTACGGGATCGTCGAGGTGCTGGGCTCGGCCGATGTGTCGCCGCCCGACGCCGACCGCTACGGCAGGGCCCTTACCGTGGGCGTGTTCGTCGACGTCGTCGGCACGGCCACGATGCTGTGGCTGCTCTGGCGGACCGCTGCCCGGCAGTGGCCCTCCTGGGTGACCGGGCTGCTCGCGGCCGCCGTCGCCGGCGTCGTCGCCACGAGCGCCCTGCTCCTCGTGCTGGGCATCAACCCGCTCGAGCTCCTGCCGACGCGGTGACGGCGCAGGCCTGGCTACGAGCCATCACTGTCGGACTCCGACGGCTGATCTGCGACCTCACCCTTGCGACGGTCGCGGCGGGCCTGCACGACGGCGATGACGAGGCAGACCAGCAGCCCGAGGAGGAAGAGGGGAAGGGCCGCGAAGAAGCCGAGGAAGAGCACCCCGTCCGACGGGGGCGGGACGCACCCGAAGCCGAGGCCAGTGCACTGCCCGGAGGCGTTGTAGTCGGGCAGCGTCAGGTGCAGCACAAGGACGAGGACCGCCGGGAGGACCCAGATGAGGCCGAGGGCGATTAGGTACGGGCGTACGCTGCGCGGTTCCACACCCACACCATCGCATGACGTCCGACCGCTGGACCTACAGCTCCTTGCGGAAGTGCACGTCGTCGGCGTCCGGCGTCGGCACGCCCTCCCACCGGAAGATCTCCCGGTAGCCCTGCTTCTCGTAGAAGCCGGGCGCCTGGGAGGTGAACGACTGGTCGAGGGCCGCGTCGGCCTCGCCGACAACCGACCGGAATCCCGTTGTCTCAGTCACGACGGACGATCCTGTCACGTGCGAGGGGTCAGAGCCGCGCGATGACCTCGTCGAGCATCGCCTCGGTCAGCTTGCCGGTGAAGGTGTTCTGCTGGCTCACGTGGTAGCTGCCGACGAGCCGCACCGGGTGCCCCGCCGCCGTCCGCAGCACCGTCTCCGCGCCGTGGCCGAACCTCGGCTTGGGCCGCGGCACGAGCCACCCTCGACGGCGCGCCGCCCCCAGTGCCGCGTCCCACGCGATCGACCCGAGCGCGAGCATCGAGCGCAGCCGTGGCTCCGAGAGCTCGAGGTCGCGGTCGAGCCAGGGCGCACAGGTCGCCTTCTCCTCGAGCGTCGGCTTGTTCGCGGGCGGGGCGCACCGCACCGTGGCGACGATCCGCAAGCCTGTGAGGGTGAGCCCGTCGCCCGAGGCCACCGACGTGGGCTGGCTCGCGTACCCGCCCCGGTGGAGGGCGGCATACAACCAGTCGCCGGAGCGGTCGCCGGTGAACATACGCCCAGTTCGGTTGGTGCCGTTGGCTGCCGGGGCGAGCCCCACGATGAGGACCTCGGCGTCCGGGTCGCCGAAGGACGGTCCGGGACGACCCCAGTACGGCTGGTCGGCGAACGAGGCCCGACGTCCCTGCGTCGCGACCGACTCACGCCAGGCGACGAGCCGTGGGCACGCGCGGCAGACGCTGACGCGGGCATCGAGCTCGCGTATGCCGGCCGCCCCCTTGGCGAGCCGGCGCACCTGCGCGGGGGTGCTGGCCACCGGCGTCTGGGCCGTCGCCGGGTCACCCGGCCACCCGGACCCAGCCGGCACCGGCGACAGGAACAGGCCCCCGGTCACAGGGTGCTGGGCCGGGTTCGGCAGGGCGGCAGGGCACATGGCCCCACGCTAGGCCGGGACTCGGCCAGACGGCATACGCAGGCGGCTGCGTCGTGAGACGGTTCGGTCATCGGCTGCTGAACCGGGTGCCCCTCGGAGGCGTCTTCGCGAACGGGAGCAACTGTGAGGAGGTGGGTGCGGCATGCCGCTGGATGACGAGGCGGTCGCCGAGATCTACCGCGAGCACGGACCGATGCTGCGGCGGGTCGTGTGGCGCGCCACGAACGACCCCAACCGGGTCGACGACATCGTCCAGGAGGTCATCCTGCGCGTGTGGAAGCAGGCGCCCGAGGCCGACAACCTGCGCGCGTACCTCATCACGACCGCCCGCCACCTCATCGTGGACCAGCACCGGGCAGCCGGCCGCAGGCCACAGCAGGCGCAGCTCATCGAGGTGGCCGAGCGCGACTCGGCGCTCGACCGGGCCCTCGACCAGGTCCTGGTTGAGGAGGCCCTGGGCCGGCTCCAGGGCAACCACCGTGAGATCGTGCGCTGCCTCTACTACGAGCGGCTGTCCGTCGCCGAGACCTCCGCGCGGGTAGGGATACCGGAAGGCACCGTGAAGTCCCGCGCCTACTACGCCGTACGCAACCTGCGCGTCATCCTCGACGAGATGGGAGTGACGAGATGATCGCCCGATCGGACGACCTGCACGTGCTCCTCGGCGCGTACGTGCTCGGTGGCCTGTCCGACGACGAGTACCGCGCCTTCAGTGAGCACCTGCGCAGCTGCACCCGGTGCCAGACCGAGCTGGGGCAGGTGTCGGGCCTGCCGCGGCTGCTCGACCTCGCCGGCCCCCAGGGTGGACCGCACCTCGCCGAGAAACCGACGGAGCTCCCCGTCGAGCCGCTCGTGGCGGAGCCCGACGACAGCCGGGCCGCCGCCCTGCTCGACGAGGTCGGACGTCGCCGGCGCCGCCGGCGCACGTGGACGTCGGCGGGCGGCGCCGCGGCTGCCGTGGCCGTCTTCGCCGGCGGTGCGTGGCTCGGGCCACCGCTCTTCGCGCAGACCCCCACCACCCCACCGGCGCCACCCACGACGCACGTGGAGGCTGCCCCGGTCGCCGGCAGCTCCGTCCAGGTCGACATCGCGCTCGTGACGCGCGGCTGGGGCACCCAGCTCGACATCAACTGCGAGGACATGCCGACCAACGGCGAGCTGGCGCTCTGGGTCATCGACCGCACCGGGCGTGCGACGACCGCCGCCTCGTGGCGCGGGACGGCTACCGGCTACTCCAAGGTGACGGGCGCGACCGCCTTGCGCCCCAACGAGATCCAGTCCCTCGAGGTGCGCACCGGCACGGGCAAGGTGCTCGCCTCCGCCAGCACGTGAGCCGGCTGTCCCTGGACGAGCGCTGCCGCCACCGGGCCTCCCCCAGCGGGCGGCGCTAGTCTGGGCCCCGGCACCGGCCAGCACCCGGGCCGGCATCGCGGACGGAGGCACGGTGGCCACACGGCTGAGGGACGTCGCAGCGCTCGCGGGGGTCTCGGTCAAGACGGCCTCGAACGTGCTCAACAACCACCCGCACGTCCGGGCGAGCACCCGCGAACGGGTCGAGGCGGCCATGGCGGAGCTGCACTACCGGCCCAACCTGTCGGCGCGCAGCCTCAAGCACGGGCGGGCCGGCTTCCTCGCCCTCGCCGTCCCGGCCATGGACTCCCCCTACTTCGCCGAGCTCGCCGCGCGCTTCACGGAGGAGGCCGCCGCCCTCGGCTTCATCGTGCTGCTCGACTCGACCGGCGGTGAGCCGGAGGCGGAGCGGGTGGTGCTCGAGGGCATGCGGTCCCACGTCATCGACGGCATCATCTTCTCGCCGCTCGCCCTCTCGGCCGAGGAGATCGGACATCGCGCCGACATGCTGCCCATGGTGCTGCTCGGTGAGAGACCCGTCCCCGAGGGCTTCGACCACGTCGCGGTCGACTCGGTCGCGGCCGCCCGCGCTGCGACGGGCCACCTCGTGGGGCAGGGCCGCCGGCGGATCGCGGCAATCGGCCGGGAGTCCACGGCCGGCACGGCGTCCGAACGGCTCCGGGGCTACCGGGAGGCGCTCGATGCTGCGGGCCTGTCCTACGACAGCGGGCTCGTCGTCAGCGTCTCGCACTTCGAGCGCGCGGACGGCCACGACGCGATGCGGCAGCTGCTCGCGCTTCCCGAGCCTCCCGACGCCGTCTTCTGCTTCAACGACCTCATGGCCATCGGCGCCCTGCGCGCCTGTGTCGAGGCCGGCGTCGAGGTGCCGCAGGATGTGGCCATCGTCGGCTTCGACGACATCGCCGAGACCCGCTACGCCAACCCCACCCTCTCCACCATCTCCCCCGACCTCACCGGGCTGGCCCGGGCGGCCCTGGAGCTGCTGTCACGCCGCATCGAGGGGCACACGGGTCCGGCCGAGGTGGTCGAGGTCGCCTGGAGCCTCGAGGCGCGGGAGTCGACCCTCGGCGTCCCGGTCCGAACCCGCGGCTGAGCCCGCAGCTGAGCCGGCCCCGGTCTGTCTGCCTCGCTAGCGGACGAAACGCAGGTAGAACGCGCCGAAGACCAGCACGATCCCCGCGTTCACCATGAGGCGCTCCCACCCGTGGTCCCGGAAGAAGAGGACGTCGACGATGACGACGACCGCCACCATGGTGAGCGCGTAGGCCAGCCCGAACGCCGTCCTTCCCACCCGCTCTTCCTACTCCGCGAAGCCCTCCGGCGACAAGAGGTATGCCGCGAGCTCGGCGGGGTGCGAGAGCGCGGCGAGGTGCCCGCCCGGGACGGTGGCGACGTCGAGGCCGAGGCGGTCGCGGGCGACCCGCCGCTGCAGGTCGAGGGGGAAGAAGCGGTCGTCGGCTCCGGCGACGACGCGTGTCTGCACGTCGGGCCAGCTCTCGATGTCGCAGGGCGTCTCGAAGGCGCGCTCGACCTCCGGTCGCTCGTGCTCAGCCCCACTCGCCGCGACGGCCGGGTCGACGTCGTGCAGGAAGTAGGTGTCCAGGTCCATCTCCTCGGAGTAGCCACCGGCGCGGGCCGCCGCGACCCGGGCCTGCTCCGACGCGACGGCGTCCCACCAGGCGCCGGCGGTCTCCCCGGGTAGCGGGACCATGGCGTTGAGCAGCACGATGCCCGCCACCGGGCGTCGCGTCGCGACCATGGGTGCGGTGAAGCCGCCCATGGACTGGGCGACGACCACCACGTCGTCACGATCCTCGATCGCGCCCACGACGAGGGCGGCATACTCCGGCAGGCCGGCGTCCGGGTCGTCGGCGGGCAGCCCGACGGCGATGGCTTCGTGGCCCGACTCCTCGAGCAGCGGCACGACACGGTGCCAGTACCAGGCGGCGCCGCCTGCGCCGGGGACGAGCGCAAATGTGGTCACCGTCCACATGCTAGGCCTCGACGGCGACGACGGGGCCGTGCCACAGTGACGGGATGGCTGACGACCCCTCGATCCAGGACCGCATCACCTCCCTCATCGACGAGGAGCACCGGCTCCGCTCCGCCCTCCAGTCGGGCGATATCACCGTCGATGAGGAACACGCCCGGCTGCAGAGCGTCGAGGTCGAGCTCGACCAGTGCTGGGACCTGCTGCGCCAGCGCCGCGCCAAGCGCGAGTTCGGCGAGAACCCCGACGAGGCGCAGGTCCGCTCCGAGCGCACCGTCGAGGGCTACATCGGCTGAGCCGGGACGCCGAGCGCCGGCCCCTGACCACTCAGGCCGTGAGGCCGTGGCCGAAGGGGAAGAGCGGGTCGTCGTAACCGGGCACGTCCTCGGCGTGGGCCCGCACCTGGTCCATCGACCGGGGCAGGTCGAACGGCAGGCGGCCTGCGGGCGCGATCGTGCCGGTCAGGGCGTCGAGCAGGGCCTCGTCGCTGCTGCCGTAGCTGCCGACGACCGCCGAGGCGAAGCGCAGCAGCGGTGTCAGCACCGCCGGCCGGTCGAGCACGACGTCGATGACGAGCGGGCACACCGCCGCGATCCGCTCGAGCCGGGCGATGAGGCCCGGCGCGAAGTCGAGCGAGCCCTGGTGGAACCACGACTCGAGGAAGAGGTCCGACCGCGGGTCGAACGGCGCGGTGAGGCGCACCACCGCCACGTCGGCGTCCTCGGGCCGCTCGACGAGCCTGCCGTGCTCGACCACCGCCTCGGGTGAGACGCGCTCGGCGTAGATGCGCAGGCCCTGCTCGAGCGGGAGCCGGCCACCCTCGTCGTGCAGCACGGTCACCGAACGGGCCTGGGCGGCATACCCCTCCTCACGGAAGTCCCGGCGCCCGACGGTCGTGGCCGCGGCGTCCTCGTCCACGTAGGGGTCGTCGAAGAGGCCGAGGCGGAACTTGACGGCGAGGATGCGGCGGGCCGACTCGTCGATGCGCGCCTCCGTGACCCGGCCCTGCGCGACGAGGTCGAGCAGGATGTCGACGCACTCCTCGCCGCCGAACTGGTCGGCGCCGGCCTCGAGGATGAGCTCCATGCGGCCCTGCGGGTCGAGGTGCTCGACGCCCCAGGCGCGGGCGGGCAGCACCTGGTCGCCGACGTGGTTGTCGTTGACGAGCTCCCAGTCGGTGACCACGACGCCGTCGTAGCCGAGCTTCTCGCGGAGCAGCCCGGTGACCACCTGCTTGTTGTAGCCGAAGCCGATCGGCTCGATCTTCTCCCCGTCGATCTCGAGGTCGACGGGCATCCCGTAGTACGGCATGATCCCCGCCGTCCCGGCCTCGATGATCGGGGGGAACGGCTTGAGGTGGTCAGCGAAACGCCCACCGGGATAGACCTGCTCACGCCCGTAGGGGAAGTGCGCGTCCTCGCCGTCCTTCTGCGGGCCACCCCCCGGGAAGTGCTTGCTCGTGCAGGCCACGCTGCCCGGACCGAGCGAATCGCCTTGGAAACCCTTGAGATACGCGACACCGAGCTCGGTCACGAGGTCCGGGTCCTGGCCGAAGGTGCCGGCTTGCCGCGCCCACCGGGGCTCGGTGGCCAGGTCGAGCGTCGGGTGCAGGGCGGCACGGATGCCCACGGCGGCATACTCCTGGCGGGCGATGTCGGCGAAGCGCCCCACCGCCTCGGCGTCGCGCAGCGCCGCGAGCCCCAGCGGCTCCGGCCACTGCGAGAACGCCCCGGCCGAGAAGGAGACGCCGACGTTCTCGATGAACGCGTGCCGCGGGTCCGTCGACACCGTCACGGGTATGCCGTGTGGCGTCCGCTCCGCGAGCGCCTGCAGGGCGTTGCTCCACCGGGCCGCCAGGCGCGGGTCGTCCAGGGCGTGGACGTTGAAGTGGTTGAGGTGCTTGTCGAGCACCACGGTGCTCGTCGGGGACTTGCTGATGTTGCCCGGCTGCTCGAGCACCGTGCCGTCCGCGCCCGCCTCGATGACGGTCTGGAACATCAGGCCGACCTTCTCCTGGAGAGAGAGGCGGCCGAGGAGGTCCTCGACCCGTTCGCCGACCGAGAGGCGTGGGTCCTCGTAGGGGTCCATCCGGCCGTTGCCGTTGAGGTCGCGGTAGGCGACGCCGTCCTCGGTGGTGCTCAGCTCGGGTCGCACGGGTCAGGCCTTTCGTGTTGGTCGTGAGGGGGCTCGTGGCCGCCCGATGCGTGCGGTCGGGC
>NZ_JBYTCI010000044.1:0-20369 GCF_058790095.1 Terrabacter sp. FW104-15G4B | reverse complement strand
AGAGCCGGGCGATGAGGTCGGCGAGCGCCGCCCCGGGGGCCGGGGCGGGTCGTCGTCGGTCCTGCAGGGGGCGCGTCGGCCGTCACTCGCCGCGCATCAGGGCGCCGCGCAGGTCCTTGTTGAGCTGGCTGATGACGTCCATCGGGATCTCCTTCGGGCACGCCGCGGAGCAGGCGCCGACGTTGGTGCAGCCGCCGAATCCCTCGTGGTCGTGCTGGTTCACCATGCTGATGACCCGGGCGTCGCGCTCCGGCTGGCCCTGGGGCAGCTCGCCGAGGTGTGTGATCTTGGCGCCCGTGAAGAGCATGGCCGACGCGTTCGGGCAGGCGGCGACGCATGCCCCGCAGCTGATGCAGGCCGCCGCCATGAAGGCCCGGTCGGCGTTCGGCTTCGGCACCGGCACCGAGTGGGCCTCGGGGGCCGAGCCGGTGTTGGCGCTGATGAAGCCGCCCGCCTGGATGATCCGGTCGAAGCTCGAGCGGTCGACGACGAGGTCCTTGATGACGGGGAAGGCGTCGGCGCGCCACGGCTCGACCGTGATCTCGTCGCCGTCGGAGAAGCTGCGCATGTGCAGCTGACACGTCGTGGTGACCTCGGGGCCGTGCGCCTTGCCCGAGATCATCAGGCCGCACGTGCCGCAGATGCCCTCTCGGCAGTCCGAGTCGAACGCGATCGGCTCCTCGCCGCGGGCGTTGAGCTGCTCGTTGAGCACGTCGAGCATCTCGAGGAACGACATGTCCTCGGAGATGTCCGTGACCGGGTAGGTGACCATCTCGCCCTTGGTCCTCGGGCCGGCCTGTCGCCAGATCTTCAGGGTCAGATTCACTTGTAGCTCCGCTGCTTCATCTCGACGAACTCGTAGACCAGGTCTTCCTTGTGCAGGACCGGCGTGCCGTCCTGCCCGCCCCACTCCCAGGCGGCGACGTAGGCGAACTCGTCGTCGTGACGCAGCGCCTCGCCGTCCTCCGTCTGGGACTCGGAGCGGAAGTGCCCGCCGCAGGACTCGCGGCGGTGCAGCGCGTCGATGCACATCAGCTCGCCGAGCTCCAGGAAGTCGGCGACGCGGCCCGCCTTCTCGAGGCTCTGGTTGAGCGTGTCGGCGCTGCCGAGCACCTTGACGTTGCGCCAGAACTCGTCACGCAGCCCGCGGATGAGGTCGATCGCCTTGAGCAGGCCCTCCTCCGAGCGCTCCATGCCGCAGAACTCCCACATGATGTTGCCGAGCTCCTTGTGGAAGGAGTCGACCGAGCGGTCGCCGTTGATCGAGAGCAGCTTCTGCACCCGGGCGTCGACGGACGCGCGCGCCTCGGCGACGGCCTCCTGGGACTCGTCGAGCTTCTCGAACGGGCCCTTGGAGAGGTAGTCGCGGATGGTGTTCGGCAGCACGAAGTAGCCGTCGGCGAGGCCCTGCATCAGCGCGCTGGCACCGAGACGGTTGGCACCGTGGTCGGAGAAGTTGGCCTCGCCGGTGACGAAGAGGCCGGGGATCGTCGCCTGGAGGTCGTAGTCGACCCAGAGGCCGCCCATCGTGTAGTGCACGGCGGGGTAGATGCGCATCGGCACCTCGTACGGGTTCTCGCCCGTGATCCGCTGGTACATGTCGAGCAGGTTGCCGTACTTCTCGGCGACGGCCTCGGCGCTCATGCGCTTGAGGGCGTCGGTGAAGTCGAGGTAGACGCCGCGACGGAAGTCGCCGACCTTGGGGCCGACGCCGCGACCCTCGTCGCAGACGTTCTTGGCCTGGCGGCTGGCGATGTCGCGCGGCACGAGGTTGCCGAAGGAGGGGTAGATCCGCTCGAGGTAGTAGTCGCGGTCCTCCTCGGCGATGTCGCGCGGGTCCTTCTCGCAGTCGGCGGCGTTCTTCGGCACCCAGATGCGGCCGTCGTTGCGCAGCGACTCGGACATCAGGGTCAGCTTGCTCTGGTGCTCGCCGGCGACCGGGATGCACGTCGGGTGGATCTGCGTGTAGCAGGGGTTGGCGAAGTGCGCGCCCTTGCGGTGTGCACGCCACGTCGCGGTGACGTTGCTGCCCATCGCGTTGGTCGAGAGGAAGAAGACGTTGCCGTAGCCGCCGCTCGCCAGCACGACGGCGTCGGCGAGATGGGTCTCGATCTCGCCCGTGACGAGGTCGCGGGCGATGATGCCCCGGGCCTTGCCGTCGACGACGACGAGCTCGAGCATCTCGTGGCGGGTGAACTCCTGCACCGTTCCGGCCGCGACCTGGCGCTCGAGGGCCTGGTAGGCGCCGATGAGCAGCTGCTGGCCGGTCTGGCCGCGGGCGTAGAAGGTGCGCGAGACCTGCACGCCGCCGAAGGAGCGGTTGTCGAGCAGGCCGCCGTACTCGCGGGCGAAGGGCACGCCCTGCGCGACGCACTGGTCGATGATGCTGGCGCTGACCTCGGCGAGGCGGTAGACGTTCGACTCGCGCGAGCGGTAGTCGCCGCCCTTGACGGTGTCGTAGAAGAGCCGGAAGACCGAGTCGCCGTCCTCCTTGTAGTTCTTGGCCGCGTTGATGCCGCCCTGGGCGGCGATGGAGTGGGCGCGACGCGGGGAGTCCTGGTAGCAGAAGGACTTCACGTTGTAGCCCGCCTCGCCGAGCGTCGCCGCGGCCGCGCCGCCGGCCAGTCCGGTGCCGACGATGATGACGGTGAGCTTGCGCCGGTTGGCCGGGTTGACGAGGGCGGCCTCGAACTTGCGCTTGTTCCAGCGCGACTCGATCGGGCCGTTCGGCGCCTTCGCGTCGACGATCGGCTCGCCCTCGGTGTAGAGGCCGTGCACGACTCCGGGGGCCGCTCCGGGTGCGGGGGACGTCGGTGCCTCGGGGGCCACGGTGGTGGCTGTCTGGGTGTCGGTCATGGATCAGTTCCCCTTGACGATTCCGAACAGGATGGCGAGCGGCGGGAGGGCGAAGCCCACGGTGGTCACCAGCGCGATGAAGGCGCCGGTCGCCTTGGCCGTGCGGCGCGCCTTGGCGGTGCTGGTCCAGCCGAGGGTCTGCGAGGCGCTCCAGACGCCGTGCCACAGGTGCATGCCCAGCGCGACGAGCGCGAGCAGGTAGATCACGACGTTCCACCAGACCTGGAAGCTCGAGATCACGAGCCGGCCGGCGCTCTCGCCCGCGGCTTCGGTGCCGACGTTGAACTTCAGGATCGTGAACTGCAGCAGGTGCCACACGATGAAGAGGATCAGCGCGACGCCACCCCAGCGCATCATCCGGCTGCGGACCGTCGCGCGCGCGGCCTGCTTGGCCACGTAGCGGGTGGTGCGCGCACCGTTCGCCCGGCTCCAGAGCCAGAACGCGGCGTACGCGTGGGCCACGAGAGCGACCACGAGCAGGGCGCGGAAGATCCAGAGGAACCCGCCGAACGGCAGGATCGGAACGAGCAGGGTGCGCAGGTGCAGGGCGTACTCGTCGAACGACTGCACACCGCCGAAGATCTTGAGGTTGCCGTACATGTGCAGCAGCACGTAGAACACGAAGAGCGCGCCCGAGAGGGCCATGAGCAGCTTCATGAAGACCGTGGTGCGGCGTGCCGACGCAGGTCGAGGAGTTCCCGTCGCTGGGAGAGTGTTGGTGGCCACCTGCGCACCTTATCTCCGCGATTTGCCCCACTCGAATTCCTACCGGCTGGTAGAGGGCCGTTGTGACAATCTCAACAGCAACCCTCGACGGGCGGGGCGTATGCCGTGTGCCCGGCTTGGCTTTCTCGCCGGCCCTAGGGTGGGCGCATGGTGCTCCCCGAGGCTGCCGCAGCCCTGGACTGGGTGATGGACAAGTCGCTGGTCCTCGGCTACTCGAGGATCGGCCCCGCCCTGCGTCGCGCCTGGTGGCCGCACGACCCCGCACCCGACGCACTCGTCGGACGTCAGGTCCTCGTCACCGGCGCCAGCGGCGGCCTCGGTCTCGCCACGGCCCGAGGACTCGCCCGTCTCGGGGCCGTCGTGCACCTCACCGGCCGCGACGCCTCACGGCTCGACGACGCGCGGGAGTCGCTGCTCGACGAGCAGCCGCTGGCGCGCGTGACAACCCACGTCGCCGACGTCAGCGACCTGGGCGCCACCGCCGAGTTCGCTCGTGAGCTGACGTCGGAGGTGCCCCGTCTGCACGCGGTCGTCCACAACGCCGGCGTCCTGCCGCCGCGGCGCACCACCACGGCGGAGGGGCACGAGCTGGCGCTCGCCACGCACGTACTCGGTCCGCACGTGCTCACCTACGGACTGCGCGAGTCGCTCGCCGGCGGACGGGTGGTGCTCGTGACGTCGGGCGGCGCCTACGGGCAGCGTCTCGCGGTCGACGACCCGGAGTACACGTCGGGCGACTACTCCGGCGTCACTGCATACGCCCGCACGAAGCGGATGCAGCTCGTGCTGACCCAGCTGTGGTCGCGCGACCTCGCAAGGGACGGCACCCAGGTCAGCTCGATGCATCCGGGCTGGGCCGACACCCCGGGCGTCACCGACTCGCTGCCGCGCTTCGCCGCGCTCACGGGGCCGCTGCTGCGCGACGCCGAGTCGGGCGCCGACACGGCCGTGTGGCTGACGGCGGCCGACGCCGACGCCATCGGCACGGGCGGCTTCTGGCACGACCGCCGGAGGCGGTCGACGCACTACGCGCCGTTCGGGATCGAGACCCCTCAGCACGTCGAGCGGTTCTGGCAGTTCGTCCGCGAGCAGACCGGGGTGCCCGCCCTCGACGCCTGACCCGGCGCCAGGGATCAGGTCAGGTCGGTGCGTCCGCGGGCGGTCAGGGTCTCGACGACCTGCCGGACCTCCTGGGCCCGGTCGGGACGGGTGATGAGCAGGGCGTCCTGCGTGTCGATGACGACGAGGTCGTCGACCCCGATGAGCGCGACCAGCCGGCCGCCCGCCGAGACCGTGGCGGTGGAGTCGATGCTGATGATGTCGTCTGCCGGACCGATGGCGGTGATCCCCGGTATCTCGGCCGACACGGCGACGAGCCTGGTGAGGGACGCGAAGTCGCCGACGTCGTCCCAGCCGAGCGACGCGGGCACCACGGCGACGCGTCCTGCGGCAGCTGCCGGCTCGGCGACGGCGTGGTCGATCGCGATCTTCTGCAGCGTCGGCCACAGGTCGCGCATCCGGCGCGGGTCGCCCGCGATCGTGCGCAGCTGGTCGACCATCTCCGGGTGGTTCTCGGCGAGCAGCTCGAGCAGGGTGGTGGCTCCGGCGACGAACATGCCTGCGTTCCAGCGGAACTCACCGCTTGCGACATAGCGGTCGGCGGTCTCGAGGTCGGGCTTCTCGACGAACTCGTCGACCCGGTGCGCGCTCGGTGCGCCCACGACGTCGAGTGGCTCACCGAGCCGGATGTAGCCGTAGCCCGTGGCAGGCCCGGTGGGCTCGATGCCGATGGTCACCAGCTCCCCGCGGCGCGCGAGCACGACGGCCTCGGCGACGGCCCGGCGGAAGTTCTCGGGCTCGGTAATGACGTGGTCGGCGGCGAAGGAGCCGAGCAGGGCCTCGGGGTCGCGCCGCTCCAGGACCGCCGCCGCCAGACCGATGGCGGGCATCGAGTCGCGGGGCGAGGGCTCGGCGAGCACGGCGTCGTAGCCGAGCATCGGCAGCTGCCGGCGCACGGCGTCCTCGTGGGCGGCGCCGGTGACGACGAGGATGCGCTCGCCCACCAGCGGCTCGAGGCGGTCCCACGTGGCACGCAACAACGACTGGCCGGAGCCCGTCAGGTCGTGCAGGAACTTGGGGGAGTGACGGCGTGAGATCGGCCAGAGTCGTGTGCCGGAGCCGCCGGCCGGGATCACGGCCCACAAGCCGGGGATGCCTGTCATGCGCCACACCGTACCGACATCGCGCCTGCCGCACGGCACCCCCGCGCGGGTGTCCTGCGACGTGGCATCGACCCGGCACCACGCTCAGGCAGGGATGTCCCTGCGGCGCAGCCCGACGAGCCCGGCGGCGGCGACCGCCACGGCCACGGCGGCGAGTGCGACCAGGGGCGGCAGCTCGACCGAGCCACCCGGCAGGGCGGGCAGGTGCGTGAAGGGGGAGAGGTCGACGAGCCATCCCGGCAGGTCGAGCAGGTCCCCGAACTCACCGAGCAGGAGGAAGACGATGAGCGCCGCCCACGCCAGCCCGGTGAAGCGGGGCACCGCACCGTAGAGCAGCAACGCCACCGCGAGGGCGACCCACACGGCCGGGAGGGTCGACGCCGCCGCGCCGGCCAGGCGTAGAACCGTCCCCCCGATGTCTCCGGCGTCGGCTCCGTGGACGAGCCCGGCCACGACCGCGCCGACCAGCATGACGCCCGCAGAGGCGACGACAGCGAGCGCGACGTGGCCGAGCGCCCAGCTCACCCGCCGGACCGGCGTGGCGAGGAGGGGCTCGAGCCGGGTCGTCGTCTCGTCCGTACGCATCCGCGTGACCAGGGCGATCGCCAGCGCCGAGGCGCCGAAGGCGGCGAAGTGCAGCTCGGTCGCGAAGTAGAGGTCGGTGATGGTGCCGGCGTCCCCGCCGATCGTCCGCAGCATGTCGGCGACCTGCGGGGAGTCGATGAACGACTCCACGCTGCCCGCGATCGACCCCAGGACGACGCCGAGCACGGCATACGCGACGACCCAACCGATGAGCGTGCCGCGAGCGAGTCGTCGGGTGAGGGCTCCGGCCGTGCCGAGGCCGCTACGGGCGTGGCCGGCGCGGCTCGGCAGCACACCGGCCCCGAGGTCGCGACGCTCGAGCAGCGAGAACGCGACGGCCACGAGAACGGCGTAGAGCGCCAGGCCGAGCACGACCACCCAGAAGCGGTTCTCGCCGTACGGCGACACCTTGACGCCCCACCCGAGCGGGGACAGCCAGGAGAGGAGCTGAAGCGGGCTGTCCCCGGATGCGGTGTCGCCCACGGCGCGCACGAGGAACGCGACTGCGAGGGCACCGAGTGACCATGCCGCCGTGCCTCGGGTGCTGGAGGTCAGCTGGGCCGCGACGGCCGTGACGCCGACCCACGACAGCCCGACGACGAGCCAGGAGGCGCCGAGGGCGAGGGAGCCGGTGGCGTCGAGGCCGACGGCGACGGACCACGCGACCGTGAGGACGACGGTGAGCAGGACGGCGCCGGTGCCCAGCAGGACGGCGGCCGTCAGCGCGGCACGGCGACCGACGACGCCCGCCCCGAGCAGCTCGAGGCGCCCGGCCTCCTCCTCGGTGCGGGTGTGGCGCCGCACGACGACGTAGGCCAGCAGCGCGAGGAAGACGCCTCCCAGCAGCACCGACTTGAAGGTCGCGATGGAGTCGATGCCGAGGCTGGAGATGCGCCCGTACATGGCGACGAGCGCCGGGTTGGCCAGCGTCGAGGCCATCGACGCCTGCGCCGAGCCGAGGTCGGGGAAGAGGGCGAAGGTGGCCTGGGCCGAGGTGGCGACGAAGGCGGCGAGCCCCAAGGCGCTGACCGGCACCAGCACTCGGTCGCGGCGCGCGGCCAGGCGCAGCAGCGACGTCGTCCCGGTGAGCCCCGCGCCCGAGGCGCGCGACGGGGCGGCGGTTGCGGCGAGAGCGGTCACGACAGCGCCGCCGGGGCCGAGCGGTACTGGTCCATGAAGAGCTCCTCGAGCGTCGGGGGAGCGCTCGTCAGGGCCGTGATGCCGTGCGAGCCCAGCACCTCGAGCAGGCGTCCGAGGTCGTCGCTGCCCACGGTGCACGTCACGTGGTCGCCCGACACGACGACGTCGGCGACGCCGGGCAGGGCAGAGAGCCTGGCGGCATCGAGGGGGTCGGCGACGGTCGCGCGGACCGTGGTGCGCGAGAGGTGGCGCAGCTGGCTCAGCGTGCCGGACTCGACGTTGCGGCCCTCACGGATGATGCTGACGCGGTCACACAGCTGCTCCACCTCGGAGAGCACGTGGCTCGAGAGCAGGACCGTGCCGCCTGCCGCGCGGAACTCACGCACGACGTCACGGAAGACCGCCTCCATGAGCGGGTCGAGGCCGGACGTCGGCTCGTCGAGCAGCAGCAGCTCGACGTCGGACGACAGGGCAGCCACGAGGGCCACCTTCTGCCGGTTGCCCTTGGAGTAGGAACGTCCCTTCTTCGTGGGGTCGAGGTCGAACCGCTCGATCATCGAGGCCCGGCGGTTCTCGTCCACGCCGCCGCGCAGCCGGGCGAGGACGTCGATGACCTCGCCGCCGGTCAGGGTGGGCCAGAGCGCGACGTCGCCGGGGACGTAGGCCAGGCGCCGGTGCAGCGACTCGACGTCGCGCCACGGGTCGCCGCCGAGGAGGGTGGCGCTGCCGCCGTCGGCCCGCAGCAGGCCGAGCAGGATGCGCAGGGTCGTCGACTTGCCCGCCCCGTTGGGGCCGAGGAAGCCGTGGATCTCGCCGGTCGCCACCTCGAGGTCGAGCCCGTCGAGGGCCACGGTGTGCCCGAAGCTCTTGCGCAGGTCCTCGACCTGGATCGCGGAGGTCATGCATCGACGGTACACAACATTCACGATTTACTGAATACAATGACGTGTGCTCGGGAGCCGCCCGGGCGCACCACGCCACGTGAGGAGCGCCGATGACGGCAGCGCAACGACCGGTCGCCGCCGAGACGCGCGACGACAGGGCGGTCTCCGCCTACGTCGAGCGGTTCGGTGACACCCTCACCGACGCCGGTATGCCGCGGCTCGCCTCGCGCGTGTTCGCCCGGCTGCTCGCCGACGACGACGGGCGGATGACTGCCGCGGAGCTGACCGAGGCTCTCGAGGTGAGCCCGGCCGCGGTCTCCGGTGCCGTGCGCTACCTGACCCACACGTACCTGATCGGCAAGGAGCGCGAGCGGGGTTCGCGCCGCGACGTGTACGTCGTCCAGGCCGACGCGTGGCACGGCGCCATGCTCTCCCGTGACCGGGTGCTCGCCCAGATCGAGTCGAGCCTGCGTGCGGGGGTGCCCGCCGTCGGCGGCATCGACACCCCGGCGGGACGCCGCCTGCAGCTGTCCGTCGCCTTCCTCGAGTTCCTCGGGGAGCGGCTCGGTGCGCTCGAGGGGGAGTGGGCCGAGCGCAAGGCCGAGATCACCCGCACCTGGCCCCCGGAACCCTGACCCGCAACCGTCGAAGGGCCACAAACCGGGCGTTCCCAACCGTCGAAAGGCCACGATCTGCGGCCTCCGCCGAGTGGAGAAGTCACGTCTCGTCGTGACCCGGCGTGACGGCATACGCCATGGGTGACGTGAGATCGGCAACGTTCGACGGGCGGGCACCGGCGGCCGACCCGCACGCGGATACGCTCGGCAGCATGGCTGACAGCAGTGGTGCGCGCTCCGAGTCCGACCTGCCCATCGAGCCCGTCTACGACGCGTCGGCCCTCACCGGCTTCGACGCCGAGGCCAAGCTCGGCGCGCCCGGCAGCTACCCCTTCACCCGCGGCGTCTACCCCTCGATGTACACCGGGCGGCCGTGGACGATGCGGCAGTACGCCGGCTTCGGCACGGCCAAGGAGAGCAACCAGCGCTACCACCAGCTCGTCCAGGCCGGCACCGGCGGCCTGTCGGTCGCCTTCGACCTGCCGACCCAGATGGGCTACGACTCCGACGAGCCGATCGCGCACGGCGAGGTGGGCAAGGTCGGCGTCGCCGTCGACAGCCTCGACGACATGCGCACCCTCTTCGAGGGGCTGCCGCTCGACAGGATCAGCACGTCGATGACGATCAACGCGCCGGGCGCCACGCTGCTGCTGCTCTACCAGCTCGTCGCGGAGGAGCAGGGCGTCGGCGGCGACCAGCTGACCGGGACGATCCAGAACGACGTGCTCAAGGAGTACATCGCGCGGGGCACCTACATCTACCCGCCGCGTGAGTCGCTGCGCCTCATCGCCGACATCTTCGCCTACTGCCACAAGGAGATGCCGCGCTGGAACACCATCTCCATCTCCGGCTACCACATGGCCGAGGCCGGGGCCACGCCCGTGCAGGAGATCGCGTTCACCCTCGCCAATGCGATCGAGTACGTGCGCGCAGCGCAGGCCGCGGGCCTGCACGTCGACGACTTCGCGCCGCGTCTGTCCTTCTTCTTCGTCGCGCGCACGACACTGCTGGAGGAGGTGGCGAAGTTCCGCGCCGCCCGACGCATCTGGGCGCGAATCATGAAGGAGGACTTCGGCGCCCAGAACCCGAAGTCGATGATGCTGCGCTTCCACACCCAGACCGCCGGAGTGCAGCTCACCGCCCAGCAGCCCGAGGTCAACCTCGTCCGCGTCGCCCTCCAGGGCCTCGGCGCCGTCCTCGGCGGCACGCAGTCGCTGCACACGAACTCCTTCGACGAGGCGATCGCGCTGCCGACCGAGAAGGCGGCGCGTCTGGCCCTGCGCACCCAGCAGGTCATCGCCTTCGAGACCGATGTGACGAAAACCGTTGACCCGTTTGCCGGTTCGTACGTCATCGAGTCGATGACCGACGAGATCGAGTCGGCCGCGCTGGCGCTGATCCAAGCCGTCGAGGACAAGGGTGGCGCGGTCGCGGCGATCGAGCAGGGCTTCCAGAAGTCCGAGATCGAGCGGTCCGCCTACCGCGTGCAGCTCGAGATCGACAACGGCGAGCGCACCGTCGTCGGAGTCAACCGCTTCGTGCTCGACCAGGAGGAGCACTACGACCCGCTGCGCGTCGACCCGACGATCGAGGCCGACCAGCGGGCGCGCCTCGAGGCCTTGCGCGCAGACCGCGACAACGACGCGGTGAAGGCGGCGCTCGGGCGCCTGCAGGACGCGGCGCGGGGCACCGACAACGTGCTCTACCCGATGAAGGAGGCGCTCGCGGCGCGAGCCACCGGCGGCGAGGTGGCGCACGCGCTCCGTGAGGTCTGGGGTGTCTACCAGCCCCGCGAGAGCTTCTGACGCCACTCAGGCCCACGGCGCTCGGACCGGCTCGGCGCTCAGGGCCGTTGGGGTGACGGCCCGCTGCGGGGACACGCCGCGCACTCCCGCATCCCGGGCAGGGCGTAGATGAAGCAGCACGACACACGTCGCGGCTGCGGCCCGACGTCCTGGCCGGCGGCGCCGCGCGCGAGCCGCAGCGCAGTCACCCACACGTCGTCGACGACACCCCAGCGCTGCCGCGACCCCATGCGCACGTCGGGGGCGTATGCCGCCACGACCTCCGAGACGAGGAGGAGGTATGCCGTCCGCGCGCGTTCCAGACGCCGCTCGAGCACTCCCTCGACCTCCAACGAGGCCAGTGCCGGGTCGACCACGACACGAGCCGGCTGCAGGCCGGGCGCGAGCTCGAAACCCAGCCCGCCCGGCGAGGGGTCGAGGACCCACGGACCCAACGAGGCGGCATACGCAGTCGGGGTGGCGGCCACCTCGCACCACCACTGGAGGACGAACGCGGCCGGGACGTGGGGCGGGACGGGCGCGCCGGCGCGCTGCTCCATCTGCGTGCGCAAGGCGGCCCGCCACGGCTCGAGCGGGTCGGTCCCGGACCGCACGTGGGTGAGCACGTCGGCGAGACGGACCGTGGCGGGGGACACGTCCGTCGTCATGGTCGTGAACGGCAGGGCCCTGTCCACGAGGTCGACGACGTGTCGGAGCGCTGCCTGGTCGAGGCTCGCAGCCGACCGCCCGTCGTGCTCCACGCGTCCATCCCTCCCTCGCGTCGTCCCCGGCGTGCGGGGGCCGCGCCCATCCTCTCGCTAGACTCCCGTTCTCGTGACCGACCGTTCCCCTTCGCTGCCCTTCGAGGCCATCGCCCGAACCGTCGAGGAGCGCGCGTCGGAACTCGTCACGATGCGCCGCGACCTGCACGCCCACCCGGAGCTCGGGCGGGGTGAGGTGCGCACGACGGCCCTCGTCGCCGAGCACCTCGAGGGCGCGGGCATCACCGTGCGCCGCCTGCGTGGCACGGGCCTGCTCGCCGACCTCGGAGCGGCCGACCCGAGGCACCGCATCGCGCTGCGCGCCGACATCGACGCGCTCCCGATCCGTGAGCAGACCGGTCTGGAGTTCGCGTCGCGGACCGACGGGGTCAGCCACTCGTGCGGGCACGATGTCCACACGACCGCACTGGTCGGCGCGGCGCTCGCGCTCAAGGCCTGCGAGGAGCGTCTCGTCGCCGCCGGGGTCGGTGCGCGCCTCGTCTTCCAGCCCGCCGAGGAGCTGATGCCCGGGGGCGCCGAGGACGTCGTGGCGCAGGGCGGGCTCGTCGGCGTGGACCGCATCTTCGCGCTGCACTGCGACCCCGCCCTCGACGCCGGCCAGGTCGGCCTGCGCGTCGGTGCCCTCACGGCCGCCGCCGACCAGGTCGAGGTGACGCTGTCCGGTCGCGGCGGGCACACCTCGCGTCCGCACCTGACCCAGGACCTGACGTATGCCCTCGCCAAGGTCGTCACCGACGTTCCGGCCGTGCTCTCCCGACGCCTCGACCCGCGCGCGGGCGCCGCCCTCGTCTGGGGCTCGATCCACTCCGGCGGCGCGACCAACGTCATCCCGTCGTCCGGCAAGGTCGGCGGCACCCTGCGCATGCTCGACGCCGGCATCTGGGAGGGGGTCGAGCGCCTCCTCGAGGCCGTCGTGCACGAGGTGGTCAAGCCGTATGCCGTCCAGGCGGACGTGCAGATCGTCAAGGGCGTGCCCCCGGTCGTCAACGACGCCGGCAGCATCGACGCGCTCACGGCGGCGGCGACGGGGACCGGTGCGTTCGTCGCCCCCACCCCGCAGTCGCTCGGCGGGGAGGACTTCGCGTGGTACCTCACCCACATTCCCGGAGCCATGGCCAGACTCGGCACCCGCACGCCCGGTGGCACCACCTACGACCTGCACCGCGGCGACCTGGTCGTCGACGAGGCCGCCATCGTCGTGGGGGCGCGCACCCTGGCCGGTGTCGTCTTCTCGGCGGCGGCCCAGCTGAGCGGAACGAGGACCATCGGCGGCGTATCTCCGCTGACCGCGGTCGCGGATCGGTAACACTTCCCGTGTCTTGCGTGGAGCCGTTCAGATCCTGTCGTGGCGGGGTCTACAGTTCCGTGCTATCTGGGCCGATGTCGTCGTCGGCCCCGCGCATCTAAGGAGCACCTCTTGCGTCACGCAACCAAGGTCGCGGCCGTTGTCGCCGCCGCCGCGCTCGGCCTCACGGCCTGCGGCAGCAGCAGCGACAACAACACGCCCGCGGGCAGCAACCCTTCGGCTGGCAGCACCGGCAGCACTGGCGCGCCGGCCGCCGGCAAGAAGATCGTCGTCGGCATCGCGTACGGCGTCGGTGGTCGTGGTGACCAGTCCTTCAACGCCTCCGCTGCCACGGGCCTCGACAAGGCGAAGGCCGACCTCGGGATCACGTACAAGGAAGCGACCCAGGTCAACGGCGAGAGCGAGTCCGCGACCGAGGAGCGTCTCCAGCAGTTCGTCGACGCAGGCGCGACGCACGTCATCGGTGTCGGCTTCGCCTACGCCAAGGCCATCGGCAAGGTGGCCAAGGACAACCCCGACGTGAAGTTCGCGATCATCGACGACGCGTCGCCCGACTCGGCCGGCGCCAACGTCGCCCAGCTGACCTTCGCCGAGGAGCAGGGCTCCTTCCTCGTCGGCGCTGCCGCGGCCCTGAAGTCCAAGACCAACACCGTCGGCTTCGTCGGTGGCGTCGCCACCGACCTCATCAAGAAGTTCGAGGCGGGCTACATCGCCGGCGCCAAGGCGGCCAACCCCAAGGTCACCGTCAAGAGCCAGTACCTCTCGCAGCCGCCGGACTTCTCGGGCTTCAACGACCCGGCCAAGGGCAAGACGGCCGCCGAGGGCCTGTACCAGGGCGGCGCCGACGTCGTCTACCACGCTGCGGGTGGCTCCGGCTCCGGCGTCTTCACGGCCGCCAAGGCGGCCGGCAAGCTGGCCATCGGTGTCGACTCCGACCAGGCCCTGACGGCTACGCCGGACGTGCGCGACGTCATCCTCACCTCGATGATCAAGAAGGTCGACGTCGCGGTCTACGACTTCCTGAAGTCGGGCTCCGAGGGCCAGGACATCACCGGCAACAAGATCTACGACCTCAAGGCCAACGGCGTCGACTACGCCACCACCGGTGGCAAGGTCGAGGACATCAAGTCGAAGCTCGACGACTACAAGCAGAAGATCATCTCGGGCCAGATCAAGGTCCCGACCAGCCCGTGATCCTCGCGATCTGCTGATTGATCCCCGAGCGGGGCGACACGGCCCGGGCGGCGCGGTAGCGTCGTCGCGGGCCGTGTCCGTCCCCGGCCCCGGTGGTCGGTCGGGAGACCGGCACCGACCCGGCCAGACCCCATGAGAACCACTCGCCCGGACTCCTCTCCGGGCCCGGACGAGGAGTTGTCGCCATCACCGCAGCAGCACCTGAGCGACCCGCTCGGACGTCGAACGCCGAGGCTGCCGTCGAGCTCGAGGGCATCACCAAGCGCTTCCCCGGAGTCGTCGCCAACAAGGACATCGGCTTCACGGCGCAGCGCGGCACCGTCCACGCGATCGTGGGGGAGAACGGCGCCGGCAAGTCGACGCTGATGAAGATCCTCTACGGGGTCCAGCGTCCCGACGAGGGCTCGATCCGCGTCGACGGCCGCCTGGTCGACCTCCACTCGCCCGCCGACGCCATCGCCGAGGGCATCGGCATGGTGTTCCAGCACTTCCAGCTGGCCGACAACTTCACGGTGCTCGAGAACGTCGTGCTCGGCGCCGAGAAGCTGCACGGCATCGGCGACGAGGCCCGGCGCGAGATCCGCCGCATCTCCGAGGAGTACGGCCTCGACGTCGAGCCGGACGCCCTCGTCGCCGATCTCGGCGTCGGCGCCCGCCAGCGCATCGAGATCCTGAAGGTGCTCTACCGCGGCGCCCGCATCATCATCCTCGACGAGCCGACCGCGGTCCTGGTGCCTCAGGAGGTCGAGGAGCTCTTCGACAACCTGCGCGAGCTGAAGTCCGAGGGGCTCACGGTCCTGTTCATCTCGCACAAGCTCGACGAGGTCCTCTCGGTGGCCGACTCCATCACCGTCATCCGGCGCGGCACGACCGTCGACACGGTCAGCCCCAAGGACGTCAACGCCCGTCAGCTGGCTGAGCTCATGGTCGGCGCCGAGCTGCCGACCCCACAGACCGAGGAGTCGACCGTCACCGACCGCGTCGTGCTCCGCACCGAGGACCTCGTGCTCTCCGGCGGCGCCGACACCCGCAATGTGCTCGACGGCATCTCGCTGACCATCCATGCCGGCGAGGTGCTCGGCATCGCCGGCGTCGAGGGCAACGGCCAGGCCGAGCTCGTCGAGGTCATCATGGGCATGCGCGAGCCGACCTCGGGTCTGGTCTTCCTCGGCGACACCGACATCTCCGACTGGGGCACCCGCGAGATCCGCCAGGCGGGTGTCGCCTACATCCCCGAGGACCGCCACCGGCACGCCCTGCTCCTGGACGCGCCGCTGTGGGAGAACCGCATCCTCGGCCACCAGACCGAGTCGCCCAACGCCAAGGGCTTCGTCATCGACGCAGCCGGCGCCAAGGCCGACACCGAGCGCATCGTGCGCGAGTACGACGTGCGCACCCCGGGCATCAACGTCACGGCCGGTTCACTCTCGGGTGGCAACCAGCAGAAGCTCATCGTCGGTCGCGAGATGAGCCACCAGCCCAAGGTCCTCGTGGCCGCCCACCCGACGCGCGGCGTCGACGTCGGCGCGCAGTCGAGCATCTGGGACATCATCCGGCAGGCGCGGCGTGACGGCCTGGCCGTCCTGCTGATCTCGGCAGACCTCGAGGAGCTGATCGGCCTGTCCGACACGATCGAGGTCATCCTGCGCGGACGCCTCACCGGCACCTTCGACCCCGACACCGTGACTGCCGAGGACCTCGGGGCCGCGATGACCGGTGCCGACACCGGCACCGGGACCGGCGGCGTCCACGACCAGGAGGGCCGATGAAGACGTTCAGCCCGCGCAAGGCCCTCCTGGGCCTCGCGGCACCTGTGCTCGCCCTGCTCGTTGCCTTCCTGGTCACCTCGGCGATCCTGCTCGCGCTCGGCGACCCGGTGGTCGAGGTGTGGCAGACGATCCTGTCGTGGCCCAAGCCGCGCCAGCTCGTCCAGATCGTCAACGGCGCCACCGTCTACTACCTCTCGGCGATCGCCGTGGCCGTCGGCTTCCGGATGAACCTCTTCAACATCGGCGTCGATGGGCAGTACCGCGTCGCGGTCTTCGCCGGGGCGCTCTTCGCCGGACAGGCATGGTTCCCAGGGCCGGTCAACGTGATCCTCACCCTCGTGGTGGCGATGGTCGCGGGCGGCTTCTGGGCCGCCATCGCGGCCTACCTGAAGGTGCGCCGCGGCGTCTCCGAGGTGATCAGCACCATCATGCTGAACGCCATCGCGACCGGTGTCGTGCAGTGGCTGCTGCTCAAGGTGGCCGTCAAGCAGCGGGGCAGCAACACCATCTCGACCAAGCCGATCCCCGAGTCGTCACAGCTCCAGGGTCTGGCCCTGATCCCCGGGGCGTCGAACAAGGCCTACACCCTGATCCTGCTCGCCGTCGTCGTCGGCCTCGCGTACTGGTTCGTCATCGGCAAGACCCGTTTCGGCTTCGACCTGCGCGCTACCGGACGCTCCGAGACGGCCGCCGTCGCGAGCGGGGTCAAGGTGCCGCGCATGGTCGTCTCGACGCTGGTCATCTCCGGAGCCCTGGCCGGCCTGATCGGCATGCCGCTCCTCTTCGGCCAGGACTACAGCTACGGCACGACGTTCCAGGCCGGCCTCGGCTTCGCCGGCATCGGCATCGCCCTGCTCGGTCGCAACCACCCGCTCGGCATCGCCGTGGCCGCGCTGCTGTGGTCGTTCCTCGACGTGCAGTCCAACGCCCTGCAGATCCGCGCCGGCGTGGCCTCCGAAGTGGTCTTCATCATCCAGGGCGTCATCCTCTTCGCCGTCGTCATCGCCTACGAGCTGATCCGACGGGCCGACGTGCGGCTCGAGCAGCAGCGCGTCGCGAGGGAGCTGGCCGGCACGAGATCCGATGCCCCGAGCGTGGAAGGAGCCCCGGCGTGAGCGCCTCCGATCTGAGCGTGGGCACCGAGGTCGTGCCCGAGGACACCCCGCCCAAACGTGTGCTGCGGCTGTCGGCCGTCCAGTGGCTGGGCATCGCGTTCGCCGGCGTCTTCGTCGTGTCGGTGCTGCGTGTCGTCACCGGCGCCAACGACATCGACTCCTCCGGCCTGCTCATCGCGGCCTTCGGTCTCGCCGTGCCGATCGCCCTCGCGGGTCTCGGTGGTCTGTGGTCCGAACGCGCGGGCGTGGTCAACATCGGCCTCGAGGGCATGATGATCCTCGGTACGTGGGGCGCCGGCTTCCTCGGCTACCACCTCGGCCCGTGGTGGGGCCTGGTGGGCGCCATCATCGGCGGCGTCGTCGGTGGCTTCGTGCACGCCATCGCCACGGTGACCTTCGGGGTCGACCACATCGTCTCCGGCGTCGCGCTCAACATCGTCGCGCTCGGCTTCGCGAAGTACCTCTCCGTGCGTTTCTTCAGCACGCTGCCCGGGGGCGGACCGACGCAGTCGCCGCCGCTCCCGCAGCTGCCCACGGTCACGATCCCGGGCCTCTCCGATGCGCTGGGTTCGCTCGAGCAGCAGCACATCTTCTTCATCTCCGACCTCGCGGGCATCCTCCGGGCCCTGTGCACGAACGTCTCGATCGTCACCATCCTGGCCGTCCTGCTCTTCGTCGCGACGTGGTGGATCCTCTGGCGCTCGGCCTTCGGCCTGCGGCTGCGTTCCGTGGGGGAGTCACCCGTCGCAGCGGAGTCCCTCGGCGTCAACGTCCTGCGCTACAAGTTCACCGCCGTCCTGGTCTCCGGTGGGCTCGCCGGGCTCGGTGGCGGCTTCCTCGCCCTCGTGGCAGCCAACGTGTTCCGCGACGGCCAGACCGGCGGCCGTGGCTACATCGGCCTCGCCGCCATGATCTTCGGCAACTGGCGCCCCGGTGGCCTGATGGCGGGCTCCGCCCTCTTCGGCTACACCGACGCCGCGCAGCTGCGCGGCGGTGGCACGACGGTCCACGCGTTCCTGCTCCTGCTCGCGGTGCTGCTCCTCGGCATCGGGGTGTGGCAGATCGTCCGACGAGGCCGCAGGCTGCAGGGCATCGTGGCCATCGTGGTCGGCCTTCTCGTGGGCCTCTGGTACGCCACGACCGACATCGTCCCGCCCGAGCTGTCCGGCACCACGCCCTACGTCACGACCCTGCTCGTGCTCGCCTTCGCCTCGCAGCGGTTGCGGATGCCCGCGGCCGACGGCCAGATCTACCGCAAGGGTGAGGGGCACTGATGTCGTCCCAGCAGGAGTCGCAGGTCGACTGGGAGTCGCTGCGCCTGCGGGCGGTCGAGCTGGCGGGCCGCGCCTACGCTCCCTACTCGCACTTCCCGGTCGGCGTCGCCGGGCTCGTCGACGACGGTCGCGTCGTGGCCGGCTGCAACGTCGAGAACGCCGCGTACGGCGTGGCCCTCTGTGCCGAGTGCGGCATGGTGTCCGAGCTGCACGCGACGGGGGGCGGCCGGCTGACGGCCGTCTTCTGCGTCGGCGCGGACGGGCAGGCGCTGATGCCGTGCGGCCGCTGCCGGCAGCTGCTCTGGGAGCACGGCGGTCCTGGGTGCCTGCTGATGACCCCCGAGGGCGTGCTGCCGATGTCGTCGGTCCTACCGCAGGCCTTCGACGTGGACGACCTGCGTCACGCCGAGGGCTGATCCGCTCGCGTCCACACAGGGGCTCGTCGGCGCTGCGCCATGATGGTCCCGTGAGCGAAGCCTTCGATGCCGTAGACGTCATTTCCGCCAAGCGCGACCGGGCCGAGCTGTCCGACGCCCAGATCGACTGGGTCATCGACGCGTACACCCGTGGGGCGGTGGCGGAGGAGCAGATGTCCGCCCTGGCGATGGCGATCTACCTCAACGGGATGAACGCGCGCGAGATCGCGCGATGGGCCGACGCGATGATCCGCTCGGGCGAGCGTCTCGACTTCTCGGGCCTCTCGCGCCCGACGAGCGACAAGCACTCGACCGGGGGAGTGGGCGACAAGATCACCCTGCCGCTGGCGCCCATCGTGGCCGCCTGCGGGGTGGCGGTGCCCCAGCTGAGCGGGCGCGGGCTCGGCCACACCGGCGGCACGCTCGACAAGCTGGAGTCGATCCCGGGGTGGCGGGCCGCCCTGTCGAACGAGCAGATGATGCACCAGCTCGAGGACGTGGGTGCGGTCATCTGCGCGGCCGGCTCGGGCCTCGCCCCCGCCGACAAGAAGTTGTATGCGTTGCGTGACGTCACGGGGACCGTGTCCTGCGTGCCCCTCATCGCCACGTCGATCATGAGCAAGAAGATCGCGGAGGGGACCGGCTCCCTGGTGCTCGACGTCAAGGTGGGGTCAGGCGCGTTCATGAAGGAGCTCGGCCAGGCCCGCGAGCTCGCCGAGACGATGGTTCGCCTCGGCACCGACGCCGGTGTGCACACCGTCGCCCTGCTCACCAACATGGAGACGCCCCTCGGGCTCACCGCAGGCAACGCCCTCGAGGTCCGCGAGTCGGTGGAGGTCCTCGCCGGGGGCGGACCCGGCGACGTCGTCGAGCTGACTCTCGCGCTCGCTCGCGAGATGGTCGCCGGGGCCGGCCGCTCCGACATCGACCCAGCGGACGTGCTCGCCGACGGCCGGGCGATGGATGTGTGGCGACGGATGATCCGTGCCCAGGGCGGAGACCCCGATGCCGAGCTGCCGACCGCGAAGGAGACCCACCACGTCCTCGCGCCCGCGGACGGGGTGCTCGTGCAGCTGGACGCCCTCGCCGTGGGCGTGGCTGCGTGGCGCCTCGGGGCCGGGCGCGCCCGCAAGGAGGACCCCGTCCAGGCGGGCGCCGGCGTGGAGCTGCACCACAAGCCGGGTGCCACGGTGCGCGGCGGCGAGCCGCTGATGACGCTGCACACGGACGAGCCGGAGCGGTTCGAGCGTGCCCTCCAGGCTCTGGAGGGCGGCTTCACGATCGCTCCCGAGGGGTCCCGCCCGGACCTGCCGCCGATCGTCATCGACCGCGTCTCCTGAGCCTGCTGTGGGGCCGCATAGGCCGATTTGTCTTTCCCGAGAAGGCCGGGTTAACGTTCTCTTCGTCAGCCCGACAGGGAGGAACGGACGCCACCGCGGCGGTGAGAGATCACCCAGCGAAGTTGGCCGGTCCCGGGGCTGACACCGCGTTCGAGACATGCCGGTAGATCCGGTCGGGTTTTCGGACGGCTCCGGAGCGTCGGCCCGCGTGGTCGAGCGCCGTCTGGAGGGTTCCGAGTGGCCTGAGTGATCGGGGAGCATCTCGGAGCGGTCCGAAGCACGCTGGTTGGTCCGGTAGGCTTCGGTGAGTAGGTTCCGCTGGTTCCAGGCGGGTTGGGTCCGGTCGTCCTGAGGGCGGT
>NZ_JBYTCI010000043.1:0-22030 GCF_058790095.1 Terrabacter sp. FW104-15G4B | reverse complement strand
CACCCCGACCCCGCCCCCGAGCTGGCCGAGGCGATCCGGAGCGCTCGTGCGACCGCTCGCGGCGACGGCCGGCACCTCGACGTCGTCGTCTCCCTGACCGGCACGGAGGCGGACCCCCAGAGCCTGCAGCTCAGCGCCGGTCGACTCGTGCAGGCCGGCGCCCTCGTCCGGCTCTCCAACGCCGAGGCGACCCGCGAGGCCCTGCGCCTGCTCGGCCACGACGTGACGGCGCCGACGAGCGCGACGGGCGACACGGCATACGACCGCGGTGACGGCACGGCTCCCGACACCGGGACCGAGCCGCTGCACGGTCTGCTGTCCGCCGACGTCACGGTGGCGTCCGCCGGCGTCTCCCTCTTCGCGGATGCGCTTCGCGCCCAAGCCGTTCCGGTCACCGAGGCGTCGTGGCAGCCGCCGATGCCCGGAACCACGACCGACCTGGGCCGCGTGCTGGCCGACCCCCGTCGCGAGGCCGCGAACGCCGAGGCGCTGCGCCGCATGACCGCGGCCGGCGCCGACCTCGTCGACGTGCGTCCCGCCCACGAGGTGCTGGGACTGGAGCGCGGCACCTTCCTGCACGCCGGGCCGCCCATCGAGTTCGCCCGTGCCTCGGGGCCGCTCAAGGGAGCGCTCATCGGCGCCATGCTCTTCGAGGGCCTCGCCGACACGGCCGAGGAGGCCGAGGCCAAGCTCGAGAAGGGCGATGGCATCACCCTCGAGCCGTGCCACCACCGCGACGCCGTCGGTCCGATGGCCGGCGTCATCAGCCCCTCGATGTGGGTCTACGAGCTGCGCGACGAGGTGCACGACAACACGTCCTGGTGCTCGCTCAACGAGGGCCTCGGCAAGGTTCTGCGCTACGGCGCCTACGGGCCGGAGGTCATCGACCGGCTGCGGTGGATGAACACCGTGCTCGGCCCGATCCTCCAACAGGCCGTGCGCAACCGCGTCGACCAGCAGGGCCCGATCGACATCAAGGCCGTCATCGCCCAGATGCTCCAGATGGGCGACGAGGGCCACAACCGTAACCGTGCCGGCTCGCTCATGCTGCTGCGCGAGCTGCTGCCGACGATGATCACCGCCGACGCGTCGTCGACCGACATCGCCGAGGCCGTCCGCTTCTCGGGTGCGAACGAGCACTTCTTCCTCAACCTCGGTATGCCGGCCTGCAAGCTGAGCACACTCGCGGCCCATGGCATCCCGGGCTCGTCGGTCGTCACGACGATGGCGCGCAACGGCACCGACTTCGGCATCCGGGTGTCCGGCACGGGTGACCGGTGGTTCACCGGCCCGGCCAACACGCCGGAGGGGCTCTTCCTCGGCTCCTACGGCGCCGACGACGCGAACCCCGACATCGGTGACTCCGCCATCACCGAGACGGCGGGCATCGGGGGTTTCGCCATGGCGGCGGCCCCGGCCATCGTGAAGTTCGTCGGCGGAGACGTGCCGTTCGCGCTGCGGGCGACGCAGACGATGTACGAGATCACGGTGGGGGAGCACACGGCCTACCAGGTGCCGATCCTCGAGTTCCGCGGCACGCCGACCGGCATCGACGTCGCCGCCGTCGCACGCACCGGCATCCTGCCCCAGATCAACACCGGCATGGCCGGTCGGGTTGCGGGCACCGGCCAGGTGGGCGCCGGCCTGGTGACTCCGCCCGAGCAGTGCTTCACCCAGGCACTGTCCGCTCTCGCGGCTGCTGCGGAGGCCTGACCCAGGCCGCAGCCCTCGCCGGTGTGGCTTGACGGGGGGTTCGCACGGCTGGCCAATATTCGCAAAAGGGCTTTCGACGCCGTGGCCCTCTGTCAGGGTGACGCTGTCCAGCACGCCCACAGGGGGCGAATCACGCGCTAAGGGGCTGCATCGCCGATGGCCGTTCGGTACAGACTTCCGTTGTACGCCTTTCTGTCGCTGGTCCTCGCCCTTCTCAGCGTGACGACGCCGGGCACGGCGTTCGGGCAACCGACCTTGGTCAACCCCGTGCCGACAGAGCCGGCCCCGACGGCGAGCGCCACGACCCCGAGCGCCACGACCCCGAGCGCCACGACCCCGAGCGCCACGACCCCCACACCGACCGCTTCTGGACCGGTGTCAGCTGCCCCGTCCCCGTCCCCGTCTACCTCCCCGTCCACCTCCACGTCCTCGCCGGCGCAGGGCCAGCTGGCCGGCACGACATCGTCAACGGACGGTTCACTCCAGGCGGTCAGCACCACGACAGCGGCGGCCGTCACGGCGGCGGGTGCGTTCACCTCGTTGACTCCGAGTCGGGTGCTGGACACGAGGTCGTCGTTGGGGGCGGTCGGGCCGGTGGCGGCTCGTGGTGTGGTTCGTCTTGGGGTGTTGGGCAAGGGTGGTGTGCCGGCGTCGGGTGTGTCGGCGGTGGTGGTGAACGTGACGGTGACGGCGCCGAAGGCGTCGGGCGCGATCACGGTCTTCCCGGACGGGGTGTCGATGCCGACCGCGTCGAACTTGAACTTCGTGGCGGGGCAGACGGTGCCGAACCTGATGATCGCCAAGGTCGGATCCAATGGTCGGATCGCGCTGTCGAACAACAGCGGTGGGACGGTGCAGCTGGTCGCGGATGTGGCGGGCTACTACCTGTCGGGCACGGCAACGGCGGCGGGTGCGTTCACCTCGTTGACTCCGAGTCGGGTGCTGGACACGAGGTCGTCGTTGGGGGCGGTCGGGCCGGTGGCGGCTCGTGGTGTGGTTCGTCTTGGGGTGTTGGGCAAGGGTGGTGTGCCGGCGTCGGGTGTGTCGGCGGTGGTGGTGAACGTGACGGTGACGGCGCCGAAGGCGTCGGGCGCGATCACGGTCTTCCCGGACGGGGTGTCGATGCCGACCGCGTCGAACTTGAACTTCGTGGCGGGGCAGACGGTGCCGAACCTGGTGATCGCCAAGGTGGGGTCCAATGGTCGGATCGCGCTGTCGAACAACAGTGGTGGGACGGTGCAGCTGGTCGCGGATGTGGCGGGCTACTACCTGTCGGGCACGGCAACGGCGGCGGGTGCGTTCACCTCGTTGACTCCGAGTCGGGTGCTGGACACGAGGTCGTCGTTGGGGGCGGTCGGGCCGGTGGCGGCTCGTGGTGTGGTTCGTATTGGGGTGTTGGGCAAGGGTGGTGTGCCGGCGTCGGGTGTGTCGGCGGTGGTGGTGAACGTGACGGTGACGGCGCCGAAGGCGTCGGGCGCGATCACGGTCTTCCCGGACGGGGTGTCGATGCCGACCGCGTCGAACTTGAACTTCGTGGCGGGGCAGACGGTGCCGAACCTGGTGATCGCCAAGGTGGGATCCAATGGTCGGATCGCGCTGTCGAACAACAGTGGTGGGACGGTGCAGCTGGTCGCGGATGTGGCGGGCTACTACCTGGCAGGGGCCGCTGCGACTCCTCCGGGTCCGGTCACGGGCGTCACTGCTACGTCGACAGGCACGTCGATCGCGCTCGCCTGGAGCAACCCGGCTGCCGCCTCGCTCACCGGCGTCATGATCCGGCGCGCCCTCGGTGCCGTCGCCCCATCGTCCGCGACGGCCGGAACCCTGGTGGCCGACGTCCTCAAGCCCGGGGCTGCGTTCAGGGACAGCGGTCGGACGCCCAACACGCAGTACTCCTACTCACTGTTCGCTCACGACGCGACACCTACGTATGCGGCTGCAGCCTCCATCACCAAGTCCACGGTTGCGGCCTCGGGCGGCACGGTGTCGGGCACCGTGACGGATGCGGGCGGCACCCACCACGGCCTCGCCATGGTCACCGTGCAGGTCAGCTCCCCGTCGACCGGGGCGAAGGCGAACGGCACGACCGATGCCGACGGCCTCTACTCGATCGATGGCCTTCCGACTGCGCAGGACTACCGCGTCTGCTTCACCGGCGCCTCCGCCACGGGTGGCAGCTCCGACGCCTTCGGCTACCTCTACCGCTGCTACAAGGACGAGGTCACGGCCGGCACGTTGTCGGTCACCACCGGTGCCACAACCGGTCGCATCGACGCCGCGCTCAGCGGTGGCGGCGCCGTGTCCGGCTTCGTCACCGATGCCACCGGCACCCATGGCGCTCTGGCCAACGTCAGAGTGTCGGTGAGCTCCTACGCCCTCGCCGACATTCCGGCCATCACGGCGGCAACGGCTGCGGACGGCAGCTACCGGCTCCCTTCCCTACCAGGAGGCGTGAAGTATGCCGTCTGTTTCAACGGGCTCGGGGCCACCGGCGGGTCGGCCGCACCATACGGATTCGGCACCCAGTGCTACGACCACAAGCCGGACGAGAGCCGAGCCACCCGCGTCGCGGTGACCACGGGCACCACCGTGTCGGCCGTCAACGGGCAGCTGACGCCCGCCGGAGGGATCTCGGGAACCGTGACGGACGCGGCCGGCACGCACCACGGGCTCGGCGGCGTGACTGTGACGGCGAGCTCGTGGTCCTCCGGAGGCAGGGCCAGCACGGTCACTGCGGCTGACGGCACCTACGCCTTGTCAGGACTCAACGCCGCACCTGACTACCAGGTGTGTTTCGCCGCCGCCGGTGCGCGCGGCGGGTCCGCGGACTCCCTCGGCTACGTCGACGAGTGCTTCGACAACCAGCTCACCTCGGGGACGCCAGTGCCGGTCACCGTGCCGCCTGGTGCGATCCGCGGTGCGACGGACTCGGCCCTCACGCCGGCAGGCTCGGTCTCGGGTCGCGTCACGGACGCCATGGGCACGCACAACGGGCTCGCCAAGGTGGCTGTCGAGGTCTACTCACCGTCGCGTGGCTACGTGGGGAGGGCGACGACCGGAGCAGATGGCACGTATGCCGTCTCAGGTGTCCTCCCGGGCTCCGACTACCAGGTGTGCTTCTCGGCCACCGGGGCCACCGGCGGCTCGGCTGACGCCTTCGGCTACGTCCCTGAGTGCTTCGACAACCGCTCGGCCACGGAACAGCCGACCGCCGTCACCGTGCTCCTCGGCGCTGCGACGACCACGGTCAACGTGGCCCTGACTCCGGCGGGAGCCATCACCGGCACGGTCACGGAGGCTTCGGGCACCCAGCACGGGCTTGCAGGAGTATCCGTGGCCGTCGACTCGCCCATGGGCGGTTCGATGAATGCCGAGACGGCAGCCGACGGAACCTACCGCGTCGTCGGGCTCGCCCCGGGCTCCGAATACCGGGTCTGCTTCTCCGCCTCCGGAGCCGCGGGCGGCTCCTCGGACTCCCGCGGCTACCTGGGCCAGTGCTTCGACAACCAGGCCCCGGACGCGCCGCCCACGCTTGTCACGGTGACCGCCGGCGCGGCGCGTTCAGCCGTCAACGCCGCACTCTCGCCGGCGGGTGCGGTGTCGGGTCGCGTGACCGACACGGCGACCACGCCGCAGGGCCTGGCTCACGTGTCCGTCACGGTGTCATCTGAGACGGCGTCCATCTCAGCCGGTGCCGTCACGGCCGCCGACGGCAGCTACACGGTCGCAGGGCTGCCGGCGGCCACCGACTACCGGGTGTGCTTCTCGGCCAGCGGTGTGTCCGGGGGAGCCAGCGGCGCGCTCGGCTACCTCGACGAGTGCTTCGACAACCAGCCCGGATCTGGCACGCCGACGCCCGTGACGGTGGCGTTGGGGACCACGCGGTCGGGGATCAGCGCCGCCCTTGCGGCAGCGGGGTCCATCTCGGGAACCATCACGGACGGTGGCGGGACGCACCATGGACTCGGGTTGGTGTACGTCACGGTGTCGTCACCGACGTGGGGTTATGCCGACGCAGCACGCACCGCCTCCGACGGGACGTACGTGGTGAGGGGATTGCAGCCTGGCGCCGACTACCAGGTCTGCTTCTCCGCCTACGACGCCACCGGCGGATCGTCAGACCGACTCGGATACCTCGACGAGTGTTACGACGACCAACCCGAGACCGGCACGCCGACGCTGGTCGCGGTGACCGCTGGCGCCTCACGGTCCAGCACCAACGCTTCGCTGACTCCGGCGGGCGCCGTCTCAGGCACGGTCACCGACGCAGCCGGGACCCACCATGGACTGGCCGGCGTCTCGGTGACGGTGACGACCCCGGAGTCGGACGGCAGCGGATACGCGTCGACGGATCTCCAGGGCAACTACGTCGTCACCGGTCTTCCGGAGGGATCCAGCTACCAGGTCTGCTTCTCGGCGTCGCACGCCACGGGCGGATCCTCGGACGCACGGGGCTATCTGGACGAGTGCTACGACAACCAGCCCACAAGTGAAACAGCCACTGTTGTCACCGTGTCAGCCGGCGCAACCCGGGCCGCGACGAATGCCGCCCTGACGCCGTCTGGAGCGATCTCGGGATCCGTCACGGATGCGGCCGGGGCACACGCAGGTCTGGCGGACGTCTTCGTCTTCGTGTCGTCGCCCTCCACCGGCACGTATCTGGGCGCCTCGACGGGAATGGACGGAAGCTACACCGTCAATGGCCTTGCGGCGGGGACGGACTACACCGTGTGCTTCTATGCCTCCTCTGCGTTCGGCGGTTCGTCTGACCTGCGCGGCTACCTCAACGAGTGCTACGACAACCAGCCCAGCACCGGCTCCCCGACACCGATCGCGGTGACCTTGGGGGCGACCACGACCGGAAGGAGTGGCGCGCTGTCGCCCGCCGGAGCGATCTCAGGAGTGGTGACCGATGCGGCAGGCGCCCATGCCGGTCTGGCGGATGTCCATGTCACCGTCACGTCCGCCTCCACGGGGGCCAACGAGCCGGCGTGGACGGCCGCCGACGGCACCTTCACCATCAACCACCTGACGCCGGCGTCTGACTACGTCGTGTGCTTCGGGGGTGGTAGCGCCTCAGGAGGATCGGCGGACGCATCCGGCTACCTGGACGAGTGCTTCGACAACCAGCCGGACGCTGCTTCCGCGGCGATGCTGACGGTGACCTCGGGCTCGACACGGACGGCGGTCAACGCGGCCTTGACGCCTGCCCCCGCCCCGTGACGGTCGTCCGCAGGACAACCACTCGGTGAGCCGAGAGCAGAGTCGCCGTAGCTCGCCCGCTCGCCCCTATCGCACGGTCGTCCACGCTGGGCTGAGTGGGTCGCGAAGCAGGACCAGCCGCTGGCACGTGGCGGCCATCTGGCTCGTCGGCCTCGCGCCGGCAGTGGTCCTGCCGGGCGGCCTGAACCGCTTCGTCTTCATCAAGCTGTTCGCGGTGGCGATGGCGTGGGCGTGCGCTCTGCTCGCGCCGCGCCAGGCACGACTGCAGCGTGCCGCGGTAGTGCTGTTGACGGCGGCGGCGGCCGCGCTGACCTTGGCCGCCCTGCTCGGCTCGGCGCCCCTGCCCCAGCTGCTCGGCCGCGCCCCCCGCTACGAGGGACTCGTGTCGATCTCGGTCTACGTCGGTGCGCTTCTCATCGGTGCCTGGCTGCTCGGTCCCGGTGGGAACGTCGTGCTCCGGGTCCACCTGCTGCGCGCCACGGCGTTGTCAGCAAGCCTGCTCCTCGCCGTTGCCGTGGCCCAGACACTCGGGCAGAACCCACTCGCCACCTCCGTCAGCCGACCCGGATCGCTGCTGGGCAACGCCACCGAGCAGGGCGCGTACGGCGCCGGCGCCGCCGGACTCGCCATGGTCTTCGCGGTGTCCACCGCGAGGACGAAGACGGCCATGGTGGCGCTGGGTTCCGGCCTCGGCCTCGTGGCGTTGTCCGCATCGCGAGGGGCGGTGATCGGGCTCGTCGTCGCGACGCTCGTCGCACTCGCGCTCGGCCCGCGGCAGAACCGCCGGACGACTGCCGCGCTTCTCGGTGCTGCAGTCGTTGCCACTCTGCTCGTGCCGTTGTCCCGGGATCGGCTCCTCCTGAGGAGTCCGCTCTCGCACCAGACGGTCACCGGACGAGCACAGGAGTGGGCGGAGTCCATCAACCTGCTCGCGCAGCATCCGATCCTGGGCGTCGGGCCATCCGGATTCGTGGACGCATCACCGTCCGTGCAGAGCGCGGACTACATCCGACTGGCCGGCACTGCGCGACTGGACAGCCCGCACTCCCTGTTGCTGCAGCTGGGCTTCAGCGGCGGGATGGTGCTGCTCGTCGTCGCCGGAGCTGCCCTGTGGCTCTTGGTGCGCAACGGCATGGCGCTGCGGGCCGCGTCGCCGCAGTCAGCCGTGTCACCTGCACCAATGACGTCGTCGGTCTGGGCGGTGGGAGTTCTGGCTGCAGTGGCGGGGTGGTCCACGGTCATGCTGACGCACTTCAGCGCTCCCGGATCTGCGCCCTTCTTCTGCCTGCTGGCTGGAAGCCTCTTCTCTCGCGCGCGGACGGCTCCCGCCCGTCGCCTGGCGTCCCGAACGGGTGCGGTGGCCGTTGGCGCCTTCGCCGTCCTGTTGGCGGGTGCGGCAGTAGCCGAGATCCCGCTGCGCTCGGGCCTGGCAGCGCTGAGTGCCGGGGACGGCCGCAGCGCCGTCGACTCCTTCGGCCTGGCACACGCGCTCAGGCCCTGGGACGCCGACCTCGACGCGCAGATGGCTCATGCACTCGTGGCCCAACCAGTGCCTGCGGGCCTGAGCGACGCCGTGGAGGGGTATCTCGCCCGGGCCAGCGAGGACCTGCCCGCCGATCACCTGGTGATGGCGGACCTGGCTCTGCGCAGGGCACAACAGGGCAGGTGGCCCGAGGCCCGAGCCCTCCTGGACCGCGCCCACGAGCTCGCGCCCAACGATCCCGTGGTGCTCCTTCTCCGCGGCCAGGTCCGCGGGCGCACGCAGGACCTGAGCGGAGCGATCGCCGATGTCAAGGCGAGCGCGTCCTTGTCGCCAGGCAACCGCCTTTCCCTCGAGGTGCTGGCGAGCCTGTATGCGCAGGCCGGCCAGCCCGATCTCGCGTCGGAGACCCTGGCGCGAGCCCAGTCGCTCGGGCTCTGAGGCGGACCCCAACCGGGATCACGGACCGGGCCTCTGATCAGGCTTGACACCGGGCAGGACGCCGGGACGCTCCAGACAGGCTCGCCGCGGGCTTCCTGCTGTGCACGGTGCGGGTGAACGGTTCCCTCTTCTGGCCGGGCTGCTCGTCGCGCCCGTCTGGATGGTGCCGCAGACGCTGGGGCCCTGGCTGGCGGGCCATCCCCCAGCGGATCGCCAGTTGTCCTGCGGCCTCCGCTCAAGGGCTGCGGCTACCGTCGCGCTGTGACGCAGACGAGTGAGCTGGGCCCGCCGTCCAGGCGTGCGCTGCTGGCGAGCGCAGGCGCGCTGCTGCTCGGCGCGTGCACCGTTGGCGCGACGCGGTCCCCCTCGACGGGAACCACGCGATCGGGCCCGGGGTCAAGCCCGTCCGCCCCGGGCGCCTCGCCCCAGGCAGGCAGATTCTCGGGCGGAGTGGGCTGGGTCAAGGCCGAGAACGCGCGCCAGGGCAGCAGGCAGTGGCGCATCGCCAAGGCGCAGCTGGCATCCGAGACGGAGCTGGCCGGGTACACCGACCGCGTCAGTGTCCTGCCCGGCGAGTCGTTCGGCCTGCACCTCAGCTCTACGCTGGGTCCGGTGACGGTCCAGGCCTACCGGCTCGGCCACTACGGCGGCGACGGTGCGCGCGAGGTGTGGACGTCACCGGCCGTCGCGGCGACTCGGCAGCCGGCTCCGCACATCGACAGCGGGCACACGGTCAGCTGCAGCTGGCCCGAGTCCCTCCGCGTCGACACACCGGGGTGGCCCGAGGGCAGCTACCTGCTCAAGCTGGTGGCCGGCGGCCGGGCGCGCTACGTCCCGGTGGTCGTGCGTTCCCGCACGACAGCAGGCCGACTCGTGCTCGTCTCTGCGGTCAACTGCCACCAGGCCTACAACCAGTGGGGCGGCTACTCCCTCTACAAGGGCCCGGACCGCAGCTTCGCGACCCGCGCCTCCGCCGTGAGCTTCGACCGCCCCTACAACCGCAACGGCGCACCACTGGTGCTCGCCTACGAGCAGGGCCCGATCGCCCTTGCCGAGAGCCTCGACCTCGACCTCGCCTACGTCACGTCGTTGGAGCTGCACCGAGAGCCCGGGCTGCTGGTCGGGGCGCGGGGAGTGGTGTCGCCCGGCCACGACGAGTACTGGACGGTGCCGATGCGCCGTCACGTGGAGACGGCGCGAGACGCCGGGACGAACGTCGCCTTCCTCGGCGCCAACGCCGTCTACTGGCGCGTCCGCATCTCGACGGACGGCCGGCTCGTGACGTGCTACAAGTCCGCGGCGCTGGATCCGCAGCACGCCGCCGCCGACACGACGGCGCAGTGGCGCCAAAAGCCGCACCCGGACCCCGAGAACTCCCTCACGGGCATGCTCTACGAGGCCTTCCCCGCGGACGCCGACCTCGTCATCCACGACCCGGGCTTCTTCCTCTTCGCCGGCACGGGTGCCGGGCGCGGGAGCAGGTATGCCGGCCTCGTCGGCACCGAGATCGACCGCGCCTACCCGGTGGCCGGCACCCCGAAGAACCTGCAGGTCGTCGCTCACTCGCCGGTGCCGCAGTTCCAGAAGCCCGACACGCACTCGGACATGACCTACTACTCGGTGCCCAGCGGCGCCGGCGTCTTCGCCGTGGGAACCCTGGCGTGGGCGGCCGGCCTGCGCGGCGCGCACACCCGTCCCCGCATCGACGCACCCGCGGCAGCCTTCGCGCAGGCCGTGACCACCAACCTCTACCGTGCGATGGCGCAGGGGCCGATGGGTCAGCCGCACCCGGCGCGCGGCAACCTCGCGAGCATCGAAGCGTCGACCAGCACACGGACCGGTACGGGCGGACCCGTGGCGTCCGCGTAGCGCTGCTCCTTCGCTCACCGCGAAGGAGAGGAAAAGCGTTGGGTGGGTGTCCGTCCGTCCGCCTAAGGTAGGCGGGCCATGCGAGACTTCCCGCCCCCGATCCGGGCCTTCACCGACCGCGGCGCCGAGACGCCCGACACCCGCTCGCCGCGGGCCTTCCTGCTGTGGATGGTGCGGCTGAACGGGTCGCTGTTCTGGGCCGGGCTGCTCGTCGCGCTCGTCTGGATGGTGCCGCAGATGCTGGGGCCCTGGCTGGTGGGGCGGGCCATCGACACCGGCATCGTCACGGGCGACGCGGCGGCCACGACCCGCTGGGTGCTGGCGCTCGCGCTCGTCACGGTCTTTGGCGCCTTCAGCGGCATCGCCTTCCACACCGTGATCGTGCGCGAGTGGCTCATCGCCCTCTACGGCACGACGAAGCTCGTCACCCGCAAGGCCCTGCAGCTCGGGCACGTCCTGACCCGGCGCGTACCGACCGGTGAGGTGCTGTCCGTCTCAGGCAGCGACGGTGACCAGTTCGGCGCGCTCATGGAGATCACGACGCGCGCCATCGCCCAGCTCGTTGCATACCTCGTCGTCGCCGCCATCGTCCTCAGCACCTCGGTGCGCATGGGCGTCCTCGTGCTCGTGTCGGCGCCGCTGCTCGTGCTGCTCGGCACCCCGCTGCTGCGCCCGATGCAGCGCTGGCAGGGCGTCGAGCGCTCCCGCAACTCCGAGCTGACCTCGATGGCGACCGACATTGTCGGCGGCCTGCGCATCCTGCGCGGCATCGGCGGCGAGGAGACCTTCGGCGGCAACTACGCGGCGCAGTCGCAGCGGGTGCGCCAGTCGGGTGTCGCCGGCGGCCGCTGGCTCGCTGGCGTCGAGTCGGTCGGGGTGCTGCTCTCAGGCGCGTTCGTCGTCGCGCTCATGTGGCTCGGCACGCGCGAGGTGGCGGAGGGCCGGCTGAGCGTCGGGCAGCTCGTCAGCTTCCTCGGCTACGGCCTCTTCCTCATCCAGCCGATGCGCACCTTCGTCGAGTTCGCCCAGAAGTGGACCCGGTCCGTCGTCTCGGCGCGCAAGGCCGTCGCCGTGCTGTCACAGCGCCCGCCGTGGGTGCACCCCGAGCACCCGGCCGCCCTCGACACCGCCGCCGAGATCGTCGACGAGGCCTCCGGCGCGACCATCCGCCCGGGCATCCTCACCATGGTCGTCTCGGCCGTGCCCGACGACTCCGCCGCGCTCGCCGACCGCCTCGGCCGCTACCTGCCGAGCGAGGAAAGCGCGCGGGTCAGCGACGAGATCCCCGAGGAGCTGAAGGGCCGGGCCGCGCGCCGCGAGCGTGCCGCCCGTGCCCGCGCCCGCGAGGAGCAGGCCCGCCGCGACGAGGAGCTCGCCCGCCAGACGTGGGGCGTCACCGTCGGCGGCGTGGACCTGTCCCGCGTGGAGCTGGACGAGGTGCGCCGTCGCATCCTCGTCAGCGACACCGCACCCCAGGTCTTCGCCGGGACGCTGCGCTCGGCCGTCGACCCGCTCGGGCGGCTGACCCGCGAGCAGGCCGAGCAGGCCCTCTACACCGCGGCGGCCGACGACGTCTTCGACGCCCTCCCCGGGGGCTGGCAGGGCGAGCTCGAGGAGCGCGGCCGCGGCCTGTCCGGTGGCCAGCGCCAGCGCCTCGTCCTCATGCGCGCCCTCGCCGCCGACCCGGACGTCCTCGTGCTCGTCGAGCCGACTTCCGCCGTCGACGCCCACACCGAGGCGCGCATCGCCAGCCGGCTGCGCGAGCACCGGGCCGGTCGCACCACGGTCGTCATGACCGCCTCACCCCTGCTGCTGCACCACGCCGACGAGATCATCCTGCTCGAGGGCGGCGTGGCCACCGCCCACGGACGGCACCCCGACCTGCTCGCCGACTCCGCGGCCTACCGCTCGGTCGTCGTCCGCGGAGAGGGCGACACCTCCGTGCTCACCCACCTCACCGAGGAGACCCGATGAGCCGCGCCGACGGCACCGTCGCCACCGACGAGACCGTCACCACCGGCGACGCCAGCGCCGCCGCGTGGACCTCGCCGCTGCCCGACGAGCTCGCGGCCGAGTCCGCCCGCACGTGGGACGCCGCCGTCCAGGCGCCCGCGGTCCCCGAGGAGCTGCGCCCGCCCGCCTCGGCGTCCGTCCCCCAGCGGCTTCGCGCCCTGCGCCGGCGGCACCTGCTGCGCGAGCGGCGCGCCCAGGAGTTCGTCGCCGACACGATGAACGCCCGCACCGGCCTGCCGATCGCCGACAACCGCCGCGTCGTGCACTTCATCGGGGGACTGCTGTCACAGCAGCGCCTGCTCGTCATCGCGGTGGTCCTCGCCAACGCGCTCGCTGCCACCGCCGGGCTTCTCGTGCCCCGGCTGCTCGGTCAGCTCGTCGACTCCACCGTGTCCGACGTGCAGGCGGGCCGCACCGATGCCGCCCTCGCCGGCGCCAATGCCGCGGCGCTGCTCGTCGCCGGCCTCGTCGTCGTCCAGAGCGCCTTCACCCTCGCCGCCAAGATCTCCTCGGCCGTGCTGGGCCAGGGCGTGCTCGCGACCGCCCGCGAGTACATCGTGCGCGCCATCCTCCGCCTCCCGCTCAGCCGCGTCGAGAGCGCGAGCTCCGGCGACCTGATCACCCGCGTCACCCGCGACGTCGGCACGATGAGCGAGAGCGTCCGCTGGGCGCTGCCCGAGTCGATCGTCGCGAGCATCACCGTCGTGCTCACGCTCGTCGCGATGGTGAGCAACTCGATCTGGCTCTCGCTGCCCTCGCTCGTGCTCATGGCCCTGGCGCTCCTCCAGGTGCGCCGCTACCTGAGGCGTGCCCCGAAGGGCTACCTCACCGAGGGCGGCACCTACTCGCGCATCAACACCACGCTCACCGAGACGGTCGAGGGCGCCCGCACCGTCGAGGCGCTCGGGCTCGCCGGTCACCGGCTGCGCCGCGGCGACGACGACATCGAGGTCTCCGGGCAGGCCGAGCGCTACACGATGACGCTGCGCAACCTGCTCTTCGCCGTCATGGACGTCGCCTTCAGCCTGCCCCGCGTGCTCGTGCTCCTCTTCGGGTCCATCGGGTATGCCGAGGGCTGGGCCACGCTCGGACAGATCACGACCGCGATCCTCTACACCGAGGCGCTGTGGGGCCCGTTCGACATGCTCGTCAGCACCATGGACCGCGTCCAGGTCGGCGTCGCCTCGACCACCCGCCTGCTCGGCATCGCCACCGTGCCGGCCGACCGCGAGGCCGGCGACGAGCGCCCCTCCGGGCCCGAGCTCGTCGGCTCCGACCTGCGCTACGCCTACCGCGCCGACCACGACGTGCTCCACGGCATCGAGCTCGAGCTCAGCCCCGGGGAGCGCCTCGCGATCGTGGGCCCGAGCGGGTCGGGCAAGTCGACCCTCGGCCGGCTGCTCTCGGGCATCCACGGGCCGCGCACCGGCTCGGTCACGGTCGGTGGCGTCGAGCTGACGTCCCTGCCGCTCGACCAGCTGCGCACCGAGGTCGCGCTCGTCACCCAGGAGCACCACGTCTTCATCGGCTCGGTGCGCGACAACGTCGTGCTGGCGCGCGAGGGCTCGACCGACGACGAGGTGCGCGACGCGCTGCGCGCCGTCGACGCCCTCGACTGGGTCGAGCGTCTGCCCGAGGGCCTCGACACCAAGCTCGGCTCGGGGCACCAGGCGCTGACGCCCGGCCGTGCCCAGCAGATCGCGCTGGCCCGCCTCATCCTCGCCGACCCGCACACGATCGTCCTCGACGAGGCGACCTCGCTCATCGACCCCCGCACCGCGCGGCACCTCGAGGGCTCGATGAACGCGCTGCTGACCGGCCGCACGGTCGTGGCCATCGCGCACCGGCTGCACACCGCGCACGACGCCGACCGCATCGCGGTCGTCATCGACGGCCGGGTCGCCGAGCTCGGCAGCCATGACCAGCTCGTCGAGCACGACGGGGAGTATGCCGCCCTCTGGCGCGCCTGGACCAGCTGACCGCCCGCGCCCCTGACCACCGGGCCACCCGGCCACACCGCCGCGACGGGTTGGCGGCAGCAAAACCTCGACGGGCGCCTGCTCGCGTGTGAAGGTGTGCACATGAGCACCGACACGGCTGCAGGGCAGCAGCGCACGGCATACGTCATCGTCGGCGGCGGGCTCGCCGCGGCCAAGGCGATCGAGGGGATCCGGGAGAGCGACACGAGCGGCTCGATCCTGCTCGTCGCGCAGGAGGACCGGCTGCCCTACGAGCGGCCGCCGCTGTCGAAGTCGGTGCTCAAGGGCGAGGACGAGCCGGAGACGGCCTTCACCCACGACAAGGACTGGTACGCCGAGCAGAAGGTCGAGCTGCGGCTCGGCACGGCGGCGACCTTCCTCGACACGGAGCAGCACCTGTTGACGCTTCAGGGCGGCGACGTCGTCGGCTACGAGCGGCTCCTCCTCGCGACCGGCTCGTCCCCGCGCGCGCTCGACGTCCCGGGCGCCGACCTCGACGGCGTGCTCTACCTGCGCGAGATGCAGGAGTCGCAGGCGCTCAAGGCGCACCTCCGCGAGGGGGCGCGCATCGTCATCGTCGGCGCCGGCTGGATCGGCCTCGAGGTGGCCGCCGCCGCGCGCGAGGCCGGCTGCACCGTCACCATCGTCGAGCCGCAGCCCGCGCCGCTGGTCGCCGTCATGGGCGAGACGGTCGGCGGCTGGTTCGCCCAGCTGCAGCGCAGCCACGGCGTCGACGTGCGCCTCGGCGAGGGGGTCGAGCGCATCGAGGGCGAGACCTCCGTGACCGGCGTCGTCACGAAGTCCGGCGACACCCTGCCGGCCGACGCGGTCGTCGTCGGGGTCGGCATCACGCCCAACACCGGTTTGGCGGAGGGCGCGGGCATCCGGACGGAGAACGGCGTCGTCACGGACTCCTCGCTGCGCACTGCTGTGGACGGCGTGTGGGCGGCCGGCGACGTGGCGAACTGGCGCAGCGTCACCCTCGGCACGAACGTCCGCGTCGAGCACTGGGCCAACGCCAACGATGGTGGGCTTGCGGCCGGCCGCTCGATGGCGGGCCAGGACGTCACCTACGACCCCATCCCGTTCTTCTTCTCCGACCAGTACGACATCGGCCTCGAGTACGCCGGCTACGTGCCGCGGGGGAGCGACGCCGAGGTGCTGCTGCGCGGTGAGCCGTCGGGCAACGAGTTCATGGCGTTCTGGGTCGTGCCCGAAGGTGAGGGCGTCCGCGTGCTGGCCGGCATGCACGTCAACGTCTGGGACACGATCGACGACGTCCAGCGGCTCGTGCGGGACGGCACCGTCATCGACCGCGACCGCCTCGCCGACCCGGAGGTCCCGCTCTCCGAGCTGACGTGACGGCAGCCTCCTACCCGCGCCGAGATGTCCGTTTTGGGTGCGCGGCGCGCGGCTGTCTCCTACGCTCGGGCCGTGGCCGTGCGCCACGCGTTCTCGGGACCCGCGCGGAGCAGGAGTGAGTTCGATCGACGCCACGAGGCAGCAGGACCCTGCGGCGAGGGTGACGGTGCCGGTCGTCAGCCCCGTCGCGCACCTCGCGTACGTCTTCTCGGAATACTCCAGCTGCACCGGCAACGCGATGTCGACGAAGATCAACGCCCAGGCCCGCGCGCACGAGGCACTCGGCGGCCGCAGCTACGTCGTCGTCAGCGACCGCCGCGAGCACGACTACGCCGAGGGCACCGTCGTGCCCTACGGGTCGACGCGCTCGAGCCGGCGTGAGTGGTTCACCGACCTCGAGCGCCGGGCCGATGCCGTATGCGGTGTGGTGCTCGGGCGTCGCCCGCTCGTCGCGCGGTTCCACCGGGAGGCGCTCGACGCGGTGCCGGCCGACGCGGAGGCGCTCGTCGTCTACAACTACGCCGGGGCCGTGACCGACCGGCTGGTCCGGCGGTTCGAGGGCAAGGTCGTGCTCCACCTGGGCAACGACGTGTTCCGCTCGTGGCGCCCTGCCGAGGTCCGCCGGGTGATCGAGCGGACGCACGTGACGGTGGCCGTCAGCGACTACCTGGCCGGCACGGTCGTCGACCGCCTCGGCTTCAGGCCGGGCAACCTGCACGTGCTGCGCAACGGGGTCGACTCCGTCGCCTTCCATCACGTCCCGCGCGAGCGGAGCGGCCCGGTGACGCTGCTGTCGGTCGGGAACGTCGTGCCGCACAAGGGAGTCCACCACCTCATCGCGGCGGCGCACGAGCTGTCCCGCCGCACCCGGGACTTCCGGCTCCATGTCGTCGGCTCGGCCGGCCTGCGCGCCGGCGAGGGCCTGTCGGCGTACGAGCGCGAGCTGCGCCGTGCCGCCACACCCCTCGGCGACCTGGTGCGCTTCACCCCGTTCGTCGACCGTCGCTCGCTGCCGGCGGTCTACGCGGAGGCGGACGTCTTCGCGATGCCCGTGCAGTGGCAGGAGCCGGCCGGACAGGTCGTCACGGAGGCGATGGCCGCGGGCCTGCCGGTCGTGTCGGCCCGCAGCGGCGGCATACCGGAGTACCTCGGGCCCGACGGCGTCTACGTCGACCCCCGTGACACGGCGGCCTTCGCCGACGCCCTCCACGCGCTCGTGACGAGCCCTGCCGAGCGAGCCGCCCGCGGGGCAGCGCTGCGGGCCCGTGCCGAGTCGCTGACGTGGGAGCGCACCGTCGCCGACCTGATGCGGCTGCTGGCCGGCTGAGCCGCAGCCGCGCCGGCCCGCCCGGGGTGGCAGGATGTCCACCGTGACGGCACAGATCCTCGACGGCAAGGCCACCCTCCAGGCGATCAAGGTCGAGCTGACCCAGCGGGTCGCGCGGCTGCGCGAGCACGGCGTCGTGCCGGGCCTCGGCACCGTCCTCGTCGGTGACGACCCGGGCAGCCACTGGTACGTCAACGCCAAGCACAAGGACTGCGCCGAGATCGGCATCACGAGCCTGCGCCGCGACCTGCCGGCCACCGCCACGCAGGCCGAGGTCGAGGCCGTCATCGACGAGCTCAACGCCGACCCGGAGTGCACCGGCTTCCTCGTGCAGCAGCCCACCGGCCTCGATGAGATGGCGCTCCTCTCGCGGGTCGACCCGAGCAAGGACGTCGACGGCCTGCACCCGATGAACCTCGGCTGGCTGGTGCTCGGCAAGCCGGCGCCGCTGCCGTGCACGCCGATGGGCTGCATCGAGCTGCTGCGCCGCCACGACGTGCAGATCGCCGGGGCCAAGGTGGTCGTCATCGGCCGCGGCCTCACCGTGGGCCGCCCGCTGGGGCTCATCCTGACGCGCAAGAGCGAGAACGCCACGGTGACGCTGTGCCACACCGGCACCAAGGACCTCGCAGCCGAGGTGCGCCAGGCCGACATCGTCATCGCGGCGGCCGGCGTGCCCGGCATCGTCACCCGCGACATGGTCAAGCCGGGCGCGGCCGTCCTCGACGTCGGCGTGAGCCGGGTCGACGGCAAGATCGCCGGCGACGTCGCCCCCGACGTGGCGGAGGTCGCCGGCTGGGTCAGCCCCAACCCCGGTGGCGTCGGCCCGATGACCCGGGCGCTGCTGCTCACCAACATCGTCGAGGCGGCCGAGTCCACCGTCGCGGCCGGCGCCTGAGCGGCCCCGATGCAGTGGCGAGGTAGCGGCTTCGTCGTCCTCAGCTGGTGGTACCTCGTCGCGGGGATCGCTGCGGTCGGCGTCCTCGTCATCGCCTTCCTCGACGTCCGCTGGGGCGGGCGCATCATGGCGGCGGCGTTCCTCATCGGCGCGGTGATCCGGCTCGTCGCACGGCCCGCCCGCAAAGCCGGCGGGCTCACCGCCCGGTCCCGCACCCTCGACGTCGTCATCCTGCTGAGCCTGGGCCTCGGGGTGCTGATCGCGTCCGCGACCGTCAACCTCCGGGCCGACGTCTCCGATCGGACGACGATCAGCCGCACCTCCCGCTGACGGGCAGCACACGGCATACGCAAAGGGCGCCGGCCACCTCGTGGTGGACGGCGCCCTTCGTGAGCGAGTGGGCTCAGATGAGGCCGAGGCCCTTGACGGCGTCGCGCTCTTCGGCCAGCTCGGCGACCGACTTGTCGATCTTGCCGCGGGAGAAGTCGTCGATGTCGAGGCCCTGGACGATGCTCCACGCGCCGTCCTCGACGGTGACGGGGAAGGAGGAGATGAGCCCCTCCTCGACGCCGTAGGAGCCGTCGGAGCGCACAGCCATGGAGACCCAGTCGCCCTCGGCCGTGCCCTGCACCCAGGTACGGGCGTGGTCGATGGTCGCGGAGGCGGCCGACGCGGCCGAGCTCGCGCCGCGGGCCTCGATGATCGCGGCGCCGCGCTTGGCGACGGTCGGGATGAAGGTGTTCTCGAGCCAGTCCTGGTCGCCGACGGCCTCGGCGGCGTTGCGGCCACCGACCTCGGCGTGGAAGAGGTCGGGGTACTGCGTCGCGGAGTGGTTGCCCCAGATCGTCATCTTCGTGATCTCGGTGACCGGGACGCCGAGCTTGGCGGCGAGCTGGCTGATCGCGCGGTTGTGGTCCAGGCGCGTCAGGGCCGAGAAGCGCTCGGCGGGGATGTCGGGGGCGTTGCTCATGGCGATGAGCGCGTTGGTGTTGGCCGGGTTGCCGGTGACGGTGATCTTGATGTCGTCGGCGGCGACCTCGTTGAGGGCCTTGCCCTGCGGGGCGAAGATGCCGCCGTTGGCCTCGAGCAGGTCGCCGCGCTCCATGCCGGGGCCGCGGGGGCGGGCGCCGACGAGCAGGGCGAGGTTGACGCCGTCGAAGACCTGCTTGGCGTCGTCGCCGATCTGGACGCCGGCCAGGGTCGGGAAGGCGCAGTCGTCGAGCTCCATGACGACACCCTCGAGCGCCTTGAGCGCGGGGGTGATCTCGAGCAGGCGCAGCTCCACCGGGGTGTCGGGCCCGAGCAGGGCACCGCTCGCGATGCGGAACAGGAGGCTGTAGCCGATCTGGCCGGCGGCGCCGGTGACGGCGACCTTGACGGGTGTAGTGCTCACAGGAGGGCCCTTCACATCGGTGGTGCTTGGACGTTCCGACGCTATCAGTGCGTGTGCGCTCGGCTGGACGGGTGCCTGTGCTGAGCGGGCGGCCCTTCCGCCCGCGTCCGCGAGGGCCGTGGCGACGATCACGTGAGGGAATATGCGGCCTGCTGGCAGGCGTGTGGGGGGACTTGTGGAGCGCCCGCGGATCAGGCGCTGAGGGCCAGGGAGCCGAGGGCGATGAGCCAGCTGACGAAGCTGCCCACGAGGAAGTACTCAGTGACGTCGTCGATGCCCGCCGGTCCGCCCGGGTAGGCGCCCGAGCCTGCAGGGTCCTGGCTGGCCGTGCGCGCGGCGGCCTGGATCTCGGGGAAGCGGAGTAACCCCTTGGCGGCGATGACGAGACCGGCGGCTGCGAACTCTCCGGCGAGGCCGAGGCCGAGGATCACGAGGCGCTCCATCGGGCCGAGGAGGCGGCCACCCTTGAGCCGGTCGGCAGGCTGGCCGCTGGTCGGTGGGGTCGGGCTGCCCGCCATGGCGGCCGCTGCGGCTGCGGCCGCGTTGGCGTTGGTGACGTCGGAGGGGCGCAGGGCGCCGATGGTGAGGAGCACGAGCCGCACGATGATGTTGGCGGTCGCGATGTTGAAGACGACGAGCCCGGTGAGAAGCAGGACCCGTGTCGCGGGCAGCGGACCGTGACCGGGGAGGTCGGCCCAGCGCAGCCAGGTGGAGAGGGCGCCGCCCGCGGGGGTCGCGGCGCCCGAGAAGGCGAGCAGCCCGACGACGAGGGCGGCGAAGACGGCGAGGGGAGCGAGCGCGCGCTCGCCGGTCATCTGGGTGTGGCGCGAGAGCTCCGCCCAGGTAGCACCGACCGCCGCGGCCAGGAGCAGGGCCACCCAGTCGGCCCACGTGTTCATCCCGGCGAGGAGGGCGACCACGATGATGGCGACGGGCGCGAGCACGTGGCCAGCCAGCCGGGCCCGACGCCATGACGTCGACCGGACGACGTCCCCGAGTCCGATGCCGATCAGCGCGATCGACAGCCACGTCACGGCAGTCCGCCCAGCGTCGTCATCGCCTCGAGGGCGATCCCGATGCCGTCGCGCCGCACGCGCTGCGACACCGCGGACGGGCTGATGCCGACCCGGTCGGCGACGTCGAGCTGGGCGCGGCCGTGCATGAGTCCTCCGAGGATCCGGCGTGAGGTGGTCGACATGGAGCCAACCATGAAGTCCAGACAGTCGAGGGCCGCGCGCACCGCCGCGACGGTGGCCGGCGGCTCGTCCGGAGCGACGTATGCCGTCCGCGACGTCCGCGTCTGCCCTCGCTGGGCGCGGTCCTCCGCGATGGTGATGGCCTCGCGAGCGGCCCAGTAGGCCGGTCCGTCGTGGATGCCGCGGACCGGGTCGAGCGTCGAGACTTCGCCCCGGCCGAGCCCGAAGCGGATGTCGGCTCGGGGGAAGAGCTCGGCCCGGACGACGAAGCTCGCCCGCAGCGCGGCGCCCAGGGTCGGGTAGACGCCTTGGAACTCGTCACCGACCGTGATCACGGCCGGGTCGTGGATCGGCACCTCGGCGTTGGCTCGAGCGACGGCAGCTTGGAACGCGTCATGCAGCGCTTGGCGGTCGGAGGTGCGGCGTGACTCGACGATGTCTCCGACAAGGGCCACGGGTGAAGACTCTGTCTTCATCTCATCCATGTGAAGAGTATAGGTTCACAATGATCGATTTGAGCCCCAACCTTCATATCGAACGACCGCAAACCGCGGCCGCGACTTGCCCACCTTCGCCACATATGGGTAGCATCCCGCGGTTTTCCGTCGAAATCAGGACCTTGAGCACCTATCGGATTTCAACGAGAAAAGCAAGCCTTCTGAGTACCGTTTCTGAAATGAGCGCACAAAATGTTTCCTTTATGGGCCGGCGAGGCGTGCTCTCCGGCCTCGGGGGAGGGGCCGCCCTAGCGATGGCCACGGCGACGACCGTGGCGGCAGCCACGACGGCAACGGCCGCCCCGAGCGTCATGGTCGCGGCCACGACCACCGACCCGGTGCTGCACCTGCTGCGGCGGGCCACCTTCGGGCCGACGCCGGCGCTGGTCTCGGAGGTGCGTGCGATGGGTAGGACGGCTTGGCTCGACGCGCAGCTGGCTCCGTTGACGAAGGTTCCGGACACGGCGATGGACGCCGTCTTGACTCGTTGGCCGAGCCTCGGGTGGAAGACGTGGGAGGCGCGCGAGCGATTCGCTCCCGTCAGCACGTCCAGGATCATGTATGACCTCTTGGAGTCGCATGTTGCTCGGGCGCTCTTCTCACGGCGCCAGCTCTTGGAGACGGTTGTCGACTTCTGGA
>NZ_JBYTCI010000042.1:0-22199 GCF_058790095.1 Terrabacter sp. FW104-15G4B | reverse complement strand
GGGGGGGGGATTTGGGCGTCCTTCCAGGAGGCGCGGGCGAGGCGGGAGCGGGGCGACCCCGGTCTGTGGCCCTTCGACGGTTTCAGGCGGGGGAGCGGTCGGGGTCCTCGCGAGGGCGCCGGCGGCGCTGTGTCAGCGGCAGGACGACCCACAGCACGAGCGCGAGAACGCCGAGCGCGCCGCCGATCCAGAAGGCCGCGGTGTGCGACAGGAGGACGTCGAGCACGAGGATGACGCCGCCGAGGATTCCGGTGCCGAGGAAGAACAGGCCGATGCCGATCAGCGTGTCGGTGCGCCGCACCAGGAAGTCCTTGAGGCCCTCCCGGAAGAGCATCCGGTGCATGGCGACCGGCGTCATGAACACGAGGGTGCTGACGGTGATCGACAGCAGCGTGATGACGTAGATGCCGCGCTGCAAGTCAGTCAGGCTCGTGAAGCGCTGCTGGAAGGGGATGGTAAGCAAGAAGGCGAAGAGGATCTGGACGCCTGCCTGGACGACGCGCAGCTCCTGCAGCTGCTCGCCGAAGTTGCGATCGAGCCGTTCTCCCTCGGTCTCGTCGCGGGTGTAGGGGTGTGAGTCACTCATGACCCACATGTACCCGAGGACCGGCCTGCGCCTCCGGCACGACGAAGGGCCCGGCACCTGTCGGTGCCGGGCCCCGCATCACGTCGCCCCCGCCCGTCGGCCAGCGGGCGATGGGCCGACCTGCAGGATCGCGCGTCAGCTCGCGCCGATGCGCGCCTTGAGGCCGTCGAACTCGGCCCACAGCTCCGCGGGAAGCCGGTCGCCGAACCTGTCGAACCACTCCTGGATGAGGGGCAGCTCCTTCTCCCAGTCGGCTGCGTCGACCCGAACGGCCTTGGCGACCTGCTCGGGCGTCATGTCGAGGCCGTCGATGTCGATGGAGCCCTCGGTCGGCACGAACCCGATCGGGGTCTCCACGGCATCGGCCTGCCCGTCGAGGCGCTCGATGACCCACTTGAGGACGCGGCTGTTCTCGCCGAACCCGGGCCACAGGAACGAGCCGTCCTCCTCGTCGCGACGGAACCAGTTGACGCCGAAGATCCGGGGGAGCTTGGAGGCGTCCGCGTTCTTGCCGATCTCGAGCCAGTGGTTCATGTAGTCGCCGGCGTGGTAGCCGATGAAGGGCAGCATCGCCATCGGGTCGCGGCGCACGACTCCGACGGCGCCGGTGGCCGCCGCGGTCGTCTCCGAGGAGAGCGTCGCGCCGATGAAGGTGCCGTGCTGCCAGTCACGCGACTCGTAGACGAGCGGCACGGTCGTCTTGCGGCGGCCGCCGAAGAGGATCGCGTCGATCGGCACGCCGTCGGGGTGGTCGTACTCCGGCGCGATCATCGGGCACTGCTTGGCCGGTGTGCAGAAGCGGCTGTTGGGGTGGGCCGCCTTCGTGCCCGCCTCGCCGTCCGCAGGGGTCCACGAGTTGCCCAGCCAGTCGGTGAGGTGGGCCGGCGGCTCGTCGGTCATGCCCTCCCACCAGACGTCGCCATCGTCGGTCAGGGCGACGTTGGTGAAGACCGAGTTGCCCTTCTCGATGGTGGCCATGGCCTGCGGGTTCGTCGAGACGCCGGTGCCCGGGGCGACGCCGAAGAGCCCGAACTCCGGGTTCACGGCATACAACCGCCCGTCCTCGCCGAAGCGCATCCAGGCGATGTCGTCACCGACCATCTCGGCCTTCCAGCCCGGGACGGTCGGGGTGATCATCGCGAGGTTCGTCTTGCCGCACGCCGACGGGAAGGCCGCCGCGACGTAGTGCACCGAGCCCTTGGGCGACGTGAGCTTGAGGATGAGCATGTGCTCGGCCATCCAGCCCTCGTCGCGGGCGATCGCCGAGGCGATGCGCAGCGCGTAGCACTTCTTGCCCAGCAGGGCGTTGCCGCCGTAGCCGGAGCCGTAGCTCCAGATCGTGCGCTCCTCGGGGAAGTGCACGATGTACTTCGTGTCGGAGCAGGGCCACGGGACGTCGGCCTGGCCGTCGGCCAGCGGGGCGCCGACCGAGTGCAGGGCGGGGACGTATGCCGCGTCCGTCGCCTCGATTTTGCGCAGCACCTTGTCGCCGCAGCGGGCCATGACGAGCATCGAGACGACGACGTAGGCGGAGTCGGTGATCTCGACACCGAACATCGGGACCTTGGCGTCGAGGTGCCCCATGACGAACGGGATGACGTACATGGTGCGGCCCTGCATGCTGCCGCGGTACAGCTCGGTCATCCGAGCCTTCATCTCGTCGGGCGCCATCCAGTTGTTGGTGGGCCCGGAGTCCTTCTCGTCGACGGAGCAGATGTAGGTCTGCCCCTCGACGCGCGCCACGTCGCTGGGGTCGGACGCGCAGTAGAAGGAGTTCGGCTTCTTGCTCTCGTCGAGCCGGATGAACGTGCCGGACTCGACGAGCTGGTCCGTCAGCTCGGTCCACTCCCCGGGGGAGCCGGTGATCCAGCGGATGTCGCGCGGCTGCGTCAGCTCGGCGACCTGCTCGACCCACGCGGACAGGCCCGCGTGCGTCGTGTGTGTCTGTTTCTCGTGGGTCGTGGTCAACTCGGGGCCCATCCCTTCGCGCGCGGTGCCGCCCGGCACCACGTCGTGCCGGTGTGAAGCTGCTCCTCAGGTGGGTCCTTGCCGCCCCGGGTGGGGGCCTGCAGGTGTCCACATGCTGAACAGATGACGTGATGACTTCAAGGTACGCGTCGGTGGTAGCGCCTTCGGCCGCAAGCGATGAGCTCTGCGGTGAGACCGCTCACAACCCGGCGGACCCGCAAGAAATACGACGATGGGCTGTCGGTTTCTTGCAGGACTTTCACTACCTGCCGGTAGGCGCGACTCGGCTGGCCACGTGCGTGAGCAGGCGAACGGCATACGCCATCGGTGACCCGGCGGGAGCGACCCGAGGGCCGCGGCGGGGCCGATTTCGTCGATGCCGACCCGAGGCGCTAAGGTAACTTTTCGTTCCTCCGCGTGACGGAACGCTGCACCCGTAGCTCAACGGATAGAGCATCTGACTACGGATCAGAAGGTTAGGGGTTCGAATCCCTTCGGGTGCACTCTGTGTTGAGACAGAGACAGCAGGTCACAGCCCCGTGCCGCCCCAGGCGGCCGGGGCTGTCTGCATCCGGTCTGCGACGCCTGGGCCCGAGCCCCGACCTCATCCGGCACAGGTGATGTGCGCCCGCCGCGATACGGGCACCGTGGGGTGGAGCAGAGGTATGCCGTGTCCGGGCTCCCCGGCGCACCGCTGCCTCCCCGGCGGAAGGGTGAGGACGATGGCCGACGTCAAGCTGGAGGTCAGCGGCGACGAGGTGGAGATCGAGCTCGAGTTCCAGTGGTCCACCGCTCACTCGGGTGCTCGCCAGACGGATGGCGCGGCGGTGGCGGCTGCCGCCACCCCCGGACGGGAATGAACGCCATCGGGCGCCGGCCCTGGTGGGCACGTCTGGCGCTCGTCCTGGCCGCCCTCGGAGTCGTCGGACTGGTCGTGGCTGCCGCGGTACGCGGCCTCTGGCTGTTCCTGGTGGTCGCGGTCGCGGTGGTGGTCTTCGTGGCCGCGGGCTACTCGTTCCTGGCGTTGCGGGGCTGGCGGCGAACCCTCAGCCTCGTCGTCGTCCTGGCGGTCCCACTCGGAATGGTCGTGCTGCTCGCCGCGAACAACCTGATTCTCCCGATGCTCGTCTGTCTGGTGGTGTTCGCAGTGGCGGTGGGGGCGGGACGCAAGGCTTTGACCCCCGAGACGTCCGATGACGGCATGCCGGAGCGCCGTGTGCCGCCGCCCCGCCATCCGTTCCTCATCATGAACCCGCGCTCTGGCGGGGGGAAGGTCGCCCGGTTCGACCTGCGGGCCAAGGCGGAAGCCCTGGGCGCGGAGGTGGCGATGCTCGAGGGGCCCGAGATCATCGACGTCGCCGAGCTGGCCCGCCAAGCCGTCGCCCGGGGAGCCGACCTGCTGGGCGTGGCCGGCGGCGACGGTACGCAAGCCCTGGTCGCGGGGGTGGCCGCGGACCACGACGTGCCGCTCCTGGTGATCAGTGCAGGCACCCGCAACCACTTCGCGCTTGATCTCGGGCTCGACCGCGAGGACCCGTCGACGTGCCTGGCCGCGCTGGGGGAGGACGCGGTGGAGCTGTGCGTCGACCTCGGTGTCATCGGGGGCCGCACGTTCGTGAACAACGCCTCCTTCGGTGCGTATGCGGCAGCGGTGCAGAGCCCGGGCTACCGCGAGGACAAGGCCCGCACGACCCTCGACGTGCTGCCCGACCTGCTGAGCGGCGCCACGGGGCCGCAGCTGCGGCTGTCGGTCGACGGCATCGTCGTGGACCACCCGCAGGCGGTGCTCGTCAGCGACAACCCGTACGGCATGGGGGACCTGGCCGGGCTCGGACGCCGGGCCCGGCTCGACACCGGGCGACTGGGTGTGGTCTCGCTGACCGCCGGCAGCGCCCGGCAAGCCGTCGCGCTCCTGCGGGGCGCCTCGCAGCACGGACTGGTCGCCGTCACCGCACCGGAGGTGGTGATCTCCTCCGAGGCGGCGGAGATCCCGGTCGGCATCGACGGGGAGGCGGTCGTGGTGTCCACCCCGGTCCGGTGCAATGTCCGACCGCGGGCCCTTCGCGTGCGCGTCCCCCGCGATCGACCCGGCGTGCCGCCCCGACGCCCGGCATGGCACTGGGCCGAGCTGCTGCGTCTGGCGTCGTTCTCACGGAACGGTTCGCGGCGATGATCGCGGTCCCTCCGCGGCTCCAGCGGGCGGGTCACGAGCTCCTCGAGCTGGACCGCGCGGTCTACGCCGCGGTGCAGGGCACACCGACGCCGCAGATAGATCTCGCCCTGGCGCGGATCTCCCGCGCAGCCGACCGGTCGGTCCTCTGGATGGCTGTCGCGGCGGCGATGGCCGCCTCGGGCCGGCGGCCACGCCGGGCGGCGCTGGTGGGGATGGCGGCCATCGGGGCCACCTCGGCCACGGTCAACATCGTGGTGAAGCGCGGCCCGAAACGTCCCCGCCCGTCGCTCGACGGCTCGGCCCGGACCCACGGCGTCCGGATGCCCGGCTCGCACTCCTGGCCGTCGGGCCACTCCGCCTCGGCGTTCGCTTTCTCCACCGCTGCTGGGGCCGCGGTTCCCGAGCTGGACACGGCGCTGCGGCTCGCGGCCAGCGTGGTCGCCTACTCCCGCGTGCACACCGGCGTCCACTACCCGGGGGACGTCGTGGCCGGCGCCCTGATCGGCGCGGGGATGGGCTCGCTGACGCAGCACCTGGCCCGCCGGCTGCCGGCCCGCTCTTTCACACCGACCCCCTGATGCCCGCTCCACCGCGCCTCCGGCACGTCGCCGGACCGGTCACTTGTGCGCCGACGCCCGCGGGGGTTGGGTGTGGTGAGACCGTCCACCGCCGTATGCCGGGAGGCCACCGATGACCGCCGCACCGCCCGTCTCGCTCGACCCCAGCCTCTCCCACACGCGTGGTGAGACCGACACCCCACTGCTCGAGACGACGATCGGTGACGACTTCGACGCCACCGCCGAGCGGTTCGGCGACCGCGAGGCGCTCGTCGACGTCCAGCAGGGCCGGAGGTGGACGTACGCCGAGCTGCGGGCCGACGTGGACCGGCTGGCCCGCGGGCTGCTGGCCATCGGCGTCAGCACCGGCGACAGAGTGGGCATCTGGGCTCCGAACTGCTCGGAGTGGACGCTCGTGCAGTACGCCACGGCCAAGGTCGGCGCCATCCTCGTCAACATCAACCCGGCCTATCGAGCGCACGAGCTGCACTACGTGCTGGGGCAGGCCGGCGTCTCGACGCTCATCGCCGCGGAGTCCTTCAAGGCCAGCAGCTACCGGGAGATGATCGACGAGGTGCGCGGGGACGTCGAGGCCCTCGAGCGCGTCGTCTACATCGGCACGGCGGACTGGGACGAGCTCGTCGCCCGCGCCGACGAGGTGTCCGCCGACGAGCTCGCGCGCGTGCAGTCGCGCCTGTCGAACGCTGACCCGATCAACATCCAGTACACCTCCGGCACAACCGGATTCCCCAAGGGTGCGACCCTCAGCCACCGCAACATCCTCAACAACGGCTACTTCGTCGGCGAGCTGTGCGACTACACCGAGCAGGACCGGGTCTGCATCCCGGTGCCCTTCTACCACTGCTTCGGCATGGTCATGGGCAACCTCGGGTGCACGACGCACGGGGCGTGCATGGTCATCCCGGCACCAGGCTTCGACCCCGCCGCGACGCTCCAGGCGACGCAGGACGAGAACGTCACCTCGCTCTACGGCGTGCCGACGATGTTCATCGCCGAGTGGAACCTGCCGAACTTCTCCGACTACGACCTGTCCACCGTGCGCACCGGCATCATGGCCGGATCCCCTTGTCCGGCAGAGCTGATGAAGAAGCTCATCGCTTCGGGGATCGAGGAGATGACGATCTGCTACGGCATGACCGAGACCTCACCGGTCTCGACGCAGAACCGCACGAACGACACCTTCGAACAGAAGGTGGGCACCGTCGGCCGTGTGGGGCCGCACCTCGAGATCAAGATCATCGATCCCCTGACGGGAGAGACGGTTCCGCGCGGCACCGCCGGCGAGTTCATGACCAGGGGCTACTCGGTGATGCTCGGCTACTGGGAGCAGCCGGACAAGACGGCCGAGGCCATCGAGGACGGCTGGATGCACACCGGCGACATCGGCGTCATGCACGACGACGGCTACGTCGAGATCACCGGCCGCATCAAGGACATGGTCATCCGCGGCGGTGAGAACGTGTACCCGCGCGAGATCGAGGAGTTCCTCTACACCCACCCCGACATCCTCGACGCCCAGGTCATCGGTGTGCCCGACGAGAGGTACGGCGAGGAGCTGTGCGCCTGGATCCGGATGAAGGACGGGGCGACCCCGCTCACCGCCGAGGACCTGCGCGAGTTCTGCAGCGGGCAGCTCGCCCACTACAAGGTCCCGCGCTACGTCGAGATCGTCGACGAGTTCCCGATGACCGTCACGGGCAAGATCCGCAAGGTCGAGATGCGCGAGACCACGGCGAAGAAGCTCGGTCTCGCATAGGGCGTCGCCCCTTCCTGGCCGCGAGACGCCGGCCGCGGCGCGGTAGGCACTTTCCGGATGCTCCAGCCCAGTAGGTTTCGGGAGAAGTGGTCCGGAGGACCCGTGATGCGTAAGGGGAAGGCATGTCCGACACAGGCAAGGCGATTCTGTGGATCGCCGTGGCGATCGTCGTCATTGCAGTGATCATCTGGTTGTTCGTCTCGGCGGGCCGCCGCCGTGAGGTGGAGGCCCGGCGTTTCGAGGCCGGCGAGCTGAGGGCTCTGGTCGAGGAGCGGATGCCGCAGGTGCAGGGTGCCGAGGACCGGGCCTCCGTGACGGCCGCGATGGCGGCTGACGCCCGAGCGCACGCGGAGCGGCAGAACGCCGTGGCCGAGCGCCAGGCCGAGGACGTGCGGCGCCAGGCCGCCGAAGCCCAGCGCCAGGCCGACGAGGCCCGGCGTCGGGCGGAGGAGGCGCAGCGCCTCGAACAGCAGGCGCGGGAGCACCGCGCCACCGCCGAGGCCGCCCGACGGGAGCACTCGAGCCTGCGGCGTCAGGCCGACCGCGTCGACCCGGACGTCGACACCGACGACGAGGAGGAGGACCTCGCGGACGCCGAGAACCCCTTCGCGCCCCCGGCGGTCCTCTCGCCCGCCGTCGAATCGGCGGACGAGGAAGCGGACGAGGTGTCTGACGACGACGCTGCCGGAACGGACGCACTGGGTACTGGGACAGCAACGGAGCTGCACCCAGACGAAAGGTCCACGACCGTGAGCGACACCCCGCACGCAGACACCTCTGACGCTTCGAACCTCTCCGACACGTCGGACATTGCGAATACGGCGGACACCGGCGACACCGCCGAGGCGACCGACGAGACCACCTCACCGGGCCAGGCGGCCACGCCGCCGGTCGCCACGGCCGTCGAGCCGCGCGAGGTCGAGGTCCCGGCCCTGGACGGCCGCGACGACGTCATCGCCGACGGTGGCACCCCCGCGAACGACCCGGGCGACCACCGCGGCCAGCCCTGGGCCACGACGCCCGGCGCCCCCGGCCTCGGTGACAGCGAGCAGCCCGCGGACGAGGGCCTCGACGTCGACATGGCGCCGCACTCCCACGCCAGCGACGACACCGACGAGCCGGACGAAGCGGTGGCACCCGAGCCGGAGCCCCGACGTGAGGACGCCGAGCCCGCGCCTGACCTGACCTCCGCAGCCTTCCCCGAGGAGGACGCGACATCCGAGCCGCAGCCCGCGGGCCGTCGCATGTCGAGCTTCGACGAGGTCGTCGACGGCGGCTTCGGAATCGGCTCCGCCGCTCCGATCGCCGACGGCGCCCAGCCACTCGGCCACGCGGTCAAGGGCACCCGGGAGGGCAGGACGTTCGTCGGCCCCGACGACGCCGGCTACGACGACGTCGAGCCCGACGTGTGGTTCTACAACGAGGAAGCTGCCCGCCGGGCGGGCTTCAGCCGTCACGGGGAGTGACGCACCCGGCCGCGCCCTTCGCTGACGGAGGCAGGGCGCGGCCCCGGCACACGGCGTACGCCCTCGGTGGCGGTGCCGCGGAGAAAGGGTGGCGCGGGCACCCGGCCGCCACAAATAGACTTGCCCGCATGGTCTCCCCGCTCGTCGCGCTCACGCCCAAGGTCCAGTCCGCGATCGCCGCCGCCCTCGGCGACGACTTCCGCGAGGCCGACCCGGTGCTGCGCCCGTCGCAGTTCGCCGACGTGCAGGTCAACGCCGCGCTCGCGCTGGCCAAGAAGGTCGGTATGCCGCCACGCGAGGTCGCGGCCAAGATCGTCGACGCCCTCGACCTCGACGGCGTGTGCGACTCCGTGGAGGTCAGTGGGCCCGGCTTCATCAACCTGACCTTCTCGGCCGGGTGGCTCGCCGGCCTGCTGCAGGACGTCGAGGGTGACGAGCGCAACGGGGTGCCGCTGCAGCCCACCCAGAACATCCCGATCGACTACTCGGCGCCCAACGTGGCCAAGGAGATGCACGTCGGGCACCTGCGCACGACCGTCGTCGGTGACTCCCTCGCGCGCACCCTCGAGCACCTGGGCCACAACGTGATCCGCCAGAACCACATCGGCGACTGGGGCACCCCCTTCGGCATGCTCATCGAGCACCTGCTCGAGGTGGGCCGCGACTCCGAGGAGGCCGACCTGCTCGTCACCGACCCCAACGCCTTCTACCAGGCGGCACGGGTCAAGTTCGACCTTGCCGAGAAGGCGGAGCCGGGCGGCAGCGAAGGCGACTTCAACGTGCGAGCCCGCACGCGGGTCGTCAAGCTGCAGGCCGGCGACCCCGACACGCTGGCCCTGTGGCGCGAGCTCGTCGACCTGTCGAAGATCTACTTCAACAAGATCTACTCGATGCTCGGCATCACCCTGACCGACGACGACCTCGCCGGCGAGTCCGGCTACAACGAGGTCCTCGCCGACATCTGCGCCGAGCTCGAGGCCAAGGGCATCGCGACGATCTCCGACGGCGCGCTCTGCGTCTTCCTCGACGGCTACACCGGCCGCGAGGGCAAGCCGGTGCCGCTCATCATCCGCAAGAGCGACGGTGGCTACAACTACGGCACCACCGACCTCGCGACGATCCGCTACCGGGTCGAGGACCTGAAGGCCCATCGGGTGCTCTACGTCATCGGGGCGCCGCAGTCGCTGCACCTCAACATGGTCTGGGACACCGCGCGCAAGGCCGGCTGGCTGCCCGACGACGTCGTGCCGGTGCACGTCCAGATCGGCAACGTGCTGGGCGAGGATCGCAAGATCCTCAAGACCCGCTCCGGCAAGCCGCTCCGGCTCATGGCGCTGCTGGAGGAGGCCGTCGACAAGGCGCGGACCGTCATCGACGGCACGCGGCCCGACCTCGACGAGAGCCTGCGCGGGACGATCGCCCGGCAGATCGGCATCGGCGCCGTGAAGTATGCCGACCTGTCCGTCGCGCACGACAGCGAGTACGTCTTCGACCTCGACCGCATGGTCGCACTCACCGGCAACACCGGTCCGTACCTCCAGTACGTTGTGGCCCGCATCCGGTCGATCTTCCGGCAGGTCCACCTCGACCCGGCCACGCAGCACGCCCCGATCCTGCTGGGCGAGCCGCACGAGCGTGCCCTCGCCCTGCACCTGCTCGGGTTCGGTGACGTCGTGGCCGAGGTCGGCGACACCTACGAGCCGCACCGGCTCGCCGGCTACCTCTTCGAGCTCGCCCAGCTGTTCTCCGCGTTCTACGAGAACTGCCCCGTCCTCAAGGCGGAGCGCGACGAGGTCAAGGAGTCACGGCTCACGCTCTGCGCCCTCGTCTTCCGGGTCATGACGACCGGGCTCGACCTGCTCGGGCTGGAGTCCCCAGAGCAGATGTGACCGCTACCGGCCCGGTCCGGGCCGGGGCGGGTTCCGCAGCGCGGCCGACCCTCGCCGAGCCGGTGCTGACCCCTCCGCGCGTTGGGGGCTGCTCCGCGGGTTTCGGGCTCAGACGCGAGGTGCGCCGGGCGTGCGGACCTGCGACCCGCGTGCGGCCCGAGGGCGCGCACGCGCAGCTCAGATGCCGTGCATCCGGGTCAGGAGTTCCTGGTAGCGGGCCACCACGTCCGCGTGTGCCTGCGTGTCACCGGGCCGGACGGCATACTCCGCCTCGATGTCGAGGCCCCAGCTCGGCGGATCCTGTTCCTCCGAAAGAGCCCACGCTGCCTGGCGTGCCGCGCCCACCCCGACGTACTCGGCGGGCGCGGGCACGAGGACCGGCGCCCCGAAGAGGCCCGGCGCGATCTCGCGCACCGCGCGGGACGCCGACGCGCCCCCGATGAGCAGGATGCGTTGCACCTGGATACCGTGCTCGCGCAGGGCGTCGACGCCGCCGACGAGGTTGCACAGCATGCCCTCGACGGCGGCCCGGGCAAGGTTCTCAGGTGTCGCGTTCGACCTGGTGAGACCACTGAGGGTGCCGGAGGCCTCGGGAAGGTCAGGAGTCCGCTCGCCGTCCAGGTACGGCAGCAAGCTGAGGCCCCCAGCGCCCGGCCGTGCCTGCAGGGCAAGGCGATCGAGCTCGGGGAGGTCGACGCCGATCATCGACGCGGCCGCCGCGAGCACCCGTGCAGCGTTGAGCGTGCACATGAGCGGCAGGTGGTGGCCCGTAGCGTCGGCAAAGCCCGCGATGGCACCTGACTCGTCCCGGATGGGCGAGCTGTGCGGCGTGAAGACGGTGCCGCTGGTGCCGAGCGAGACGACGACGTCGCCGGGGTGCAGCGTGAGGCCGAGCGCGGCGCCCATGTTGTCGCCGGTGCCGGCGGCCACCAGGACGCCGTCTCTGGTGCGGCCCGCTGCCTGTGCGGGCGCAAGGACCTCGGGCACGTCGATGACCCGGCCGAACGCACGCTCGAGCAGGTCGAGGCGGTAGCTGCCGTCGGCTGCGGACCAGTACCCGGTCCCGGAGGCGTCGCCCCGATCCGTGCTCCAGCGCTCGAAACCGTTGCCCTCCTGGAGGACCCGTCCGGTGAGCCAGTCGTGGGGGAGGACGACCCGAGCGACGCGTGCCGCATTGTCCGGCTCGTGCTCGGCCAGCCATCGCAGCTTGGTGACGGTGAAGCTGGCCACGGGCACGATGCCGACGGCGTCGACCCACGCCCCGACACCGCCGAGCTCGTCCGTGAGGTCGCGGGCAGCACCCGCACTGCGGGTGTCGTTCCAGAGCAGGGCATCGCGGACGACCCGGTCGTCCTCGTCGAGGGCCACCATGCCGTGCTGCTGGCCGCCCACCGCGACGGCGGCGACGCCGTCGAGGATGCCCCCTCCGCTGGCCTGCTCGTACGCCTGCCACCAGCGGCCGGGGTGCACCTCGGTGCCGTCCGGGTGTGAGGCCCTGGCGCTGCGCACGATGCGTCCTGTCTCGGCATCGCAGACGACGATCTTGGTGGACTGGGTCGAGCTGTCCACTCCCGCGACGAGCGCCTGTCCTTCAGCCACGTCGTGCTGCTCCACCCGGCTCATGGCTGCAGCGTCCCCTGCCCGTCCCCGCCGCGCAAGCCGGTGGCTCGAGGAGGCCGCGACTGCCCACCATCAGAGACGTTCGGGCCGGCCGGCATGTCAATTGTGTGACGTGCCCTGCACAGCCGCCGCCGAGTGCGGGTCGTGCTCTAGGTTCGTGAACCAGTGCCCACAGCCGGTGACGCGAAGGAGCAGAGCGTGCAGATCGGTGTCCCCCGCGAGACCCGCGCCCGCGAGACGCGGGTCGCCGCGACTCCCAAGACCGTCGAGAAGCTCGTCGCGCTCGGCTACGAGGTGGCTGTCGAGACCGGGGCCGGTGAGAGGGCCAGCTTCTCCGACGAGGCGTATGCCGTCGCGGGCGCCCGCGTGGTCAGCACCGACGAGGCGTGGGGCTCGCCCATCGTGCACAAGGTCAACGCACCCGCCGACGACGAGATCGCGCGGTTGCGACCGGGCACCGTGCTCGTCGCGCTCATGGCCCCCGCCATCAGCCCCGACCTCGTCGAGAAGCTCCGGGCCGCCGGCGTCACCGCGATGGCGATGGACGCCGTGCCGCGGATCAGCCGGGCCCAGACGCTGGACGTGTTGTCCTCGATGGCCAACATCGCCGGCTACCGCGCCGTCGTCGAGGCTGCGCACCAGTTCGGCTCCTTCTTCACAGGCCAGGTGACCGCGGCCGGCAAGGTGCCGCCGGCGAAGGTGCTCGTGGCCGGAGCCGGAGTGGCAGGTCTCGCCGCCATCGGCACCGCCCGGTCGCTGGGGGCCATCGTCCGCGCCACCGACGCGCGTGCCGAGGTCGCGGAGCAGGTCGAGTCGATGGGCGCCGACTTCCTGCCGGTGCGCATGCCCGAGGTCGACGCGAACGCCGCGTCGAGCGACGGTTACGCCAAGGAGATGGGCGAGGAGTACAACCGTCGCGCCGCCGAGCTCTACGCCGAGCAGGCGCCCGACGTCGACATCATCGTCACGACCGCGCTCATCCCGGGACGCCCCGCCCCGCGGCTGATCACCGGTGAGATGGTCGCCACGATGAAGCCGGGCTCGGTCATCGTCGACATGGCGGCCGCCAACGGGGGCAACGTCGAGGGTTCGGTGGCCGACGAGCTCGTCGTCACCGACAACGGCGTCACGATCATCGGGTACACCGACCTCGCAGCGCGGTTGCCGACGCAGGCCTCGCAGCTCTACGGCACCAACCTCGTCAACCTGATGAAGCTGCTCACCCCGGGCAAGGACGGCCAGCTCGTCCTCGGCTTCGACGACGTGGTGCAGCGCAGCATGACGGTCGCCCGCGACGGTGAGCTGCTGTGGCCGCCGCCGGCGATCCAGGTGAGCGCGGCGCCGGTGACGCAGCCCGCGGCATCCGGCAAGCAGGTGGTCAAGGAGCCATCACCGCCGAAGGATCCTCGCCGCAGGTACGTCGGGATGGCGATCGGTGGGGTCGTCTTCGCCGTGATCGCGGCGGTCTCGCCGGCGAGCTTCCTCGGGCACTTCACGGTCTTCGCGCTCGCGGTCGTGATCGGCTACTACGTCATCGGCAACGTCCACCACGCGCTGCACACGCCGCTCATGTCGGTGACCAACGCGATCAGCGGCATCATCGTCGTCGGCGCCCTGCTCCAGCTCGGGACGGCGCGGACCTCGCCCGCCTCCCAGCTCGTCATCCTGGTGCTGGCCTTCGTCGCCACGCTCGTCGCGAGCATCAACATCTTCGGAGGTTTCACCGTGACCCGGCGGATGCTGACGATGTTCAGGAAGGGCTGAACCGTGACCGACGTCAGCGTCTCGCTCATCCAGGCCGCCTACATCGTCGCGGCCCTGCTGTTCATCATGTCGCTCGCGGGCCTGTCCAAGCACGAGACCGCCAAGGACGGCAACGTGCTCGGCATGGTGGGGATGGGCATCGCGCTCGTGGCCACGCTGTGGCTGGCGCTGCGAGACGCCCCGTGGGGCAACATCGTCGCCGTCTTCGTCGCCATGGCCATCGGCGCCTCCATCGGGATCTGGCGGGCGCGCAAGGTCGAGATGACCGGCATGCCCGAGCTCATCGCAATGCTGCACTCGTTCGTGGGTGCGGCCGCGGTGCTCGTGGGCCTCAACACCTTCCTGGCGTCGGACGGCGCCGGCGACTCGGTGCACCGGGTCGAGATCTTCCTCGGGGTCTTCATCGGCGCGGTGACCTTCACCGGCTCCATCGTGGCGTTCCTCAAGCTGTCGGCGCGCATGTCGAGCAGGCCGCTCATGCTGCCGGCCCGGCACTGGCTCAACCTCGCCGCGCTCGTCGTCTCTGCCGGGCTGCTCGTGTGGTTCGTGGCGGCGCACTCCATTGTCCCGCTCCTGGTCATGACGGCGATCGCTCTCGCGATCGGCTGGCACCTCGTCGCCTCGATCGGCGGTGGCGACATGCCGGTCGTCGTCTCCATGCTCAACAGCTACTCGGGCTGGGCGGCGGCCGCGGCGGGCTTCATGCTCGGCAACGACCTGCTCATCGTGACCGGCGCCCTGGTCGGCTCGTCGGGTGCGTACCTCTCCTACATCATGTGCAAAGCAATGAACCGCTCGTTCGTCTCGGTCATCGCCGGTGGCTTCGGCTCCGACGGCGCCGTGTCGAACGCCGACGTCGACTACGGCGACCACCGCGAGACGAATGCCGCCGAGGTGGCCGACCTGCTGAAGAACGCCTCGTCCGTGGTCATCACGCCCGGCTACGGGATGGCGGTCGCGCAGGCCCAGTACCCCGTCGCGGAGCTCACCTCCAAGCTGCGCGAACGCGGCGTCGAGGTCCGCTTCGGCATCCACCCCGTCGCGGGCCGGCTGCCAGGACACATGAACGTCCTGCTGGCCGAGGCCAGGGTGCCCTACGACATCGTGCTCGAGATGGACGAGGTCAACGACGACTTCCCGGACACCGACGTCGTGCTCGTCATCGGCGCCAACGACACGGTCAACCCCGCTGCTGCCGAGGACCCGACCTCACCCATCGCCGGTATGCCGGTGCTCGAGGTCTGGAAGGCCAGGGAGGTCGTCGTCTTCAAGCGCTCCATGGCGGCGGGGTACGCCGGCGTGCAGAACCCGCTCTTCTTCCGAGAGAACTCCACCATGCTCTTCGGCGACGCCAAGGAACGCGTCGAGGACATCATCAAGGCCCTCTGAAGCCTCCGCCCGAAACTCCCCTCGCCCGGCCCCTTATCGGCCCGGGCTCGGGACCTGCTCCGTTTTGAGGAGCAGCTTCCGAGCCGCCACAGGGCGGTCTCAAGTCGTCTGCGCAACGGTGAGTAGTTCGTTGAGCCTAACGGCGGGGGTGTGGAAGCCGAGGGTGGCTCGGGTCGGGCGTTGAGCAGGTGTTCGACGTGAGCGACGCGTTCGTCGGTGACGGTGGTGAAGTCGATGCCTTTGGGGAAGATCGTTCGAGCACGGCGGGTCGCGGACCTGAGCCAGCGTGAGCTCGCCGAGGCGACCGGGTTGTCGAGAGTCACGATCGGGCGCCTCGAGTCCGGTGCCGCTCGGGTCGACACGGCGACCTTCTCGATGATCCTTGCGAGAGCGCGGCTTCGCCTCGCGGTCGTCGATGCAGAGCCCGTCGCGACCCCGAGCTGGAGTGCGCCTGCTTCGACTCCTGCTTCGAGCTGACGTGCCTGCCCGACTGTCCCTGTCAGTGCGAGCCTGACCACGGCTCCACTCTTGCCTCGATGCGCCCTTCTGTTCCCCATGGAGTCCGTCCGGACATGAGCCCGGACAGCTGACAGCCCCGCCGTGCGGCGACGGCGGGGCTGTGCTGCGTTGGACGAGGAGGGCGGCCCGGGAGTCAGCGGTCGCTGAGGACCTCGGCGTCCCCATGGACCTCCTGCTGGTCCTCGCCGGTGGCGAGCTTGCTGTGGTGCTGCGAGTAGAGGAAGTAGACGAGGAAGCCCAGCGCCATCCAGACGACGAAGCGGATCCACGTCTCGAGCGACAGGTTGAGGATCAGGTAGAAGCAGGCGGCCGCGGACACCCACGGCACGACCGGGTTGCCGGGGACCTTGAACGAACGCTTCAGGTCGGGACGGCGCTTGCGCAGGATCGGCACGGCGAGCGAGACGAGCAGGAAGGCCGACAGCGTGCCGATGTTGACCATCTCCTCGAGCTTGCCGATGGGAGTCAGCGAGGCGATGAGGGCGACGACGGCGCCGATGATGAGCGTCAGCCGGACCGGCGTGCGCGTCCTCGGGTTGGTGCGGCCCAGGCCGCCGGGGATCAGGTGGTCGCGGCTCATCGCGAACGTGACACGCGTGGCGCCGATGATGAGCGTCATCACGACGGTGGTCAGACCCGCGACGGCGCCCGCCGAGATCAGGGTGGCGTAGCCGTCCTTGCCGACCTGGGTGAACGCGGTCGCGAGGGCAGCCTTCGGGTCGATGTCCTTGTAGTTCTGCATGCCGGTGATGACGAGTGTCACGGCGACGTAGAGCACGGTGCAGATGGCGAGCGAGCCCAAGATGCCGCGGGGGAGGTCGCGCTGCGGGTTGCGCGCCTCCTCGGCGGTCGTGGCCACGACGTCGAAGCCGATGTAGGCGAAGAAGACGATGGCGGCGCCGGCCATGATCCCCATGACGCCGTACGTCGCCGGCGTCATGCCGCTGATGAGCTGGATGAGTGGTGTGCTGAGCCCCTCGGCCGCCTTGCCCGGCTGGCTCGGCGGGATGAAGGGCGACCAGTTCGCGGTGTTGACGTAGGAGATACCGGCGAAGATCACGAACAGCACGATGAAGAGCTTGACCCCGACGAGCACCAGGTTGACGCGCATCGACTCCTTGATGCCCTTGGCGATCAGGAGCGTCAGCAGGGCGACGAGCAGGAAGGCCGGCAGGTCGAAGGACGACCCGGGCCCGACCGATTTCGGCCAGGTGACACCCACCTGGCCCAAGAATGTGACGAGATACTCCGACCACCCTTGGGCGACGACGCTCGCGCCGAGCATCAGCTCCAGGAGCAGGTCCCAGCCGATGACCCACGCGACGAGCTCGCCGAGGGTCGCATACGAGAACGTGTAGGCCGAACCCGAGATGGGAACGGTGGAGGCGAACTCCGCGTAACAGACGGCGGCCAGTCCACAGACGATGGCGCCGACGACGAAGGAGAGGGCGATCGAGGGGCCGGCGTACTCCTTGGCCGCCTTGCCGGTCAGCGTGAAGATGCCGGCGCCGATGATGACGCCGATGCCGAAGACCGTGAGGTCGAGGGCGCTCAGGGTTCTCTTCAGCTGGTGGTCGGCTTCCTCGGCCGACGCCATCGATGCCTCGATCGACTTGGTGCGGAACACACTCATGGAGACCTCCGAGCATGTCGGGTGACGGGCGGATCACCACGAACCAGTGGGGAGCGCAGCCGCCTGCGAGTGCTGCCCGGGCGTCGTCGGCCGCGCGCCGCGAATGAGCACGACACCCCTCAGGTACCCAACGGCGGTGCTTCTGTGTCAGTCCGTCAGTCCTCGGACCGGGGCCAGACGGGTCCGGTGTCGGCACCGCCACGGCGTCGCTTGCGGTCGTCGCTCTCGTAGACCGTCTCGGGCTGCTGCTGGCTGGCCTGCTGAGGGGGCTGCTTGCCCGGTTGCTGGCCCGGTTGCTGGCCCGGTCGCTGGATCGGCACGGCCCGCGAGTAGGAGTCCAGTCGGTCGTGGATGGGGTTGTGTGTGCGGGGGACGTCCGGGTACGCCGTGCTCCCGCCGGGCGCGGTCGGGCCCGGCGGGAGCGTGGGGCCACCATGCCCGCCGTTGTCGTGGGGGCGGTCGCCGCCGTATACCTCGAAGTCCTCGTCGCCCGGCGGGGGCACGATGTGGAAGATCTCGGCGCAGATGTCCCGGTATGTCCGGTCGGGGTTGGGGACCCACTTGACCTCGCGCAGCGCCTGGTCCTGGCCGGCGCTCTCGAGGACGAACTTGCCGTAGCCCAGGAACTGGCCGGGGATGGAGCGGACGTAGCTCATGTCGGTCACCTTGAGCAGCGGCATCATGGCGACCTTGTGCGTGATGAGGCCGTAGCGCAGCAGCAACCGCTTGTCGGTCGCGACGAACCAGTTGTGGCTCCAGTCGGCGAGGCACCAGACGAGTCGGGCGAGCAGGGCGAAGAAGAGCCACCAGAAGGCCGTGCCGACCGCCTCGGTCGCCTTTGTCACGTTGGAGTCGACCCAGATCGCGGCGACGAAGCCCAGCGTGGCGGTGATGACGGGCTCGGCGAGCCTGGCCCAGTGCGCCCTGACAGCCGTCACCAACCGCTCGCCCGGGAGCAGGATCGGCGCCAGGCCCGCCGGGACGTCCGTGCTCCGTAGCAACGCCATGGGCTCAGTCTGCTCGCATCATCGGTTGAGCAGCGAGTTGAAGAACCTCAGGATGGCGTTGAAGCCGTCGACGATCACGCCCCAGATGTTGGTGACGATGTCGGCAGCCTTGTCCGGGGAGGTGAACACGGCATACACGAAGAACGCCAGCACGACGATGAGGATGACCTTCTTGGCCTTGGGGCCCATGGTGTGTCGCTCCTTGGAGGGAAGGTGCTGGTGCTGCCCTGACAGCCCCACGGCACAGGGATGCGGCCAGTGTGCCGTACGTGGCTGGTGGGGCGCGGTAGGCCGGCGCGCGTGTCGGCAGGCCGCTAACTGCGGCGCGGCTATCCTCCTCAGGTGTCCCGAACGCCGAGGTATGCGGCCGAGCTGCGATCCGCGCTGACGCGGGCGTTGTACGGCGTCGACGAGCGCGAGCTGGCCCGTGCGACCGAGGCTCTCGTCGCCCGCTACCGATCGGTGGCTCCCGCGACGGCGCCGATCCTGGCGTCGCGGGTGCACGTCGCGGCCTACGCGGCCTACCGCATGCCAGCGACGCACGCCGCTCTTGCCCGGGTGCTGGAGGAGCTGGCGTACCGAGGCCTGGAGCCGCGTTCGCTGCTCGACCTCGGCGGCGGCACCGGTGCGGCAGCCTGGGCCGCGGCGGGGGCGTTCGGCTCGCTCGAGACCGTGACGGTCCTCGACCAGGTGGACGACGCCCTCGCCCTGGGGCGCGAGCTCGTTGCCGACGCGCCAACGCCTGCGTTGGGCAGGGCGACGTTCGCCAGAGGCGTCGCCGGCGCCTGGCCCGAGGTGGATGCCGACCTCGTGACGGTCTCCTACGTCCTCAGCGAGCTGCACGAACCGCAGCAGGATTCGGTCGTCGCCGATGCCATGCGACGCGGTCGAGCGGTGGTCGTCGTGGAGCCCGGCACACCCGACGGCTACGGCCGGGTGCTGCGCGTCCGTTCGGATCTCATCGAAGCCGGGTGGACGCTGCTCGGGCCCTGCCCGCACGTCGCCGACTGCCCTCTCGCGCACAGGGACTGGTGCCACTTCGCTGCACGCGTCAACCGCTCGGCCGAGCACCGTCGGCTCAAGGGTGCGGAGCTTTCCTACGAGGATGAGAAGTTCTCGTGGGTCGCGGCGGTGGCGCCAGACGTCGCGGATCTGTTTGAGGCAGAACAGGGTTCGGGGCGCATTCTGCGGCACCCCTTGAAGCGCAAGGGACTCGTTGAGTTCCAGGTGTGCCGACCGGATGGCACCGCGGGCCGCGAGACGGTGTCCAAGAAGGCAGGGGAGCGCTACCGGAAGGCGCGTGACGCCGAGTGGGGCGACACGCTGCCCTGAGCGTGCGGCATACGCAAGCGGTCAGACGACGCCGTAGAGGCGGTCGCCGGCGTCACCGAGCCCGGGGACGATGTAGCCCTTGTCGTTGAGCTTCTCGTCGATGGTGCCGAGCACGACCTTGACCGGGATGTCGGAGTCGGCGAGCTCCTCCTCGAGGTGCTGGATGCCCTCAGGCGCCGCCAGGAGGCAGACGGCCGTGATGTCGCGGGCGCCCTTCGAGGTCAGGTAGTCGATCGCCATGACGAGCGTGCCGCCGGTGGCGAGCATCGGGTCGAGGATGAAGACCTGGCGGCCGGTGAGGTCGTCGGGCAGGCGGTTGGCGTACGTCGAGACCTCGAGGGTCTCCTCGTTGCGAATCATCCCGAGGAAGCCCACTTCGGCGCTCGGCAGGAGCTTCACCATGCCGTCGAGCATGCCGAGGCCGGCGCGCAGGATCGGCACGATGATCGGCTTGGGGTTGGACAGCTTGATGCCGGTCGTCGGCGAGACCGGCGTCTCGATCTCGAACGGCTCGACCCGGACGTCACGGGTTGCCTCGTACGCGAGGAGCGTGACGAGCTCCTCGGCCAGACGGCGGAACGTGGGGCTGTCGGTCCGCTTGTCGCGCAAGTAGGTCAGCTTGTGCGCGATGAGCGGGTGATCTGCGACATGGACGTCCATGGGTGGAAACTTAGCGCGTGGCGAAGAGATCCGAGACCCCCTCCGACCGTCCGGTCCCGGCAGCCGAGAGGTATGCCGCGTGGCTCGGTCAGGCGCTCGAATTGGCCGTCGCGACCGCGGGGTCGCAGGACGTGCCCGTCGGTGCGCTCGTCGTGGACGCCGATGGTGCAGTGCTCGGCCGCGGACGCAACGTGCGTGAGGAGCTGGGCGACCCGACTGGGCACGCCGAGGTGGTTGCCCTGCGGGAGGCGGCACAGTCGCTGGGCTCCTGGCGCCTCGATGGCTGCACGCTCGTCGTGACCCTCGAGCCGTGCACCATGTGTGCCGGGGCGGCCATGGCGGCACGGCTGGAGCGGGTCGTCTTCGGCGCCTGGGATGCCAAGGCGGGGGCGTGCGGATCGGTGTGGGACCTGACCCGCGACCCCCTCGCAACCCACGTCGTGGACGTGGTCGGAGGGGTCCGCGCGGACGAGTGCGCGGCCCTGCTGGTCGATTTCTTCGAGGGCCGCCGGCTCCGGTAAGGTCTCTCCCGGTGGCGTGTCCGAGCGGCCTAAGGAGCACGCCTCGAAAGCGTGTGTGGGGGTAACTCCACCGTGGGTTCAAATCCCACCGCCACCGCCAACCAAACGATGAAGGACCCGACACGATTTACCGTCGGGTCCTTCATCGTTCTACCCGACGCTGCGGCATTTGGGGGGAGTCCGCGAAACGCCGAGGAACGCGGCGGCTCACGGACGACGGCTCCCACGCCACCGACAGCCACCTGCAGGAACGCCGGTTCGATCCGCCGACCTGTCGAGCGACCTCAGGGCGGATGGGGAGCGATGACGTGGGCATACCCCGGTGTCATGGCCTGTTGCTCCAGCCCATCCACGCTCTCTCGTGCCGGGCGCCGGTACCTCGCCTCGAGGTGCTCAGGCTCAGTGCCCAGGCTCGAGGACCACGCGCGCTCCTGTTCGCGAGAGTCGTCCCAGGCGCAGCCTTCACCCTCGACGTCTACCCCTGCTGGGCTGCGTCAAAGGCGGCAACAATTCGCCGCGGAATACGTCCGCGTGCGGGCACGTCGTGCCCGTTGCTGTAAGCCCATGCGCGGATCTCCGCCGTGCGCGAGTCACCTACGGCTGCCAGCCGCTGCCGGGTGCGCGCCGGCCTGCCTGACGTGCGAGCCCGCTCGGTCCACTGCCGTAAGTCGTTACGAAGTGCCTGAGCGTTCTTCTCGGAGACGTCGATCTCGTAGGTCATGCCGTCGAGGGCGAATGTCACCGTCTCGGCTGCCTCGGTGCCGTTGATGTCGTCAATCAGTCTGGTGATGATCTTCTTGGCCATGAGGCGATGTTAGGGGCGCACGCCTCAATAGGGTGCCGTGAGGGGGAAAGGTGGGCGTGTGGAGCGCAGACGCACGTCCGGGCCCGCGCCGCCCGCCGGGCCGCCGAGACAGGTACCAGTGCGCCACAACGTCCTAACGCTCGAGTCGGGGTCGCAAGAAAGACTTTGTCATGCAAGACCATGATGTGCGCCTTTCGAATATATCCCCGTGCCATTTGCAAGGCGTGGATTCTTGAACGGAATGCCAGAATGCATGGAGGTCGGTCCATGGGCTGAGGTGCATGCCACCCAGCGAACTTGGCCAGTTCCGGGGCTGACCACCACGTTCGAGGCACTCCGGATCGTCCGGTACAGTTGGGGACGGCTTCGAAGGCCGGCCCGAGCGATCGGGTGCGGTCTGAAGCTTTCCGAGTGGCCTGAGCGATCGGGGAGCATCTCGGAGCGGTCCGAAGCACACTGGTTGGTCCGGTAGGCTTCGGTGAGTAGGTTCCGCTGGTTCCAGGCGGGTTGGGTCCGGTCGTCCTGAGGGCGGT
>NZ_JBYTCI010000041.1:0-23729 GCF_058790095.1 Terrabacter sp. FW104-15G4B | reverse complement strand
GGTGGGCGCGGTGGGTGGGGTGGGCGGCAGCGCGGCCAGCGCCTCGACGAGGTGCGTCGCGAGCTCGCCGCGCCCGGCGCCGACGTCCACGACGATCCTCACCGGGTGGTCGGGCAGGGAGATAAGCGCCCGCGCGAGCGCCGCCCCGGTCGGGCCGTGAGCCGCCGTGGTGAAGTGCGCAGCCGGCCCACCGCGCGTGACGTAGAAGCCGCGGCCGGAGGCATACAACGCCTCGTGCCACGCCTCACGCCAGGGAACGGGATCCACGGCATCGGACTGTAGGCGATAGCGTGCCGTGCGTGAGCACCCCGCACGAGCGCCCTGCGCGCTTCGACGTCGGCGTCGTGGGCGCCGGGCGTGTCGGAGCCGTCCTCGGAGCCGCCCTGGCACAGGCCGGGCACGTCGTCAGGGGCGTGTCTGCGGTCAGCGAGGAGAGCCTCGAGCGCGCCGCGACCCTGCTGCCGGGCGTGCCCGTCAAGCCGATCCCGGAGGTGGTCGCCGGTGCCCACCTCGTCGTGCTGGCTGTGCCGGACGACGCGCTCGCCGACCTCATCGCGGGGCTGAGCGCCACAGGCACGTTCACCCCGGGCCAGCTCGTTCTGCACACGTCCGGGGCGCACGGCATCTCGGTGTTCGAGGCGGCGGCCGGCAGCGACATCATCCCGCTCGCCCTGCACCCGGCGATGACCTTCACCGGCACCGCCCTCGACCTCGACCGGCTGCAGGACTGCTGCTTCGGGGTGACGACCCTCGACCTCGCGCGACCGGTCGGTGAGGCGCTCGTCATCGAGATGGGCGGTGACCCCGTCTGGATCGCCGAGGAGGACCGCGTCACCTACCACGCGGCACTCGCCCACGGCTCCAACCACCTCGTGACCCTCGTCGCCCAGTCGATGCAGCTGCTCGGTGAGGCCGGAGTCGAGGATCCGGCGCGCGTGCTCGAGCCGCTGCTCACGGCCGCCCTGTCCAACACCCTCCAACGGGGTGACGCAGCCCTCACCGGTCCGGTGGCGCGTGGCGATGCCGGTACCGTTGCCGAGCACGTCGCGATGCTGCGCAAGGTCGCCCCGGACATCCGGCCGACCTATCTCGCCCTGGCCCGCGCGACGGCGCAGCGGGCCCTGCTGAGCGGACGACTTCGCGCCTCCGACGCCGGCCCGCTGCTGGAGCTGCTCGCGCACGAGGAGGACAAACCGTGACCGAACCCACCGTCGACACGCCCGTCGAAACCGCCGTGGACACGACCATGGACACCATGCCCGAGGCGGCCGCCGACCGGGCGGCGCCGCCCGAGAGTCCCGCAGCTCCCGTCGTGGCCCGGACGAGGGACGAGCTGCGCGTGGCGCGCTCGGCGCTCGACGACGACGACGTCGCCGTCGTCATGACGATGGGTGCGCTGCACGAGGGCCACGCCACGCTCATCCAGCAGGCGCGCCAGACCCACCGCCACGTCGTCGTGACGATCTTCCTCAACCCGCTCCAGTTCGGGCCCAAGGAGGACCTCTCGCGCTACCCGCGCACCTTCGACGCCGACCTCGCGATCTGCACCGCCGCGGGGGTCGACCTCGTCTTCGCGCCGACTCCCGACGTCGTCTACCCCGAGGGCGACCCGGGCGTCCGCGTGTCGGCGGGTCCGCTCGGCGACGTCCTCGAGGGCCAGGCACGGCCCGGCCACTTCGACGGCATGCTCACGGTCGTCGCCAAGCTCATGCACCTGACCCGGTGCAGCGCGGCATACTTCGGCCAGAAGGACGCCCAGCAGCTGCTGCTGATCCGTCGCATGTGCCGCGACCTCGACTTCCCGGTCCGCGTCGTGTCGGTCCCGACGGTGCGCGAGCCGGACGGGCTGGCGATGTCGAGCCGCAACACCTACCTGACGCCCTCGGACCGCGAGACGGCCCTGTGCCTCTCGGCAGCATTGCGCGCCGGCGCAGCTGCCGCCGTCGAGGGGCCGTCGGCCGTGCGCCGTGCGGCCCGCTCGGTCCTCGTCCGCGAGCCGCTCGCCCTCATCGACTACCTCGTGCTCGTGCACCCCGACACCCTCGAGGACGTGCCGGAGTGGTACCGCGGCGAGGCCCTGCTCGCCGTGGCGGGTCGGGTGGGCACGACCCGTCTCATCGACAACCTGCCCGTCCAGGTCGGACCCGGCGGCGGAGCCCTCGAGACCTTCTCGCAGCCCTGAGCTCCCTTCCCTCCCAACGACTTCCGCACAGATCCCGAGGACACGTCATCGTGCAGCGCTTCATGCTCCACTCCAAGATCCACCGCGCCACGGTCACCCAGGCAGACCTGCACTACGTCGGCTCGCTGACCATCGACCGGGACCTGCTCGACGCGGCCGACCTGTGGCCGGGCCAGCAGGTCGACGTCGTCGACGTCGACAACGGCAACCGGCTGACGACCTACGCCATCGAGGGCGAGCGCGGCTCGGGCACCGTCTGCATCAACGGCGCCGCGGCCCGGCTGATCTCGCCGGGTGACACCGTCATCATCATCGCGTATGCCGCGATGGACGACGCCGAGGCGCGCACCTTCGAGCCGCGGGTCGTCTTCGTCGACGAGCACAACGGGATGGTCGAGGTGGGGCACGATGCAGGTGACGTTCCCGAGGGCTTCGGTCTGATGACCTCGGCTGTGACCGAGCGTCACCACGACTACCAGCACGAGTACCAGGACTGAGAGGCCAGGCGTATGCCGGAGAGCGGGCTCCCCGACGTGAGCATCCCCAGGCGGTTGCGCGCGCCCGCGCCGGGTTGGACCACGACAGCCGACGTCATCGTCGTCGGCTCGGGCATCGCCGGCCTCACGACCGCGTTGCGGCTGCGGCGGCGGGTCGACCGGGTGCTGCTCGTCACCAAGACGGTGCTCGACGAGGGGTCGACGGCGTGGGCGCAGGGCGGCATCGCCGCAGTGATGTCGCCCGAGGACAGCGCGGCCGAGCACGTGCACGACACGCTCGTCGCCGGGGTCGGGCTCTGTGACATCGAGGCCGTCGAGGCGCTCGTGCGCGAGGGCACCGACGCCGTGTGGGACCTCATCGCGCTCGGGGCGGAGTTCGACCGCGGCGACACCGGTGGGCTCTCGCTGACCCGCGAGGGCGGGCACCACCGCGACCGGATCCTGCACGCGGGCGGTGACGCGACCGGCCGTGAGATCAGCCGCGCCCTCATCGCCGCCCTCGACCGGGTCCGCGACGACCCGGGGATCGAGGTGATCGAGCACGCCCTGGTCGTGGATCTGCTCGAGGACGCCGGGGACCGCGTGTGCGGGGTGACCCTCCACGTCATCGGTGAGGGGCAGGTCGACGGGGTCGGTGCCGCCCACGCCCGAGCCGTCGTGCTGGCCACGGGAGGGCTCGGCCAGATCTACGCGTCGACCACCAACCCGTCCGTCGCGACGGGCGACGGCATGGCGGCGGCGCTGCGGGCCGGGGCCGTGCTCGCCGACCTCGAGTTCGTCCAGTTCCACCCGACGGTGCTGTGGCTCGGGGAGGGGTCGCGCGGCCAGCAGCCGCTCATCTCCGAGGCAGTGCGCGGTGAGGGCGCCTTCCTCGTCGACGAGGCGGGCGAGCGCTTCATGCAGGGGCTGCACCCGCTCGCCGACCTCGCACCGCGTGACGTCGTCGCCCGCGCCATCATCACCCGGATGCGCGAGACCGGCACCGACCACGTCTACCTCGACTGCCGGCACCTCGGTGCGGCCTTCCTCGAGCAGCGGTTCCCCTCGATCGTTCAGCGTTGCCGTGAGCTCGGCTTCGACCCGGCGACCCAGCTGCTCCCGGTCGCCCCCGCGCAGCACTACGCAAGCGGAGGCGTGCGCACCGACCTCCGTGGCCGCTCCTCGCTCGAGGGCCTCTACGCGTGCGGCGAGACCTCGTGCACCGGGGTCCACGGCGCCAACCGGCTCGCGAGCAACTCCCTGCTCGAGGGCCTCGTCTTCGCCCGCCGCATCGCCGACGACCTGACCGCCCGGCTCGGCGCCGGCGAGCTCCCGGAGACGATGCCGGTGGCGCCGGCCGGTGAGCCCGAGCTGATCCGCGGCCGGCGCCGGCTGGACGTGCAGCGCGCCATGACCGCCGGCTCCGGCACCGTGCGCTCGGCCGCGTCGCTCGCCGCGACCCAGGAGACCCTGGGCGCGCTGGCGGCCCGGGCGCTCACCGAGGACACCGACAAGCAGGGCGGCCCCAAGAGCTGGGAGACGACGAACCTGCTGCACCTCGGTCGGGCGCTGACGTATGCCGCCGCGCTGCGCGAGGAGACCCGTGGCGGTCACGTGCGCGAGGACTTCCCGGCTCGGGACGACGAGCACTTCCTGCACCACGTCCACCTTCGGCGCCCGGCCTCGGGAGAGCTGATGGCCGAGGTCGTGCCGGTGCCGCGCCACAACCTCGACGGCCTCGACCTCGACGGGTCGGTCCCGCGGGACGTGCTGGACGAGGACGGCGCAGAGGGAGCGGCGCCCGCGGGCTCGGCCGGACGGCATACGCAGTCAAGCGAATCGGTGGAGACGGTGGAGGAGAAGCAGTGAGCGGCGACGGGCTGAGCGGGTTCCCGCACGAGTGGGCGTGTGAGCTCGTCACGGTGGCGCTGCGCGAGGACCTCGGTCCGGCCGGTGCCGACGTGACGACGCTGGCGACGATCCCGGCCGACCAGACGCGCACCGCCGAGATCGTGGCGCGCGAGCCGGGCGTCGTGGCCGGAGTGCCCGTGATCGAGCTCGTGCTGGCTGCGGTCGCGAAGCAGATCGGCGGCGAAGCGCCGTCGGTCGAGGTCGTCAGCGACGACGGAGCGCGGGTGCAGCGCGGTGACGTCATCGCGCGGCTCGTCGGGCCGACGCAGGTCGTCCTCGTCGCGGAGCGGACCATCCTCAACATCCTCAGCCGGCTCTCCGGCGTGGCCACCCACACCCGGCGCTGGGCCGACGCCCTGGAGGGCACCGGGACGATGGTCCTCGACACGCGCAAGACGACGCCCGGGATGCGCTGGCTCGAGAAGTACGCCGTCCGCTGCGGTGGCGGCACGAACAAGCGCATGGGCCTCTACGACGTCGCCATGATCAAGGACAACCACAAGCTCGCCGCCGGCTCCGTGGCGGCCGCCTACGCCCTCGTGCGCGAGCGCTTCCCGGACGTCGACGTCCAGGTCGAGGTGACGACGCCGGCGGAGGCGCAGGAGGCCTACGACGCCGGGGCACGCTTCGTCATGTGCGACAACATGTCGGTCGACGTGCTGCGTGCGACGGTCGAGCTGCTCCGCGGCGCAGGCGAACCCGTGGAGATCGAGGCCACGGGTGGGCTCACCCTCGAGGTGGTCGCCCACTATGCCTCGACCGGCGTCGACTTCGTCTCGGTGGGCGGCCTGACACACAGCTCACCCATCGTCGACATCGCCCTGGACCTGATCGACTGACACCGTCGAAAGGCCACGTTTCGTGGCTGACCACCCGTCGAGTGGCCATGTCTCGCGAGCCATCACCGGTCGAGTGGCGAAGAGATGTCCCACCGCGCGAGGCCTCGCGCCGGTCGGGGACTGGTCGGGGACTGCCAGAAGGCGACCTCTCGATGGCTGGGCACCCGCAAGCGGTGACCCTCGACAGGCGCGTACCGCAGAGCATGGCCCCTCGACGGGTTCGGTTGCGGAGCACGGATGCGGCTCGGCGAGCGTAGCCTGCGAGGCAGGAGGGTGACATGGGCGTGGTCGACGAACTGGTGCGCGCGAGAGCCGAGTTCGAGCGCGGCGAGTGGTCGGCGGCCCTGGAGAGGTGGTCCGCCGTCGACCCTGACGGGCTGACCACCGACGACCTCGAGTCGGCGGCCGTCGCGGCGCACCTGCTGGGGCACCTGGACGACGCCGTCGACCGCTACCGGCGGGCCTTCGAGGCGAGGTTGCAGCAGGGTCACATCGCGGGCGCCGCCCGGTGCGCCTTCCATCTGTCGATGATCGCGCGGACCACGGGCGACCAGTCCACCGCTTCCGCCTGGGTCTCCCGCGGGGAGCGGCTCGTCGCGACCCTGCCGCCCGGCAGCCTCGAATCGGGCTACCTCGCCTTCGCCCGGATGTTCACCCACCTCGGCGCCGGACGCTTCGACCAGGCGCTCGCGTGCGCGGTCGAGGCGGCCGAGGCCGCCCGGCGCCACGACGACCCTGGCCTGCTGGCCACCGGCCTGTGCGCCCAGGGTCGCATGGCCATCTACGCCGACCGCGTCCCCGACGGCCTGTCGCTCCTCGACGAGTCGATGCTCGAGGCCACGAGCCGCACCCTCCACCCCGTCATGCTGGGCCACGTCTACTGCACGGCCATCGAGGGCTGTCAGGAGCTGTCGGACCTGCGCCGGGTCGAGGAGTGGACGCAGATCCTGCACCGCTGGTGCACCGAGCAGCCGGGCCTGGTCACCTTCACCGGCCAGTGCGCCCTGCACCGTGCACAGGTCATGCGGGCGCGGGGCGCCTGGGATGCCGCGCTCGACGAGCTCGCCGCCGCCATGGACCGCTACCGTCTCGCGAGAGCCACCGACGCGATGGGGCAGGCCGCGTGCGAGCGCGGTGACCTGCTGCGCCTGAGGGGCGACCTCGATGCTGCGGACGCCGCCTACCAGCTCAGCGCCGAGCACGGGTACGACCCCCAGCCCGGTTCGGCGCTGCTCTGGCTGGCCCGCGGTAGAACCGGAGCCGCGGTGGCGGCCGTGCAGCGACTGCTCGGCGAACCATCCACGGCGGTGCGACGCAGCCAGGTCCTGCCGGCTGCCGTCGAGGTGCTCCTCGCGGCCCATGACCTCGACGCCGCGCGCGAGTGCGCCGGCGAGCTCGACCGGCTTGCCGCGTCGTTCGGGTCGGACGTGCTCGCGGCTGCCGCCTCCGCGGCGTGGGGCAGCGTCCAGCTCGGGTCGGGCGACCCTGCGGGGGCGCTGCCCTACCTGCGCAAGGCTCACCAGACGTGTGTACGCCTCGAGCTGGCCTACGAGGCGGCGCTCGCGCAGGCGGCCACCGGCCGCGCGCTGCTCGCCCTCGGCGACGAGGAGTCCGCCCGTCGGGCCCTCGCCTCGGCGCGCGAGGGGTTCGAGTCGGTCGGGGCCCGACCGGACGTCGAGGCGCTCGAGCGGCTCACGGCGCCGGGCGCGCGTCCCGCGGGCCTGACAGCGCGTGAGGTCGAGGTCCTGGCGCTCGTCGCAGAGGGCCGCAGCAACGCCCAGATCGCCGCAGCCCTCGTCCTCAGCGAGCGCACGGTGGCCCGCCACCTCAGCAACATCTTCACCAAACTCCGGGTCGGAAGCCGCACGGCCGCAGCGGCGTTCGCCTTCGAGCACGATCTCGTGCCCCGCCGCGGCTGATCCTCCGGCCCCTCAGGCGGCCGCGGCCCGCGACGCCGGCCTGGGCAAGGCGGGGGCCGACCGCTTGACGATGCGGGCCGCGACGTGGGCTGCATCGCGACCGACGCCGGGCAGCACCATGGACGCGAACGCATACTGGAAGGACAGCCCGCAGAAGAAGAGGCCGGGCACGTCCGTCGAGACGCCGCGGTACTCCCGGGGCCAGCCGTCCTCGCCGACCACGGGCAGGTCGATCCAGTCGAAGCGCTGCTCGAAGCCGGTGGCCCAGAGGACGTTGGTGGCGTCGACGACCGTCCCGTCCTCGAGCGTCGGCTTCCCGTCTGTCACACCGGTGACCCGCGCCAGGTGTCGCTCGACCCCGCGTGCCGCGAGGTCCTCGCGCTTGACCCGGAGCATCGGGCCGCCGTGGTGTCGCACGTGGGCCATCATCTGCCTGCCCATGGGGGTCCGCCGCGTCAGCACGTGCCGCCAGGCGAAGAGCAGGATCGGGAAGGCGACGTGGACCGCCGGGGTGTCCCAGCGCACCGGGATCTGGCCACGGTCCCGGCCGGCGAGGATCGTCCGCCGCCCCTCGGCCAGCTCGTGGGCGATGTCGCAGCCGGAGTGCGAGGCGCCGACAACGAGCACCGGGCCGTCGCGAAGCTGGCTCGGCCGGCGGTACTGGCTCGAGTGCAGCTGGAGGATCGACGGGTCGAGGTCCTCGGAGAAGGCCGGCACACGCGGCGCCCGACCGAAGCTGCCCGTCGCCACCACGACGTTCCGGCACGAGATGGCGCCGCGGTCGGTGGTCACGACGAAGCCGTCCCCCTGCGGGTCTGCGGAGAGCCGCTCCACACGCACTCCGAGCCTGACGGGCAGCCGGAAGTGGGCGGCATACGACTGGAGGTAGTCTGCGACGTCGTCCTTGCCGGGGAACGACCTCGGGTGGCCGGGGAAGGTGAGGCCCGGCAGGGAGTCGTGCCGGGCCGACGAGTAGAGCCGGAGCGAGTCGTACTGCTGGCGCCACCCGTCGCCGATGGTCTCGTTGCGCTCGAGCACGATGCACTCGCGGCCACGGATGCAGAGCTCGCGGGCGGTGGCGAGCCCGGCCTGGCCTGCGCCGATGATGACGGTGTCGATGGTGTCCATGGTGTTCCTCCTGGTGGTCGTGCTCCGACCGTAGGGAGGACGGGGGGCTGGCCGCGTCGACCGTGATGCCCATCCCGGAGTGGGCGGCCATGGGTCGAAATGACCACGACCCGCTGCGTCGCCGGGGTTGCTCCGCGGGTTGCTGGCCGATCCGCGGAGCGCACCGGCCGTTCGGTGCAGCAACCCGCGGAGGGAGCCCGCGCCAGCGGACCGTCAGTAGCGGCGGTACCAGAGGTTGACGGCGTAGTCGACGCCCGTCGCGCCCGGGTGCTCGGCCAGTATGAGGTCGGCGTGCTCAGGGGCGAACTCGATGCCGACGACCGCCTCGAAGTCCTCGCGGGAGTCGAAGTCCCAACGGATCTCGAGCCGCTCGCGCTCCCAGCCATGCCGTTCCCAGAAACGCTCGACGGCCCGGGGGTCGTAGGCCGGCAGGGCGCGTCGGAACCAGCGACCGAAGGTCGAGCGCGTCGCGTCGTTGTCGATGACGAAGGCCGCGCCACCCGGGCGCATGATGCGGTCGAGCTCGGCCAGCCCCGGCTCGCAGCCCGGGCCGAAGAAGTACGCCCACCGTGCCTGCGCGACGTCGAAGGAGCCGTCGGGCACCGCGATCGCGGCGGCACCGTCCTCGCGGACCGAGACGGACGGCATACCCGAGACCCGTTGCGCAGCAAGCGAAGCCAGTGGCGGGTGCGGCTCGACGCCGACGACCGAGCGGGCGTCGCGAGCGAAGTAGGGCAGGTGGTAGCCGGTGCCGCAGCCGATGTCGACGACGTCCCTGCCATCCCAGTCGAGGACCGCGCGCATGGCGTCCTCGATGACGTGGGCACGGTCGACGCCGCGGTTCTCGACCTCGTAGACGTCGGGCGCCTCCCAGATGTTGGGGGAGGGGATGATCTCGTTGCTCTCGCTCACGCGGACCTCACGTCGCTCAGGTGGTGCGCTGGGCCTCGATGGTGGCCGGGTGCACGAGCAGCGGCAGCAGCTTGCGCACGCCGCGGGCCCGGACCGCCTTGACCTGGGCGAGGTGTGCCTCGGCGCGGATCGCCAGCTCTGCGTACGCGAGCGGCCCCATCAGCTCGACGAGCTCCGGCGCGTTGGAGCGGTAGACGGGTTCGCGCCCCACGTGCGCCTCGGAGTTGCCGGAGCAGTACCAGTCGAGGTCGTGGCCGCCAGGCCCCCAGCCGCGACGGTCGTACTCGGTGATGGTGACCTCGAGGTAGCTGGTGTCGTCGGGGAGCTCGACCGTGCGGAACGTGCGCCGGATCGGCAGCTGCCAGCAGACGTCGGGCTTGAGGGTGAGCGGCTCCACGCCGGTCAGGACCGCGTGCTGGTGCAGTGCACAGCCGGCACCGGCGGGGAAACCCGGGCGGTTGAGGAAGATGCAGGCACCGTCGACGACCTTCGTCTTGCGGGCGCCGTCCTCCTTCTCCGTCCAGTCGTCCTTGCTGCCGGTGGCCCGTCCGACGGAGTGGTACTCCCACTCGTCCTCGCCGAGCTCCTCGACGGCCTTCTCCACCCGCTTCCAGTCGGCCTTCTCGGTGAAGTGCGCGCCGAGCGTGCAGCAGCCGTCGTCGGGTCGGCCGGCGTAGATGCCCTGGCAGCCGCTCCCGAAGATGCACGTCCAGCTGCTCGTGAGCCACGTCAGGTCGCAGCGGTAACGCTGGTTCGGGTCGGCGGGGTCGGTGAACTCGACCCAGACGCGAGGGAGGTCCAGAGGTGCTTCAGCCACCCGATCACCCTATGTCGCCAGCGTCACCACGCCGCCCCCGGCGCCCACGTGATGGATGGCGTGGCGAGCCGGGACATCGCCGTATGCCGTGTGCTCCCGTGAGCGGGACTAGCGTGACCCCCATGACCGCGAGGACGAGCAGCGAGGCGACGCCGAGGGGCCGCGGGCGCCGCCCGGGGGGCGCCGACACTCGCGCGGCGATCATCGAGGCGGCCCGGAAGTCCTTTGCAGCCAAGGGATACGACAAGGCGAGCATGCGCGGAATCGCCCGTGAGGCCGGCGTCGACCCGGCCCTCGTGCACCACTACTTCGAGGGCAAGGCAGCCCTTTTCGCGGAGACGCTCGACGTGCCGGTCAACCCGGCCGACATCATCGAGCGGGTCACAGCGGGCGACGTCGATCGCCTCGGCTGGCGCATCGTCGAGACCTTCCTGGCGGTGTGGGAGCCGCCGGAGCGGCGCGACGCCCTCGTGGCCCTGGTGCGGTCGAGCATGACGAGCGAGGAGGCCGCACGCATGCTGCGGGAGTTCCTGGGGCGCGAGGTCTTCGGGCGCATCGCCTCGAGCACCGGCGTCGCGGACCCGCAGCTGCGCGGCGCCCTGGCCGCGTCGCAGATGATCGGCCTGGTCGTGGCGCGCTACGTCATCCGGGTGCCGGCGATGGTCGACGCGACCCGCGAGGAGCTCGTCGAGCGCATCGGCCCGGTGCTCCAGCAGCATCTCGTGGACACGCCGCCGACACCGGAGTAGATTTCATCGCATGATGAATAACAGCGATCCGGCGGTCGCCATCAGCGGCCTGAACGTCGTGCGAGGCAAGCGCCGCGTCATCCCGGGCCTGGACCTCGAGATCCCCGCCGGTGAGGTCGTGGGCCTGCTGGGTCCGTCCGGCTCGGGCAAGTCCACCCTGATGCGCTGCATCGTCGGGGTGCAGATCATCGAGTCCGGCACCGTGACGGTGCTGGACCACCCCGCGGGCTCGCCCGTGCTGCGCGACCAGGTCGGCTACGTCACCCAGAGCCCGAGCGTCTACGCCGACCTCAGCGTGCGCGACAACGTCGTCTACTTCGCCCGCGTCGTGGGCCTGCGCGGCGCCCAGCTGCGAGACGCGGTCGAGCGGACGCTCCTCGAGGTCGACCTCACCTCCTGCGCCGACCAGCTCGTCCAGGACCTCTCCGGCGGCCAGGAGTCACGGGTCTCGCTCGCTGCAGCCCTCGTCGGTCGCCCGAGCCTGCTCGTCCTCGACGAGCCCACGGTCGGCCTCGACCCGGTCCTCCGTCGCGACCTCTGGGACCTCTTCCGGCACCTTGCCCAGGCGGGCCACTCGCTCGTCGTCTCGAGCCACGTCATGGACGAGGCCGCCCGCTGCGACCGGCTCGTGCTGCTCCGCGAGGGCCGCGTCCTCGCCGACGTCACCCCGGGCGAGCTGCTCGAGCAGACCGGGGCCGTCGACGCCGATGCCGCATTCCTCGCCCTGATCGACGCCGAGACCGCCCGGTCCGGGGCGAGGAGGGCGTCATGAACGCCGCGCTCGCCGTCGCCACGTCCGGCCGCGTGCTGCGCCAGGTGCGCACCGACCGCCGCACGATCGCCCTGATCCTCGTCGTGCCCTGCGTGCTCCTCGGCCTGCTCGCCTGGATCTACAACGGGACGCGCGTCTTCAACTCCATCGGACCGGCCCTGCTGGGCGTCTTCCCGATGGTCGTCATGTTCATCGTGACCTCCGTCGCGACGCTGCGCGAACGCCAGTCGGGCACCCTCGAGCGCCTGCTGACCACCCCCATGGGCAAGGACGACTTCATGCTCGGGTATGCCGTCGCCTTCGGGGCGCTCGCCACCGTGCAGGCCGTGGTGGCAACGGGATTCGCTGTCTGGGTGTGTGGCCTGGAGGTGGCCGGGCCGCTGTGGCTCCTCGTCGTCGTCGCGGTCTTCGACGCCGTTCTCGGCACCTCGCTCGGGCTGCTCGCGAGTGGCTTCGCCCGCACGGAGTTCCAGGCCGTGCAGTTCATGCCGGCCTTCCTGCTGCCCCAGTTCCTCCTGTGCGGACTCCTCGTCCCCCGCGAGCTGCTGCCGCCGGTGCTGGAGTGGGTGAGCAACCTGCTGCCCCTGTCGTATGCGGTCGACGCCATGAAGGAGATCGCGCGCAACACCGACCCCGTCACGGCGGTCCTCGGCGACCTCGGCATCGTCGCTGCCTTCATCGCCGGGGCCCTCGCCCTCGCATCGCTCACGCTGAGCCGCCGCTCCGCCTGACGGCATACGGCCCCTCTCGCGAGCCGAGGTCGTGACAGGCCCGGCACTAGGGTGGGGGCATGCGCCTGGGCGTCATCGACATCGGGTCCAACACGGTCCACCTCCTGGTCGTCGACGCCCACCCCGGGGCCCAGCCCCTGCCGGCCTTCTCGCACAAGACCGAGCTCCGCCTCTCGGAGAACCTCAAGGCCGACGGCCGCGTCAGCGACCGGACGACCGACCGGCTCGTGACCTTCATCCGCGAGTGCCTCGACGTCGCCGAGGACCAAGGGGTCAGTGACCTCTTCGCCTTCGCCACGTCTGCCCTTCGGGAGTCGCCGAACGGCGAGGAGGTCATCGAGCGGGTGCGGGCCGAGACCGGTGTGGACCTCGAGGCCCTGAGCGGCGAGGACGAGGCCCGGATGACGTTCCTTGCGGTGCGCCGCTGGTTCGGGTGGTCGAGCGGCCGGCTGCTCGTCGTCGACATCGGTGGTGGCTCGCTCGAGCTGGCGGCCGGGATCGACGAGGAGCCCGACGTTGCCTTCAGCCTGCCGCTCGGGGCCGGACGGCTCACCCGGGAGCGGCTCCCCGGCGACCCACCGAAGCAGGCCGCCGCGCGCGAGCTGCGCTCGCACGTGCGCGCCACCCTGGCCGAGCACGTGCGTCCGCTGCTCATCTCGGGGCCGCCCGACCGAGCCGTCGGCACCTCCAAGACGATGCGGTCGCTGGCGCGCATCGCCGGCGCCGCACCCATGGCCGAGGGCCAGTTCGTGTCGCGCATGCTCTCGCGCGACGATCTGCACAAGGTCGTCGAGCTCGTCGGCCCGCTCGACACGGCCGGGCGCTCGAAGCTCCCCGCGGTCTCGGAGGGCCGGGCCCGGCAGCTGTATGCCGGCGCGCTCGTGGCCGAGGCGGCGCTGGACCTGCTGCAGCTCGACCAGATCGAGATCTGCCCGTGGGCCCTTCGCGAGGGCCTCATCCTCCGCCGGCTCGACCACCTCGTCCCGTGAGCCGGCCGGGTCCCAGCGCACGCCCGGCCCGGCGACCGGCCCGGCGACCGGCCCGGCGACCGGCCCTGCGACCGGCGCCGGGAGCGCCGTGGCGCAGAATGGCCGCATGACGATCCGGGTCGCCCTGTCGACCTCCTCGCTCTACCCCGACAACGCGGCGACCGCCTTCGCGACGGCCGCCCGTCTCGGCTACGACGCGGTCGAGGTCATGGTCTGGACCGACCCCGTCACGCAGGAGGCGGGGGCGCTCCGGTCCCTTTCGGAGCTGCACGGCCTGCCGGTCAGCTCGGTGCACGCGCCGACCCTGCTGCTCACCCAGCGCGTGTGGGGCACCGATCCCTGGGGCAAGGTCGACCGCTCGATCGAGCTGGCCCTCGAGGTGGGCGCCGGCACCGTCGTGCTGCACCCGCCCTTTCGCTGGCAGCGGGAGTATGCCGCGGGCTTCGTCGACGGGGTCGCGCTCCGTGAGCACGACACGGGGATCCGGCTGGCCGTCGAGAACATGTATCCCTGGCGGACGGCGCGACGCGACGTCATGGCCTACCTCCCGCACTGGGACCCCGTGGACCAGCCCTACGACAACGTGACGCTGGACCTGTCACACACCTCGACGGCCGGCTCCGACGCCCTCGCGATGGCCCAGCAGCTGGGGGCGCGTCTCGCGCACGTGCACCTCGCCGACGGGCTCGGCTCCTTCCTCGACGAGCACCTCGTGCCGGGGCGCGGCACGCAGCCCTGCGCCGACGTGCTCGAGCACCTCGGGGACAACGGCTGGGACGGTGACGTGGTCGTCGAGGTGTCGACGCGCAAGGTGGCACGGGAGCAGCGCGAGGTCGACCTCGCGGAGGCACTGGCCTTCGCCCGGTTCGCCCTCATGCCGACCCGGGGCGCCAGCCGGATCTGACCTCCCCCGCCTCACAACACAGCGAGCAGGTCCCAACACGCCGGCGTCCGATTGCGGTGTGTCCTGACCTGCTCGGTGTGTTGCGAGGGGTCAGGCGGGGGAGGGTCGCCAGCCGCGCGGGCGCACCGACACCATGTCCACGCTCGCATCCGTCCCGGCGTCGATGGCCAGGCGTGCTGCACGGACGACCGATCCGACCTCGAGGTAGGCGCCGGCGTCGTAGTCGGCGCCCTCGAACTCGACGAGCTCGCGCTGCATGTCGGTGTCGACGCGGCCGGGGTGCAGGGAGGTGACGCGGACGCCGTGCTCGCGCTCCTCCTGCCGCAGGGTGTCGCTGAAGGCCCGCAGGGCGAACTTCGAGGCGCAGTAGGCGCCGGACGCCGGCGTGGCCGTCAGGCCGGAGCCGGAGTTCACGGTGATGACGAGGCCGTGGGCTGCCCGCAGTGCAGGCAGCAGGGCGCGGGTGATCGCCGCGACGGCGACGACGTTGACGGTCAGGGACTGGGCCCAGTCATCGACCGCTGAGTCGGCCACGGTGCCGCTGCGCAGCACCCCGGCGGAGTGGACCAGCACGTCGACGCGAGGCAGCCGCGGCACCAGGGCGCCCAGGGCTGTCTCGAGCGAGCCCCCCGGTGAGCAGTCGGCGAGGTCTGCGACGAGTCCCTCCGCGGACGGCAGCCCCGCGACGACCTCGTCGACGGAGTCGCGGCCGCGACCGCCGATGACGAGGTGGTGGGTCTGCGCTAGGTCGCGGGCGATGGCCAGCCCGATGCCGCGGGTGCCGCCGGTGATGACCGCCACGGGCCGGTCACCGGGCGTGGTCGCGGCGGGCGAAGCAGGTGCGGGGGTCGGGGAAGCCGAGCTCATGCGGCCACCCTACGAGGCGGACGGCATACGTCCTCCGGTCACGTCAGGTCGGGTCCGGTCAGCTCAGGCCCAGGGCCTGGGCCTCCTCCCACAGCTCGTCGCGGACGCGCGGGTGCGCGCACTCCTCGATGATGTCGCGGCACTGCTCCTTCTCGCTGCGGCCCCAGAGGGGCGCGACGCCGTGCTCGGTGACGATCGCGCTCTGCTGGAAGCTCGTGACGGGCTCGTCGAGCAAGGCCACGATGGTCGACACGTCCGCCCGGGGATGCCACGACCGCAGCGCGATGAAGGACTGGCCACCGGGGGAGTGCAGCGCCCCGACGATGAAGTCGGTCTGCCCGCCGAAGCCCGAGTGGATGCGGGCGTCGATCCGTGATGCGTTCGCCTGGCCGAAGAGGTCGACCTCCAGGGCGGTGTTCACCGACGTCATCTGGCGCTGCTGCGCGATGAGGCCGGGGTCGTTCGTCTTCTCGGTGCGCATCATCCGCACCCGCGGGTTGCCGTCCAGCCAGCTGTAGAGCTCCTGCGACCCGAAGCTGAAGGACGTCACCAGCGGGTGGTCCCGGTCGAGCGCACCGGCCTCGTCGAGCGCGAGCACCCCGTCGGAGAACATCTCGCTCCAGACGCGCAGCCCGCGCCGCGACGTCAGCCCGGCGAGCGTGGCATCGGGCACGGCCCCGATCCCGAGCTGCATGGTGGCGCCGTCCTTGACCATCGCGGCCACCCGTTCGCCGATGAGCCTGCTGTCGGGGTCGGGCTCGGCGGGGGCGTGCGACGCCATGGGGCAGTCGACCTCGACGACCAGGTCGACGTGCTCGAGCGGCACCTGGGCGTCGCCGAAGGTGAAGGGCATCCGCGGGTTGACGACCGCCACGACGAGACCGCCGCGCGAGCGGCACGCCTCGAGCGCTGCCGGCAGCACGTTGACCTCGAGGCCCATGCTGACCTGGCCGTGTCGTGGCGGTGCGCAGTGCAGCAGGACGGCGTCCGGCGGCAGCGCGCGGCCGTAGAGGAGCGGCACGAGCGAGAGACGCGACGGCACGTAGCGCAGCCGCGGATGACGACGCATACCCGGACCGACGAAGCACGTCTCGACGGTCACGCCGTCCCGGGTCGGCAGCCCGGCGGGCGCGTTGAGGGCGTGGAGCACGTACGTCTCCTGCGCGGCGTCGAGCGCCCGCACGGCCTCCCACGGCACCGCCATGTTGCCGCTGACGACGACACGAGGGTTCGCCGGAAGCGTCCGCAGCCGCTGGGTGAGCTCGTCGATCGTCGCCGTCCGCACCCCCACATCGTGGACCAGTCGGCACGACCACGAGGGCGTATGCCGTGTCAGCTCGCCTTCTTGGTCGCCGCCTTCTTCGTCGTGGTCTTGGCGGCGGACTTCTTGGCCGTCGTCTTCTTGGCCGCGGTCTTCTTCGTGGTCGACTTCTTGGCGGCGGTCTTGGAGGCGGACTTCGTCGGTGCCTCCGGCTCTGCGGACGCCGAGGCGGAGCCGGAGCTCGAGCCGCCCTTGGCCTCCTTGGCCTTGTCGACGCTGCGCTGCAGGGCCGCGAGCAGGTCGACGACCTCGGTCTCGTCGCCCTTGGCCTCGGGCGTCTCGGTGATGTCACCGCCCTCGATCTTCGTCGCGACGAGCTGGGTCACGGCCTCGGCGTAGTCGTCCTCGAACTCATCCGGCTCGTAGTCGCCCGAGAGGGAGTCGACGAGCGAGGACGCCATGGCGAGCTCCTTCGCCGTCGCGTGGGTCTCCTCGGAGAGCGACTCGAACTCCGGGGCGCGCACCTCGTCGGCCCAGAGCAGTGTCTGCAGCACGATCACGCCGTCGCGCACCCGCAGCACCGCGAGTGTCATCCGCGAACGCACGGCCACCGTGACCAGGGCCATGCGGTCGGCCTTTTCCAAGGCGTCGCGCAAGAGCACGTAGGGCTTGAGCCCCGTCTTGTCGGGCTCGAGGTAGTAGCTCTTGTCGAAAAGGAGCGGGTCGATCTGCTCGGAGGGCACGAACTTCTCGATCGAGATCTCCTTTGTGGACCGCGTCGGCAGGCTCTTGAGGTCCTCGTCGGTCAGCACGACCATCTGCCCGTCGGCCGCCTCGTATCCCTTGGCGATGTCGGAGTAGGGCACCTCCTCGCCGTCGATCGAGCAGACCCGTTGGTACTTGATCCGGCCGCCGTCCTTCTCGTGAACCTGCCGGAACTGCACGTCGTGGTTCTCCGTCGCCGAAAAGAGTCGGACCGGCACATTGACGAGGCCGAACGACACGGCGCCTTTCCAGATGGCTCGCATGGGAACAAGAATGCACCCATGCGCCCCATGCTCGCGACGCCCACGTCGACCATTCCGGTCGGCGACCGCTGGAGGCACGAGGTCAAATGGGACGGTATGCGGGTTCTGGCCGACGTCGCGGACGGCGAGATCCGCCTCCTCTCCCGCACGGAACGCGACGTCACCGTGGCCTTTCCCGAGCTGCGTGGGCTGGCCCAGGAGTACGCCGACATGTTGTTGGACGGCGAGATCGTCTCGATGCGCGATGGCGTGCCGTCGTTCGCCGCGATGGCCGAGCGCTTCCACGTCACCGACGCGCGCCGGGCGGGGATGCTCGCCGAGCAGGCGCCGGTGACCCTGATGACCTTCGACCTGCTCCGCCTCTACGGCGTCGAGCTGCTGTCGCGCCCGTGGACCGACCGGCGGGCAACCCTCGAGCGGCTGGAGCTGGGCGGGCCGCGGTGGCAGACGCCGCCGGCCTTCACCGACGGGGTCACGCTGCACGAGGCAACGAAGGAGCAGGGGCTCGAGGGGATCGTGTCCAAGCGCGCCGACTCGGTCTACGTCCCCGGTCTGCGCTCGCCCTACTGGCTCAAGTCGCCTCACCGGGGCACCGTCTCGGTCGTCATCGGCGGCTGGCGACCGGAGGCGGCCGGCAGCGGCTCACGCCGGCTCGGCTCGGTGCTCGTCGGAGTGCCCGGGCCCGGTGGTCTGCGCTTCCTCGGGCGGGTCGGCGCCGGGCTCGCAGGCCGGACCGGGCAGTCGCTGCTGCGCGACCTGCAGACGCTGACGACGGACGAGTCGCCTTTCGCCACAGTCATTCCCGCTGAGGACTCGAACGGTGCGACGTGGGTGCACCCGGTCCTCGTCGCCGACGTGCAGTCGCTGGGACTGAGCGGGCAGGGGAGGCTGCGCCAGCCGGCATACAAGGGCCTGCGCACCGACCTCACGCCTGGTGACGTCGACGGCGACGGGGACGGTGAGTGATGCCCTACGAGGCGCAGAAGGTGACGGTGGAGGTCGACGGACGACGGATGCGGCTGTCGAGCCTCGACAAGGTGATGTACCCGCGCACCGGCACGACGAAGGCGCAGGTGCTCGACTACTACGCCCGCATCGCGCCGGCGGTCCTGCCGCACCTGCGCGACCGGGCCGTGACGCGAATCCGCTTCCCGCACGGCGTCGGTGACATGCAGTTCTTCGAGAAGAACCTCCCCGCCGGCACGCCCGCGTGGATCCGGCGCGCCGGTCGTGACCCCGTCTTCCCCCTCATCGACGACCTGGCCGGCCTGACGTACTTCGCCAACCTCAACTCCCTCGAGCTGCACGTGCACCAGTGGCGCTACGCGGGGGAGGGGCGCGACGCCGAGCCGCTGAACCCGGACCGCCTCGTCATCGACCTCGACCCGGGACCCGGCACCGGGCTGCACGAGTGCGCGCAGGTGGCCCTGCTCGTGCGCGAGCGACTCGGTGGCATCGGCCTCGACACCGTCCCGGTCACGAGCGGCAGCAAGGGCCTACAGCTGTATGCCGTCCTGCCCGGCGCGCACACGAGCGACCAGATCCGCGACACCGTGCAGCAGCTGGCGCAGGAGCTGACCAAGCTGCACCCAGAGCTGATCGTGTGGAAGATGGCCAAGGACCTGCGGCCGGGCAAGGTCTTCCTCGACTGGAGCCAGAACGTCGCCGCGAAGACGACGGTGTGCCCGTACTCGCTTCGCGGCCGGGACCGGCCGACCGTCGCGGCGCCGCGCTCGTGGGACGAGATCGAGTCGGGGGCGCGGGACGGCCGGCTCGAGCAGCTGACGGCCGACGAGGTGCTGACGCGGGTGGCCCGCGACGGCGACCTGGCGGCGGAGATCACCGGCTGAGGGTCGGCATGTGAAAGGGCCCGGCACGTGACGTGCCGGGCCCCTCGTCGCGCACTGACGGGTCAGTGCGCCTTGTCGTAGGCCGCCTGGATCTCGGCCGAGATGCGGCCGCGGTCCGAGACGTTGTGGCCGTTGGCGCGAGCCCACTCGCGGACCGCTCCGAGGTCGGTGCGCTTGGCGCCGTTCGACCGGCGACGCGTCGCGGAGGACTTGGCGGCGCCGGCGCGCCGGGCGTGACCGGTCCAGGATGCGAAGTCGTCACGCAGCTTGCGGGCGTTCTCGTCGGACAGGTCGATCTCGTAGGTTACGCCGTCGAGGGAAAAGGTCACCGTCTCGGCTGCGTTTCCGCCATCGAGATCATCGATCAACACTACTTCGACACGCTGAGCCATTGATTCTCCAACTGAAGTGGTCTGCAAGGGAGGGGTTATCCACGAATGGTGACCCGCGGGGCAGGATTCAATTTAGCGTGTCAGTGGCGAGAATGCATTTCCATCCAAAACAATGCTGCAACGCAATGCCGGAATTGCCCTTCGATGGGCGATGCGCTAATGGCAGGAAAGGCGCGTCCGGCGTGCGGAACCCGGTTTGGAATCGCTTTCAGCGGTCGGTGGACCGCCGGTGCCGCGAAGCGTCCTCAGCGGTTGCCGAGCCGCCCGCGGCAGTGTCACGGCGAGCGTGCTCCGCCTCCCACCGGGCCTGTGCGAGGCGCTCACGTCGGTCACCCTCGAGGATGCTCTTGATGACGAAGTAGAAGAGCGTGCCGACCCCGATCGTGGGGACGATGGCGAGCACATAGGGCAGGACCGATTCCATGCACCCATTTTCTCACGGCATGCCGCGAGGGCCTGCGGGGCGCTGTCGGATGCTGCCCGTACGGTCGGGCCATGGCTACGAGGACGACGACGCGCCGCACCCCCGGCTTCCGTTGCGCGGAATGCGGGTGGACGACCGCCAAGTGGGTGGGCCGGTGCGGAGAGTGCCAGGCATGGGGGACCGTGGGCGAGACCGGTGCGGCGACGGCTGCCCGCACGACGGCCTCCGCGGTGGTGACTCCTGCCCAGCGCATCGCCGACGTCGACGTCACCCGGGCTGCGGCGCGGCCCACCGGGGTCGCGGAGTTCGACCGCGTGCTCGGTGGCGGCCTCGTCCCCGGTGGTGTCGTGCTCGTGGCCGGTGAGCCCGGCGTCGGCAAGTCGACCCTCCTGCTCGACGTCGCGGCGCGTGCGGCCCGCTCCGGCAGCGAGGTCCTCTACATCAGCGGGGAGGAGTCGGCCGCGCAGGTGCGCACGCGGGCCGAGCGCATCTCGGCGATGGCCGACACCCTCTACCTCGCCGCCGAGACCGACCTCGCCACGGTCCTCGGCCACGTCGAGGCCCGGTCGCCGGGACTGCTCGTCGTGGACTCGGTCCAGACGATCGCCAGCGCCGACGTCGAGGGGCAGGCCGGCAACGTCTCGCAGGTGCGTGAAGTTGCGGGCAGCCTCATCGCGGCTGCCAAGGCGCGCGGCGTCGCAGTGCTCCTCGTCGGCCACGTGACCAAGGACGGCTCCATCGCCGGGCCGCGGGTCCTCGAGCACCTCGTCGACGTCGTCATCCAGTTCGAGGGTGACCGCCACTCGCGCCTGCGCCTCGTACGCGCCGTCAAGAACCGTTTCGGACCCACCGACGAGGTCGGCTGCTTCGACCTCTCCGACGTCGGCATCACCGGGCTCGCCGACCCCAGCGGGCTCTTCCTCTCGACTCGCGACCACGCCGTCCCGGGCACGTGCGTCACGGTGACACTCGAGGGCCGGCGCCCCCTCGTCGCCGAGGTGCAGGCGCTCGTGGCGCCCTCGACCCTGCCGTCCCCGCGACGCACCTCCAGCGGGCTCGACGCCTCGCGCCTCGCGATGATCATCGCCGTCCTCGACAAGCGGGCCGGTGCCCCGGTCGGCTCACGCGACATCTTCGCGGCCACCGTCGGCGGCGTGCGCATCACCGAGCCCGCGGCCGACCTCGCGATCGTCTGCGCCGTCGCGTCGTCGGTTGTCGACAAGCCGTTGGCCACCGACGTGGTCGCGTTCGGCGAGGTCGGGCTGGCCGGGGAGGTGCGTCGCGTCACCGGCCTCGACCGGCGCCTCGCCGAGGCCGCGCGGCTGGGCTTCCGCCATGCCCTCGTGCCCGCCGGCAGCCTCACGGACTCCTCGGTGCCCGACGGCATACGCGCCGTCGAGGTCGCCGACGTCCCGCGCGCCATCGAGGCGATGGGCCGCCTCGCCGGTGGGCGACCACCGGGCGCGCCAGCCGTCGGCACCGTCTAGACTGCGACCGACCCGGGTGGATGCGCTCGGCGCCCCCATTGCGGACAGGGAAGTGATGGACCGGAACGACGAGCTGCTGCTGCGCGCGGCCCTCGCCGCAGTGGCACCCGGCACGGAGCTGCGCGACAGCCTCGAACGCATCCTCCGTGGACGCACCGGAGCCCTGATCGTGCTCGGCTTCGACCGGGTCGTCGACTCGATCTGCACGGGCGGCTTCGTTCTCGACGTCGAGTTCTCGGCCACCCGCGTGCGCGAGCTGTGCAAGATGGACGGCGCCGTGGTCCTCGACCGTGAGGGCACCCGGATCCTGCGGGCCGCGACCCAGCTCGTCCCCGACAGCAGCATCGAGACCACCGAGTCCGGCACCCGCCACCGCACCGCCGAGCGAGTCGCCAAGCAGACGGGCTTCCCGGTCATCTCCGTCTCCCAGTCGATGGGCGTCGTCGCCCTGTACGTCGGCGACCTCCGGCACGTCATCGAGGGTTCGCCCACGACCCTGTCGCGCGCCGACCAGGCCCTGCAGACGCTCGAGCGCTACAAGGCCCGCCTCGACGAGGTCACCGGCACCCTCTCCGCGCTCGAGATCGAGGACCTCGTCACGATCCGCGACGTCACCGCGGTGCTCCAGCGCCTCGAGATGGTGGGGCGCATCTCTGCCGAGATCAGGGACTACGTCGTCGAGCTCGGCACCGACGGGCGCCTGCTCAGCCTCCAGCTCGAGGAGCTCGTCGGCGGGCTCGGCAACGACCGCGAGCTCGTCATCCGCGACTACCTCCCGGCGACGAAGTCGAGCCTCACGGTCGAGGAGGCCCTGGGCAACCTCGAGGCCCTCAACTCGGTCGAGCTGCTCGACCTGGCCGCCGGTGCCCGCGCCGTCGGCTTCTCGGTCGTCGGCGACAGCCTCGATGCGCCGGTCTCGCCACAGGGCTACCGCCTGCTGACCAAGGTGCCCCGCCTGCCGGCGGCGATCGTCGACCGTCTCGTGCTCCACTTCGAGTCGCTGCAGCGCCTGCTCGCTGCCGGCATCGAGGACCTCATGCTCGTCGACGGCGTCGGCGAGGGTCGTGCCCGCGCCGTTCGCGAGGGGCTCTCGCGCCTGGCCGAGTCGAGCATCCTCGAGCGCTACGTCTAGCGTCTCCAGCGAGCAACCCCTTGCGTATGCCGTCCCGCCCGGCTCCGTTGTCCGTGCTCCACGAGCGCGTCAACCAGTGGTACGCCGACGCGGGACGCAAGCACCTGCCCTGGCGCGAGCCTGACTGCAGTCCGTGGGGCGTCTTCCTGTCCGAGGTGATGTCGCAGCAGACGCCGCTCGCCCGGGTCGAGCCGATCTGGCGTGAGTGGATGCAGCGCTGGCCCACCCCGACGGACCTCGCCGCGGACGCGCCGGGTGAGGCCGTACGACACTGGGGGCGCCTCGGCTACCCCCGTCGGGCGCTGCGGCTGCACGAGGCGGCGACCGCCATGGTGCAGCGTCACGGCGGCGAGGTGCCGGGCAACCCGCAGGAACTGCTGGCGCTGCCGGGGGTGGGCGCTTACACGGCTGCGGCGGTGGCGTGCTTCGCCTTCGGCATCCCCGAGGTCGTGGTCGACACGAACGTACGCCGCGTGCTGGCCCGGGCGGTCGAGGGCAAGGCCTTCCCGAACGTCACGCTCAACCGGGCCGAGGCGAAGCTGGCAGCCGACTCGATGCCGGCCGACCGGTCCACCGCCAACACGTGGAACGTGGCGGTGATGGAGCTCGGTGCGCTCGTCTGCGTCGCCCGTGGACCGCGCTGCGAGGAGTGCCCGGTCGCCGACCTGTGCGCCTGGAACCTCGCTGGCCGACCGGCCTACGACGGACCGCCACGGCGCGGGCAGTCCTGGCACGGGACCGACCGTCAGGTGCGTGGTGAGCTGCTGCGCCGGCTGCGCGACGCGCATGCGACGCTGCCGCTGGCTCGCCTCGAGGACTCGGCCGACGACCGGGTGCAGGTGATGCGGTGCCTCGACTCCCTTGTCGCCGACGGCCTGGTCGAGCCCCTGTCCCGCAACCGCTTCCGCCTCCCCACCTGACCGACCCCTCCCTCTTCACACCGTCGAAAGGCCACAAAC